>CAYTWG010000004.1:0-66527 GCA_964442005.1 uncultured Bacteroides sp. | reverse complement strand
AAAGGTCTTGTCGTGTGTGTCAACAAGTGGGATCTTGTCGAGGACAAGTCGGTCACGGCAATCAAGCACTATGAGGCTGCGATACGCGACCGTTTCGCTCCCTTCACAGATTTCCCCATAATCTTCACGTCGGCACTGACCAAGCAGCGTATCTTCAAGGTGCTTGAGACTGCGATTAAGGTTTATGAAAACCGTCATCGTGTCGTGCCTACATCGCAGCTCAATACTGTCATGCAGGAAGTGATTGCCGCTTATCCGCCACCGGCAAACAAGGGTAAGTATGTGAAAATTAAGTATGTGACCATGCTCAAGGGGTCTCCCGTGCCTACGTTTATATTCTTCTGTAATCTGCCACAGTGGGTCAAGGAGCCCTATCGCCGCTATCTTGAAAACAAGATACGCGAGAACTGGGACTTCAACGGCACGCCTGTCAACGTCTACATGCGCGAGAAATAAGTCTCGCCCGTTTGTCGCAATTCTACACAGATTGACACATATACAGAAAAATCGCGGTCTCCGCGATTTTTTTTGTACCTTTGTTTCTGAAAACAATTTAAAAGTAATTTCCATGAAAAAACTGTTCCTCTCGCTCTCACTGTTTATCGCCGTGGTCCTCGGCTCCTCGGCTCAGAATCTTCCCCAAGCCGAGTTTAACGCCGCGACCTATAATCTGCGTCTGTTGCTCAAGAGTGATTCCACGCGTGGCGACGGCTGGCAGCGCCGCTGTCCCGTAGTGGCAAGTCTCATTGATTTTCACGATTTCGATATATTCGGCACACAGGAGTGTTTCCGTTCTCAGCTCGATCAGCTGCTCGAGGCTCTTCCGGGATACGCTTGTATCGGAGTAGGGCGTAATGACGGCAAGACGGCTGGCGAGCACTCGGCGATTTTCTACCGTACCGACTTGTTTGAACTCCTCGACAATGGTGACTTCTGGCTGTCTGAGACCCCGGCACAGCCCGGAAAGGGGTGGGATGCTGCCGAGCCCCGTATCTGTTCATGGGGGAAGTTCCGTCATCGTCCGTCAGGCAAGGAGTTTATGTTTTTCAATCTTCACATGGATCATATCGGTGTGACTGCCCGTGCCGAGAGTGCGCGTCTCGTCCTTGAGCGAGTGACCCAACTTGGACAGGGATTGCCCACATTTCTTACCGGAGACTTCAACGTAGACCAGACGAGCGATCCTTATAGGCTCATAACTTCCAGTCCGTTGCTTGATGATTCTCACGACAAGACGACGCGTGTGTATGAACTTAACGGTACGTTCAATTCGTTCCGTCCCGATTCGTACACCACAAGCCGCCTTGACCACCTCTTTGTCAGTCCTGAGATTGAAGTTATCAAATACGGTATTCTGACCGATAGCTATCGCACCCCCGAGGACGCCGAGGACGCGGCGACCCGTGACGCCCCCGCCGAGCTTAAGATGGCTAAGTTCCGTACCCGCATGCCCTCCGATCATTTCCCCGTCCTTATCCGCGCCCGTTTCTGATCCGACATTTTGGCCCTTGCATTTCATCATGGCGCGCTTATTTATGGCGCGTAATAAGTATAAAAAATAACGGCGACTGTGGCTGTCTGTAAGCCACGGTCGCCGTTATTCTTTATTCAGCGGTTAATTTATTTTCCTATGAATTTGAGGACAGCGTCAAGCACGTTCTGTGCGGTGAAGCCGAATTTCTCGTCGAGCACCTGATAGGGTGCTGAAGCACCGAAGTGATCGAGACCGTAGACCATACCGTGAGCGCCTACGAGTGAGCGCAGGGTAGAGGGAAGTCCTGCTGTCAGACCGAATACGGGAACGCCATTGGGGATAACACTTTCGCGGTATTCCTTAGACTGCTGCTCGAAAAGACCGATTGAAGGAACAGATACCACGCGGGCGGGGATTTCACCGGCTTCGAGGAGGGTTGCCACCTCGCAGAGGAGTGAAACTTCCGATCCGTTACCTACAAGGACAACCTTGGGGCAGGGAGAGTCCATGACTACATATCCGCCATTGCGTGCGCCGAGAGCTTCCTGATAGCGGTTGCCGGTAGCTGCGGGCAGGTCCTTGATGTTCTGGCGTGAAAGGATGAGCGCGGTAGGAGTCTCGTTGTTCTCCATCGCCATTTCCCATGCTACGCTTGTCTCGATGCTGTCGGCGGGACGGAGCACCAGTACGCTCGGCTTGCCGCTGAAATTCTTCAGCTCTTCCATGAGACGTATCTGAGCTTCCTGTTCAACCGGTTCGTGAGTGGGACCGTCCTCACCTACGCGGAAGGCGTCGTGAGTCCAGATATATTTGACGGGGAGTTCCATCAAGGCGGCAAGACGCACGGCGGGTTTCATGTAATCGGAGAATACGAAGAATGTACCGCAGGCGCCGATGACACCGCCGTGGAGAGCGATACCGTTCATTACTGAAGCCATTGTAAGCTCGGCAACACCTGCCTGGAGGAATGCGCCCGAGAAGTCACCTTTCTTGAATGCGGTGGTTTTCTTGAGGAATCCGTCGGTCTTGTCGCTGTTGGCGAGGTCGGCGCTCGATACGATCATGTTCTTGACATTCTCTGCGAGCACACCGAGCACTGTCGCTGATGCGTTACGGGTGGCGTCGTTGGCTTTCTGCACGATGGCGCTGTAGTCGATATTGGGAAGTTTGCCGTCGATGAAGTTCTGGAGTTCCTGTGCAAGTTCGGGATTTGCCTCTGCCCATGCTTTTTCTTCGGCATGACGTTCGGCGACAATCTTGCGCAGCTCCTCGTCACGATGCTTGTAGAGGGCTTTCACGTCCTCCCAGATTACCCAGGGATTCTCGGGATCACCGCCAAGATTCTTGACTGTCATGGCGTAGTCGGCACCCGACTTGCTGATGGGCTGACCGTGAGTGCTGCACTTGCCTTCAAAGTTAGAGCCGTCGGCTGTCACGCAACCGCGTCCCATAACAGTCTTACCGATGATGAGGGTCGGTTTCTCTGTCTCGGCTTGTGCCTTGGCGAGAGCGCCTGCGAGAGCGAGGGGATCGGTGCCGTCAACTTCGATGACGTTCCAGTGCCATGCACGGTATTTTGCTGCATAGTCCTCGGCGTCTACGTCCTTTACCATTGTCGAGAGCTGCACTTCGTTGCAGTCGTAGAACATGATGAGGTTGCTGAGTCCGAGGTGTCCTGCGAGACGACCGGCTCCTTGTGAGATTTCCTCCTGGATGCCGCCGTCAGAGATGAATGCGTAAGTCTTGTGTTCAACCACTTTTCCGAAACGTGCTGCGAGGAAGCGTTCGGCGATAGCGCAGCCGACAGCCATGGTGTGACCCTGACCGAGGGGACCGGAGGTGTTTTCAACACCGCGTTTGGGGTCTACTTCGGGGTGTCCCGGTGTCACGCTGCCCCACTGACGGAACTGCTGTAACTCGGCGAGGGTGTACTTGCCGGTCAGTGCGAGCACTGAATAGAGCATGGTTGACATGTGACCGGGATCAAGGAAGAAGCGGTCGCGGGCAATCCAGGTGGGATTGTCGGGGTCGGTCACGAGGAAGTTGGAATACAGTACGTTTACAAAATCAGCGCCTCCCATGGCTCCGCCGGGGTGCCCCGACTTTGATTTCTCGACCATGGATGCCACCAATACTCTGATGTTATTGGCTGCGCGCGTAAGCAATTCAGAATTAAGTTCCATAGGAATGATTTGAAAAATCAGAACTGTTGTCCGGAGGCAAAAAGTGGAAATTGTCGCCGGACAACAGCCTGAAGTTTGATAAATAATAGGTTAGTGAATAATTAGTTGAAACGGATTTGTCAGTGAGTCCGTCATCCTCTGATTAGAGGTCACGGAGGTCGGGTGCTTCGTCAACGGGTATGTCCTTGTTGACGTTCTTCGATCCGATGATAGAGTAGTAGAGGATGTAGACGAGCATAGCGATTACAAGCCAGTAGCTCTGAACGTAACTGAAGTTACGACCGATCCAGTCCTGGATGAAGGGCATGATACCACCGCCGACTACCATCATCATGAAGATGCCTGATGCCTTTGCTGTGTATTTGCCGAGTCCTTCAACAGCGAGGTTGTAGATACCGCCCCACATTACTGAGGTGCAGAGACCGCAGAGGAAGAGGAAGAGACACTTCATGGGAACTTCGCCGCTGGTGATGTTGAGTGATTCAATGCTGGGTGAGTGGAATGTGATGTCCTCGGGGAGGAAGATTGCGATGAGGAGGAACACGATTGCAACGGTTGTTGCTGTCACCATCTGAGTGCGGGTCGATACTTTACCGCTGATTACTGAGCTAAGCAGACGACCTACGAGCATCATCAGCCAGTAGATAGCGGCAAGTGAGCCGGCTACGGCAGCTGCTCCTTCAAAGCTTTCACGGCTGATCCATGCGTTAAGCTCACCGGGGATACCGATTTCAATACCTACATAGAAGAAGATAGCGATCACGCCGAGAAGGCAGTGACGGAATGCGAGAGGGCTGTGCTCGTATTTTACCTTGTTGAGGTTAGCCTGAGGCTCTTTGATTTTAATGAATGAAATGATGATGAGAGCTGCTACGAAGATGCAGATACCGGTGATTACCAGAGGAGCAACTGATGCGAGGGTGGTCTCTTTGGTAAGGGTACCGATGAGCATACCTACGAGCATAGGGGTCAGTGTACCTGAGAGTGAGTTGAGTGTACCACCGGTCTGGATGAGCTGGTTACCCTTGTTACCGCCGCCGCCGAGGAGGTTGAGCATGGGGTTTACAACGGTGTTAAGCATGCAGACACAGACACCGCAGACCAGTGCACCGAGAAGGTAGATGAAGAGGTCAAGTGTAGTGGGATTCTCACCGCCGATTACGACAATGTTGCCGCCTGCTACGCTTGAGAGGAGCTGGATGCTCAGACCGATAGCGCCGACTGCGAGGGCGATAAGAGTGGTTTTCTTGTAACCGAACTTGATGAGCATGTTACCTGCGGGAATACCCATGAAGAGGTAAGCCGTGAAGTTCATAAGGTTACCTGCCATGCCTGCCCATTCGTATCTGAAACCCCAGATATTACCGAACGGAGCTGCCATGTTTGTAACAAACGAAATCATTGCAAAGATGAAGAACATTGTAATGATAGCAACTAAATTGTTGTCTTTTTTTGCTGATTGTGTTGCCATTGAGAGGATTAATGATTAGTTATTTGTTTTAGATTGATTAGTTTCAAGGTAAGAGCGGGCTGATGATGCCGTGTCTCGGTTCACAAAGATAACGCTTTTTATAATAATATTTATAAAAATATTAAAAAAAAATGGGCTTGAAAATGCCGTTGATGCCCCTTGTGATTCAGTATTCGCGGGCGCCGAAGATATCTGTGCCTATACGCACCATGGTCGAGCCGCTGGCTATTGCTATGTCGCGGTCATCGCTCATCCCCATGCTGACGATGTCAAATCCCCGCAGGTCGGGTGTCGAGGCTACGATAGTGTCATAGAGATGTCTGATTGCAAGGAAGTCGGCGGTAACCCGCTCACGGTCGTCGGTGTTTGACGCCATGCCCATGATGCCGCACAGGTGGGTGGCGCGCAGCGACTCGAAGCGCCGGTCGGCAAAGTATTTCAACAGTTCGTCGGGTGTGAAACCGTATTTTGTTTCTTCCTGAGCCACATGTACTTGCATCAGCACTCGTGTCACCACACCGGCGCGGTGGCTTTCATTGTCGATAAGTTGCAGCAGACGTTCCGAGTCGACACTCTCGATCAGCGCGACTTTGCCGATGAGCTGACGCACCTTGTTGGTTTGCAGATGACCGATAAAGTGCCATTTTATGTCGGCAGGCAGTGCCGGGATTTTGGTGAGAAGTTCCTGGACGCGGCTTTCTCCGAAGATGCGTTGTCCGGCACCGTAAGCCTCCATTATCGCCTCGGCGGGATGGAATTTGGAAACGGCAACCAGCTCGACGCCTTCAGGCAGCGTCGAAGTGATTGCCGTAATCTTTTTAGCTATGTCGGTCGACATTATTCTTCTGTGGTTTTCTTGTCACCGGCAACTTTCATTCTGTAGACATCCATAATCGGAGTCTCGGCAATGGACACAATTTCAAAGTCGGCCATCGTGTCTTTCATGCCATCCATGAAACTGTCCAAAGCGCCGCGGAAATCATTGGCGGCTACAAGGATGAGAGAGACCGATTTCTTCTCGACGGCAGTTTTTTCGTCAATAGTGATGAAAGCGACTTTTACGAGATACCATTTGTCGGCTGAGTCATCCCAGAATATTTCGGCGATTTTTGTGCGTTTTACAGCCGATACTGAGAAGTCTCCGGAAATAAACGGTGTCATTTCTTCGATAATGCGTGCCTCTGCTTCGGTAAACGAGACAGCATCAACGAGATAAGGCTCGTTGACTTTCTTCTGGGCACCGTTTTCCATCATTTTATCGTAGCGTACTTTACATTCAAACCAGTTTGCCATAGCGGTAGGAGGATATTAAATTTTTGATTCTGTTTATAAATAATAGCAACGGCAAAGTTAACTCTTTTCAGTTTATGAAACAAAATGTTTTCCCCTTGATTTTTCAGACTATTGTACGTCTATTGTACGGACGCGATGTATCGCGTTAACCGCCGCAATGTACCCGTCCGCGCCGCGCCATGGCACGTAACAATCTATATAATAACGCGATGCATCGCGTCCCTACAAGCGGGTAATGGGTAAACGCCACAAATTCCGATTGGGAGGGTGAAAAATGCGGCAAAAAAATGCGGGGGGATGTTGCGGGGAATGGAAAATATTGATACCTTTGTCGTTATATGACTTTAACCTTATAAATAAATGCTTGTGCCGGGTGATCCGGAAGATCAATCGGTCTTAACACAATAAAATCGACCTTTATGAGTAAATTTTTATCCCGAATTGTCGCTTTAGTGTGCATCTTATGTGCCACTTCAGCAATGAGTGCCGCCAACTCGTTAAAAATTTCCGCGACCGAGATAATGCAGGGTGTCGAGAATGAAATTTCTATGGAACTCACTGCCGACGGTGCTTTTACCGGTTTCCAGGTTACGGTAACGCTCTCCGACGGGCTGTCATTCGTAGCTCCCGGTGCAGAGCTTGGCGCGACTATATCACAGTCACATCAATTAAGCGCTCACATCGACGGCAACACGCTGAAACTGGTATGCTTCTCAAACTCTAACAGCACATTAGAAACCTCCGGCACACTGCTGAATCTTAAAGTCAAGGCGTCAGACACCTTTTCCGGCGGGACAATCAGCATCACTGATGCAATTTTCTCATCAACAGGCAACAGTGAAGTGACATTCCCTTTAGTAACAGTAAATGTTGAAAGCAAGCCCTACGACCCGCTGATTTATTCTTACGACGAATCGACTCTGACGGCTACCGTAACCGGCGCATCGGAAGATATCGTCAATCTCGTCATCCCCGATGAAGTCAGGTATAACGGAAAAAACTACAAAGTTACCGCGATTGGTTCTCGCGCGTTTTGCCAAAATCCTAATATCAGGTCTGGGAATAAATCTGTCAGCGGAACATTGACTATCGGTAAGTACGTTACCAAGATTGGTATTTGTGCGTTCTCCGACTGCTTTGGGCTTACCGGGTCGCTGACTCTCCCAAATTCCGTTACTGAGATTGGTGATTCGGCGTTCGAAGGCTGCCATGGTTTTACTGGGATGCTGACTCTCCCAAATTCCGTTACCGAGATCGGAGGTAATGCGTTCTCCTGCTGCTCTGGTTTTACCGGGTCGCTTAATATCCCGAATTCCGTCACCAAGATTAGCGACGGTGCGTTCAGTCATTGCAGCGGCTTTACTGGGACGCTGACTATCCCTGATTCCGTTACCAAGATTGGTGGTGTGGCGTTCTATGGTTGCAGGGGCTTTACCGGGTCGCTGATTATCCCTGATTCCGTTACCGTGATTGGTGATGGGGCGTTCTGCTATTGCACCGGCTTTACCGGGACGCTGACTATTGGTAATTCCGTTACCACGATTGGTTCGTTTGCGTTCGATGGCTGCTCTGGCTTTACCGGGTCGCTGACTATCCCTGATTCCGTTACTGAGATTGGTGATGGGGCGTTCGAAGACTGCCATGGTTTTACTGGGTCACTGACAATCCCGAATTCTGTTACTGAGATTGGTTCTGCGGTGTTCTGCGACTGCACTGGCTTTACTGGGTCGCTTTCTATCCCCAATTCCGTGACCAAGATTGGTCCGAGGGCGTTCCAGCACTGTACCGGCTTTACCGGGTCGTTGACTATCGGCAATTCCGTTACCGAGATTGGTTACATGGCGTTCCATAATTGCTTTGGCTTTACCGGGTCGCTGACTATCGGCAATTCCGTTACCGAGATTGGTGATGCGGTGTTCCACGGTTGCTCGGGTTTTAACGGGTCACTGACTATTCCCGGTTCTGTTACCAAGATTGGTGATTATGCGTTCTTCGACTGCTCGGGCTTTACCGGGGCGCTGATTGTTCCCGAATCTGTTCCCGAGATTGGTTATGCGACGTTCTTCGGCTGCTCCGGATTAAGCGATATAAGGATTTATAACCCTGAGGTGATAAGTATTAATGACAATGCTTTCCCTGAAGAAATAATGATACGTATTCCGGCGGGATCGGGCGAGAAGTACCGCAGCGCGGAACATTGGGCGGACTATGATGCAGCGGACAGACTCTATGAGTTCGGCGACGCCAACTTAAGCAAATCGCTGACAGTGACTGATGCCGTAGCTGCCGCGAACAACATCATCGGTGCTGAAAATGAAACGTTCGATTTCATCTGCGCCGACATCAATCAGGATGACCGCGTGTCAATATCAGACGTGACAGGAATCATCGACGCGGTGCTTCAATTCAATCCCGAAGGTGCCACATCGGCACGACGCATGCCGCTCAACAGCTGCAACACCTTGATTGCCGACAATTTCGCCCTTGACAGCCGCGGCGACGCACAGGTGGGCGTCCATCTCGTAGCGGCTACTGAATTTGTAGCGCTCCAGGCTGACATCGCCGCCGGCAACGGCATCACCATCGACGCTGTGGAGCTGTCGCCCGAACTTGCCGCCACTCACTCGCTGACGACGGCACGTCTCGGAGACGGAACAATGCGCGTGATACTGTTCTCAGCGGCAAACGCTCCCGTCAGAACCGGTGACGGCACGATAATGTCAGTCAGTATCCATGCCGACGGCGAAGCCGCCGATCTCGCAATAAGCAATATCATCGGAGCCACGGCAACGGCATCGGAGTCGGCTCTCGGATTCAAGGGCGGTGTCAACACCGGATATGCAGGTATCAGCGACCTCAACGGCGGAGAGATAACAGTGACGGCGGCAGGCGGCAACATCGTGATAGCCAATGCCGAGGGAACGGAGGTGACAGTCACCGATATCGCCGGCAGAACGGTGGCTTGCTTCACAGCCGACACTGACTGCTGCACCATCCCGATGCAGCACGGCATCTATATCGTCACCGCCGCCGGCAAGACAGCTAAAATCACTCTTTAATCCCTGAAACTCAGTTATTATGAGCAAAATAATATCACGACTCGCCGTTGCGCTGTGTCTCCTTACCGCCCCTGCGGTCGTGAGCGCTGAAAATATGCTTGGGATTGCCCCGCTCACTATCGGGAGCACCGAGGTGGAGATACCCGTCATGCTCACGGTCGACGGCGAGTTCACAGGTTTTCAGGCTGATATAACGGTGTCGGATGAGATGTCGTTCGCAACACCCGGCGCGGAGCTTGAGACCCCGGCATCGGAGACTCATCAGCTCCTGACCCGCGTGGATGGCAACAGGCTGAGAGTGGTATGCTTCTCGACGGCACAGGAGACATTTGCCGGCTCGGGGACACTGCTGACGCTGAAAGTCAGTGTCACGGACAGCTTCATCAGCGGGACGATCAGCATCACCAACGCGATTTTCTCGACGACAGACAACATCGAGGTCGCATTTCCCGACTCGACGACCGAGGTTAAGGCGCTCTATCCCTCCGGGGTGGAGGAGGTGACAGCCGACCGCAATGACGTCAGTATCGACCGCACGGCGCCTTACGAGGTCTATGATCTCAACGGCAGACCGTCAGGCAACAGCATCGACGGTCTCACCAACGGCGTTTACATAGTGCGTCAGGGCGCAACCGTCATCAAAACCGCTGTAAGATAACGACAGGACGAATCAACAACTCACAGAAACGCGCCGCGGAGCAATGGACCCCGCGGCGCGTAATCGTTTATTCCCTCCAATAGAATTATCATACCGGACAGTAGGGACGCGATGCATCGCGTTAACCGCCGCCCGGCAATCCACTATATGTAACATATTGATTGATAACGCGATGCATCGCGTCCCTACCGGCGAAAAAATTGCACATCAATGTCCACGGCATCGCGTACGTGCCGGCGGAGAAATTGCGGTGGGGGTCTATTGTGCTTTTTATCGGTTATTATCGTAATCGTTTATCATCCCCCAATGGGTAAGTTGCGCAGGTAAGTTGAAAATCTTTTTGTTTTTCCGCTATAAATTCCTATTTTTGCCGACATGAAAGAGGTGCAGCATAATGAGCGCAGGTCGCTGTTGAGGCGCGTGGTCGATTTCTATGTCGACGGGTTCCGCCAGATGACTGTCGGCAAGCAGTTGTGGGCAATAATCATTATTAAGCTTGCGATATTGTTTCTTGTGTTCAAGCTGTTCTTTTTTCATGATGAGCTTGCTACACGTTACGATGATGACGAGAGCAGGGCTAATGCTGTCAGGAACGAGTTGCTCAACCGATGATGACCTGCAAAATACCTTGAAAACTAATATTAATTTAAACCTACAAAGCTTATGGATGATTTAATGAGTGTGGTCGATTGGTCCCGCGGGCAGTTTGCCCTTACGGCGATTGTCCACTGGCTGTTTGTGCCTCTGACAATAGGTCTCTCGCTGATTCTCGGCATCATGGAGAGTATCTGGTATAAGACCCGCGACGAGCGTTGGCTGCGTATCACCAAGTTCTGGATGTTGATGTTTGGTATCAACTTTGCGTGCGGAGTGGCAACAGGAATAATCCTTGAATTTGAATTCGGTACTAACTGGAGTAATTACAGCTGGTTTGTCGGCGATATTTTCGGCGCTCCGCTTGCCATCGAGGGAATATTTGCCTTCTTCATGGAGTCGACGTTTATTGCCGTAATGTTCTTCGGCTGGAAAAAGGTCAGCGCCGGATTTCATCTTGCAGCTACGTGGCTGACGGCGTTCGGTGTAGTGCTGTCGGCTCTATGGATTCTGGTCGCCAACGCATGGATGCAGTATCCTGCCGGTATGGAATTTGACCCCGCTCAGATGCGTAATGTGATGGTAAGTTTCACGGATGTGGCGCTCTCGCCTGTCGCTGTCAACAAGTTCTTCCACACGGTGTTGAGCGGATGGGTTCTCGGTGCTGTTTTTGTTGTCGGCGTCAGCTGCTATCTGCTGTTGCGTAAGCGCAATACCGAGTTTGCTGTCAAATCGATAAAAGTAGCCGGATGGGTGGGACTTGCCGGCATAATCCTGACGATGTGGACCGGTGACGGATCAGCCGTAGAGGTGTCACGTGTGCAGCCTATGAAGCTCGCCGCCATGGAGGGTCTCTATCGCGGTCAGCCGGGGCAGGATCTTGTCGCATTCGGAATCCTTGACAACGATAAACGTCCGCATGACGGAAAAGAGGCAATGCTCATGGAGATTGGCATTCCCAACGGTCTGTCGCTCCTTGCAAAGCATGACACCGGTGCTTTCGTACCGGGCATCGAGGACCTCATCGACGGTATCGAGCTTACGGCTGACGGTGACACGATTCACACCGAGTCGTATGCCGAGCGCATCGCTATCGGTAAACGCGCCCATGAGGCTCTGCGTGACTATTCCGCAGCCCGTGATGCAGGCGACGCCGCAGCTATGGCACTTGCTGCCGAGCGCCTGAAAGCCGATTTCCGCTACTTCGGCTACGGTTATCTCGACAGTCCCGAGGATGCTGTCCCGCCGGTCGCTCTGACGTTCTACGCTTTCAGAGTGATGGTGATGGCGGGTGGCTATCTGCTGTTGTTCTTCCTTGCTGCACTCTGGATGGCATACAAGCGCCGCAAACTTTTTGAAAACCGCTGGGTGCTGTACGCCGGACTGCTGACAATTCCTATCGTATGGATATGCAGCGAGGCTGGTTGGGTAGTAGCCGAGATGGGACGTCAGCCCTGGGTCATTGAAGGATTGATGCCGACCAATGCTGCTGTCTCGTCAATCAGTTCAGGCTCGGTACAGGTGACGTTCTGGATGTTTGTGGTGGTGTTCACCGGACTACTTGCCGCCGAAATCAGCATCATGCTGCGCCAGATTAACAAGGCTTCAAAGCAAGACCTTCTCAACAGTGACAATCAACATCATGACAACTCTAAATAAACCGACATCATGGAAGCATTACAGATATACTGGTGGTTTTTGATATCACTACTCGGAGCGTTGCTGGTGTTTCTGCTCTTTGTTCAGGGCGGACAGACAATGCTCTTCTCGACGGGCAACAGCATGGCTCGCTCGCTAATCGTCAACACGCTCGGGCGTAAATGGGAGTTGACTTTCACCACGCTTGTCGTCTTCGGCGGTGCATTCTTCGCCTCGTTCCCGCTGTTTTATTCCACAAGTTTCGGCGGAGCCTACTGGCTATGGATGCTCATTCTCCTGAGTTTCATTCTTCAGGCTGTCAGCTACGAATTCCGCAGCAAACCGGGAAATATATTCGGCACGAAGGTCTACGACGCATTTCTGTTTTTCAACGGTTGTGTCGGCTGTGTGCTGCTCGGTGTAGCAGTCGGAACACTTTTCTTTGGCGGTGACTTCACGATAACCAAGGGTAATCTTCTCGACAGCAGCTCTCCGGTCATATCGGTGTGGGGCGACCTCCACGGACTGGAAGCGATAGCCGACTGGCGCAACCTGCTTCTCGGATTTACTGTCCTGATGCTTGCGCGCACCCTCGCTGCACTTTATTTCCTCAACAGTATCAGTGAGGGCGATGTGTTCTACCGTCGTTACCGCCGCAGTGTGATTATCAACGGAGCCGTGTTTGTGGTTCTGTTTCTCGCGTTTGTCGCCGTATTACTCACAGCCAACGGCTACGGCGTGACTAATGCGGGTGATTTTATCGCCGTGCCTTATAAATACATTGACAATATGACTCAGCTCTGGTGGATAGGTGCCACGTTTGCACTCGGAGTCGTGCTGGTGCTCTACGGACTCGTGCGCACAGCTCTGACTACCGGCTATCGTAATGGAATATGGTGGAGCGGCATCGGCACCGTACTTGCCGTCCTCGCTCTTTTCTGCTGTGCCGGTTACAATGATACCGCATATCTTCCCTCGGTCACCGACCCTGCAAGTTCTCTGACGATCTACAACAGTTCCTCGACCGAGTTTACCCTGAAAGTCATGACATGGGTGTCAGCGTTCATCCCTGTTGTCGTGATCTACATCGGTTATGTGTGGTACAAGATGAACAATACTCCGCTCACACCCCGCGAACTTGAATCGACTGATCATATCTATTGATGATTAAACCCGATTGACCTGATACACACGGGAGCGTTGACCGGTAACACACACACACAACGGTCAACGCTCCCGTGAAAATTTACTTAACAATAAATGTTTTAACTTCTTACAGTTCATGGCTGACACATTCTACACTCTAAAATCGCCCGCCGAGGGAATCTATAAAGAGAAAATGAGCAAGTTTCTTGCCTTTGCCGTGCCGGTCAGGACAGCTGCCGAGGCGAAAACTGTTATCGCGCGTTATCAGAAAGAGTATTTCGATGCCCGCCACGTGTGTTACGCCTACATGATAGGGGCGGCGCGCACCGAGTTTCAGAGCAACGACAACGGAGAGCCGTCGGGTACCGCCGGTAAACCGATTCTCGGACAGATCAATTCGTTTAATCTTACCAACATTGTTATTGTTGTCGTGCGCTACTTCGGCGGCATCAAGCTCGGTACGTCTGGTCTCATCGTGGCTTACCGCGAAGCGGCACGCGAGGCCATCACTGCCGGCGAAATCATCGAGTGCCACGAGATGACGGAGATCAGTTTCACGTTTCCCTATCTCGCCATGAACGATGTGATGAAGAGCGTTAAAGACCCCGATATAAAAATCATCGAGCAGAAATTTGATAATTCCTGCTCGATGATTATTTCGATACGCTCCGACTGTGCCGGACGTCTTGTCGACAGACTGTCAGACCTCGACGGCGTTTCCGTGACCGATGTCCGTGCCACGGTGTGATGCCGTGTTATCAGCGGTCGAAGAACGGATTTTTTGAAGCCGCGGCTACGGGGATTGCAAACACCTGACGGCATCCGGGCAGCAGATTCAGTCTCATGGCACCCATTCCTGCCGAGAACATCACGCGGCAGTCGAGGCGGTGGTCAGCGGCGGTGGCGCATGCCGACCCTACGGCAATGCCTACGTCGGTGACATTCATGGCGCAGGGCGCTTCTGACGGTTTGTCACCGCACGTCGGGAAACCACAGTGTCCGCAGTTCAGTCCCATGAGTTGAAGTTTAGTCCCGATGATAACGATACATTCGGCTTTAAGTATGTTAGCCGAGTCGCGCTGGTAGACCGGACGACCGGTCTCGTTGTGCAATTCCATCATTGCTTCCGACAGGCGTTGGATGTCATCACCTTCGATAATGGCGGTCTCTATCAGGTCTACGCCGCGAGCCTTCGGAGCTGTACGGGCTGCTGTCATCATGGCACGTGCTGCGTCGATGACACGTGCGTGGCGGTCAGTTCGTTCTTCGATAATCATCTTACGTCGGGATTATATGATGAGCATTGCGTCGCCGTAGCAACCAAATCGGTAGCCCTCTTTTATCGCAACCTCGTAGGCATGCATGATAAGGTCATAGCCGCCAAACGCGGTCACCATCATGAGCATTGTCGAGTAGGGCATGTGGAAATTGGTGACGAGAGCGTCGGTGACAGTAAAATCGTAGGGTGGGAAGATGAATTTGTTGGTCCATCCCGAGTAGGTTTTCATGTGTCCGCCCATGCTGACGGCGCTTGCTATTCCGCGGAGCACCGATGTGCCGACAGCGCATACCCGCTTGCCTGCATCCTTCGTGGCGTTGACGTTCTCAACGAGCTGTTCCGACACTTCAAGCTGTTCAGAGTCCATGCGGTGTTTCGTGAGATCCTCGACGTCGATGTCGCGGAAGTTGCCGAGACCGCTGTGGATTGTCAGGAAGTCCTGTTTTACGCCTTTGATTTCAAGACGTTTCATCAACTCTCGGCTGAAGTGTATTCCGGCAGCGGGAGCCACTACGGCGCCCTCGTTGCGGGCATAGATTGTCTGGTAGTGCTCGGCATCGTCGGGACGCGGCTCGCGCTTGATGTAATCGGGGAGCGGAGTCTCTCCGAGGCGGTAAAGTGCAGCCTTGAACTCCTCGTGGCGACCGTCGTAGAGGAACCTGAGTGTACGACCTCTTGATGTAGTGTTGTCGATCACCTCGGCTACCATTGACTCGTCATCACCGAAGTATAGTTTGTTGCCGATACGTATTTTGCGTGCCGGTTCGACAAGGACGTCCCACAGTTTATGTTCCGGATTGAGTTCGCGCAGGAGGAATACCTCTATGCGTGCGCCGGTTTTCTCCTTGTTGCCGTACAGACGAGCCGGAAATACCATAGTGTCGTTAAAGACCATTATGTCACCGTCGTCAAAGTAGTTCAGTATGTCCTTGAAGATACGGTGTTCGATTTCACCGGTTTTGCGGTTGACGACCATGAGTCGGCACCCGTCACGTTCTTCCGAGGGCTCGAGAGCTATGAGATCCTCGGGTAGCTTGAACTTGAATTGTGATAGTTTCATTCTGTTGTATGAAGTTGTTTTTATTGATTTTCAGTTGAGTTGTCGGGCATCTCGATAGGGCAGTCGCGCAGGATCTCCACCATCTTGTCGACCGTAAGACAGTCGTTGACGCTGACGTCGCCCACCCGGGTACGTCGCAGTCCCGTGAGGTGACCTCCCGAACCGAGAGCCTCTCCGATGTCGCGTGCCAGCGCGCGTATATAGGTTCCTTTGCTGCACACTACTCTGACAACGATGCGATCAGGGGCATACTCAAGAAGTTCTATCTCGTCAATGACCAGAATTTTGGGCTTTAGCTTTACTTCTTCGCCGCGGCGTGCCATCTTGTAAGCCCGGTGTCCGTCGATTTTACAAGCCGAGAAAGCCGGCGGGATCTGTTCGATTCTTCCGGTGAAGCGCTTCAGTGTCTCTTCCACCGCCTCCCGGGTGATATGGTCGGTGGGGTAGGTCGCGTCAATCTCTGTCTCGAGGTCAAACGACGGGGTTGTCGCTCCGAGAGCTATCGTGGCGATATATTCCTTAACGCCCGCCTGCAGCTCGTCGATGCGCTTGGTAGCGCGTCCGGTGCACACGATCATAACCCCTGTTGCGAGAGGATCGAGCGTGCCGGCGTGTCCTACTTTCAGCTTCATCCCGTTCATGCGCCGCGATAAAGTGCCGCGCACACGTTTGACTACATCAAACGAAGTCCATTTAAGCGGTTTGTCGATATAAAATATTTCGCCTTCCAGTATATTCATTTTTCTTTAGTGGGTGAAGTACGTTACGTTTTTACCAGCACAGACACAGGATACCTACTGCGGCACAGTAGATTGCAAACCATATCAGCTTGCCCTTCTTCACCATGTTGATCATCCACTTGCAGGCGAGGCAGCCAACGATAAATGAGCTGAGAAATCCTACGATAAGCGGCAACGCTCCTATTGAGGCTGACTGAGCGGCAGAGAGATTGTCGGCGGTGAGCATGTCCTTGGTGTCCAGAAGCGCTTCGCCGAGGATGGGGATTATCACCATGAAGAATGAAAACTGCGCGATTTTGTCGCGGCGGTCGCCGAGGAGGATTCCGGTGGCGATGGTCGAGCCTGAACGGCTCAGACCGGGAAGCACGGCGACAGCCTGGGCGCAACCTATAATGAAGGCATCCCACCATGTGATGTCATGTGAGGTGGGTTTGATGCCCTCGCTGCGTTCCTTCATAGCCGGTTCGGTGCGCACGAAGAATGTAAATGCAAGCAGCAGTGCGGTTATCAGCAGGCACACGCCTACGATGGTGAGTCCGCTCGCAAATATTTCCTCAATGGCGCTCTTGAAGAACAGTCCTACGATCATCACCGGGATGCATGAAACCAATATCTTGCACACGTAGTAGAAATTGTCATCACGCTTGAAGGTGAAAAACGACGTGCAGAGTGGCAGAAACTCGCGCCACAGCACCACGATGGTGCTGAGAACCGTAGCAACGTGGAGCATCACGCTGAATTGCAGTGATTCGCCCCCCTCAAGATCGAGACCGAGGATGCTTTTACATATTTCAAGATGTCCCGAGCTGCTTATGGGCAGATATTCCGACAATCCCTGTACGATACCTAAAATCAATGCTTGTAGCCAATCCATTGTAAGTCTTTTTTTGCGGTTTTACTTATTCTTGGTTATCAGAACTGTCGCTCCGGTCGTCTTTGTTTTTGTCTTTGGGACGATAGATGATGGCAAAAGCCATGGCAAGGAATCCGAGGAACGCTATTGTGGGACCTACGACAATGCGGCGTGTGCTGAATATGTCGGGGTTGAACTCGTTGCCCGACGAACTTCCGCCGAGCATGAGCAGAAATCCTATGATAATCAGTGCGGCTGATGCAGCCATGAGGATAAAATTGATACGCAGCAACGGGAATTGAGTCTCTTTTTCTTTCATGAGACCGTTTGACGGCGTATTTTCAGGTTTGAGTGATTTAGCCATTTGGATAAAAAATCTGTGGGGTTATGCTTTGATGTGATTTTACGTTTTGTCAGTCTGTGCGGTGTCAGAACATGTCGTCGTAGTCGAGATAGAGATACTTGTTGGTGGCAAACAGTGCCGCTATTGAACAGATCACTATTCCGGCGCCGAGCAGGGCGGCAAACACCCATGTTATCGCGCTCCAGGGTACCGCTATTCCTACGGCGGGATCGATCGAACGGGCGTAGCCGAGCAGGGCGGCAAGCAGCAGCGACGCGACAACGGCGGCTATGATTCCGTGCAGAATGTTGACTTTGATAAACGGACGCCGTATGAATCCCGGCGTAGCTCCTACGAGTCTCATCGTGTGGATGATGAACCGGCGCGAGTAGACGGTGAGTCTCACCGTGTTGTTGATGAGCACAAACGATATGAGCAGCAGTGCGACGGCGACCAGAACCAGGGCAATCGTCAGCACTCTCATGTTGCGGTTTATGCCGTCGATCATCGAGAGGTTTATCTCGACCTTGTCGACCGTGGGGAGCGCTTCAAGTCCGGCGGTAATAAGTGAGATGCTGTCGACCGAGGCGTAGTCGCTCGTCACCCTTACGTCAAATTCGCCGGAAAACGGGTTGACACCGAGAACCTGCATGATATCCTCGCCGTTTTCCTCCTCCCAGCGTGCGAGATTTTCGTCTGCCGACGTGTATTCGCACCCGCTTACGTAATCAGCTGTCGCAAACGTCTGTGTAAGCCTGTCGATTTCATTTTCAGAGATATCCTCTTTGAGAATGACGGTAAACCCTACTTTCTCACGTATCTCGTCGGTGATTGACTTGGTGGCGATAGCGAGTGCCGCTATGATGCCTAAGATGAGAAGCACAAGTGTGACACTGACGGTCGACGTTATCTGCTTTGTAAATATCGTTATGCCTGATAGCTTTTTCTTCTCCATATTAATTAATGTAAAGAGAGCGGACTGCAGAGTAAGATTGTTGACATTCCGTGAGGGGAAACGGAGTCAACAAGCGCTTCGCGTCCAATTAAGCTGCAAATTTAATAAATTTCAACCCCGTTGTCAATACTTTTCCCCTAAAAACTATCCCAAACTCATCCCAAACTCCCCGATAATAACTCCACTGCAATTTCCCTGACGGCACGGACGCGATGGTCGTTAACATAAGACACGATTTTCTTGCGAGTAGGGACGCGATGCATCGCGTCCCTACAAAAGGGTAATAATGTTCATGTCTCAATAATACAAAATCAGCCGCTTGACATCAGGTCAAGCGGCTGATTTATCTAAGCATATTATTACTATACCTGTTATTCATCCTCTTTTACAAGATTGAATTTTGCTGAGATTTCGCGTTGCTCTAATGCCTGGCGGAGATTGAAGCGACGTTTCTGCGGGAGATATCCGGGTTTCTCACACATCACTTCTATCTGTACATTTCCTGAGTTCTCAAATTTAAGACCGCGTATGTCGAATGTTTCCGTAGTTTCATAAGGAGTAGTACCTACATAGGTGGAATTTGTGTTTTTAACATCGGGAGTTGAAGAGATAACGCGCCATGTCACATCAGCTCCCTTAGGAGATGAATCAATAAACCAGCGTATTACGGTATGCTCAAGTGAGGTATCACCCTCGCCGGTGACCTGACGCTGCCCTTCCTGTTCAGGACGGTTGTGAGTCGTAAGAGCATCGGCGATTGCCTGCCAGTCCATATCGGCAAGAGCCTTGTCATAAGCCCTATCGAAAGCATCAACAATTGAGCCATTGGCAATATAGCGCCCGCGGGCAACTTTGCTGAAAATCTGCTCATTATTGTTGTTGCTAAGAGTATAGGCAAGAACAACAGTGACTCGACCATTTGTCTCTTGTCGTACAATTTTAAACTCTTGAACTGTAACTCTAAGCTTATAATCCGAGTCATTATCTCCGTTGACTTTAATTCCCATGCGACGCATATACGTCGTCATTGAACTTTCAACAAAGGATTTTAATGAGGGGGTGAACGTAATTTTAGCCTTATCCCAGATTTTCTTAAGCCTTGGTTTAAGTTCACTATTATCAATCATTTCGGATGTCTGTACATCTGACACTACGGCAAGATTTATACCACGGTTAAGATTATCATAACGGTCAGCCGGGACTGATGAAGAAATAAATTCTACTGTAGTAGGAGCCAGCTTAGGAGTATATATGGCTCTACATGATGTAATAGTGATAGCGATTGCTATTGCAGATATAATTAGATGGAATTTTTTCATTTTACTTTAATTTGAATAAGTTTTGCGGTTACGGTTGTAGAATAAATCACGGATCGTCTTCCTTCATTTGATACGCGTGTAACGCATACGGGTTCAATCACGGCATCAGCATCATAATCTCTCAGCACAGCAATTATACGCGACATTGCAACTCGCCGCGCAAATTCCTCTGCATCGGGAATCCCTGAATACTTACCCTCATAATTGGATTTAAAATATCCGAAAGCTGCGGCTCCGGCAAATGATTTCAATGACCATTTTCCAAATTTTGAATCCCATTCAAATGTATAGGAAAAATCTCCGTCCTCACTGGTTATTTTAATTTCGCTATTTTTGTACTCGCAAAGTACAGAGGCAGTTTCTGAGACTGTCTTAAGAATTTCGTAATCTCCCGGTTTGAGATTTAAATCGTCAACTGTGACAGCTGAAGCAGTACTGACTGAATGAGGGACGACAAGATACTTCCTGCTGCCACATGACTGCAGACCCAATGCTAAAATTACTGCAGTTAAAGTAATGAGCAGTGATTTTTTTCTTAAAAATGACATAATATTGGATAATGATTTTGTGCCTCCGGGCTCACCTCTTCGGCATTATTAAACGAGAAAGCGTGAGAGCCGTACTTGTTGCTCGTTCCACTTTCCGAGGCTCTGGTATTGCCCATCACTGTTGAACGAGCAAACCTGCAGAAGCCTCACGCTGAATATATTACATACCAGTAGCTCACGTTCGCACGCTTGCTAATGATAGGATTATATATATATCCACAAGGCATCTACTGTTTGCTACATTCCTGACAGTGATTGAAATTTACCAGATTTCGGAAAGTCAAGAATGAGCGCCGAGTAAACGCTTCATATGTCATGTTAACCGTCCCACTCACCCGAATAGGCTTCTGCGGTATAGTTAACAAGCACAAAATTAAGATTTTTAGATAGAATATTAAATAATTTCGGAAATTTTTTTGAAAAATAAGTGATATAAACAATTTTTTTAGCCGCCGTAATGTTACGTATTGTGTTTGTATACTGGCTGTTATATGTGGTTCCGCGGGGCATTGGCGAGATTGGCGGCAGTTAACGCGATTCATCGCGTCCCTACCGGAGGATAACAGTTCATTTCATCGGGTGTCACACCTGTATCGCTCACGTACCGCATGCCGAACGGATTGCCGCCAGCAGTAGGGACGCGATGCATCGCGTTATCACCCATTGAGTTATGTGTGCTTTTTGCGTGGCGGCAGTTAACGCGATTCATCGCGTCCCTACCGGAGGATAACAGTTCATTTCATCGGGTGTCACACCTGTATCGCTCACGTACCGCATGCCGAACGGATTGCCGCCTGTAGGGACGCGATGTATCGCGTTATTATCCAATGCGTTATGCGCGGTTTGCCGCGGTTTTTTGCTCGCGGCTTTGCAGAGCGGCGGTTAACGCGATGCATCGCGTCCCTACTGGAGGAGAATTGAAAGTGACATGATGGACAATTACCGGAGATGGAGCGGGTGTAATTTTGCGCGAAAAAATCATTATTGTCTATGAAACAGCTGACTAATTTCCGACTCGATTTCAAAACCGTGGAAGCGCTCGACGCCGAGGGACTCGTTAACCTTATCAATGCCGTGAAACAGTTTGCCGAAACGGGCGACGCCGATTCGGTTGCCGGTTATATCTCCGACCCTGCCGTCGCTAAAGAGTTCAAGACCTACCGCACACGTATCGACCGCCGTCGCCGTGCCGTGCCACGACAGCCAAAACCGCGCCCTGCCGCTCCCGTAATGAAACAGCCGGAAACTGTTGAGATAAAAGAGATTGCCAACAGCAACGGCGAGACGCTGCCGCTGTCGGTAAGATGCTGCCGCGAGTTCTCAACCGAGGGGGTCGCCAACATCAGGCGAATACTGTCGCAGCACTGCGCGATATGCGCCTATCACTGCTCGCTGATGCGGTTTGTCGAGGCGGTGGAGCGTTTCATCACGCCGCTGATGCCGCGCATGAAGGAGGTGGAACTGCTGGGCGCACAGAACGGTGACCCGGTGGCGATGTGGGACGTGGCGCGCCGTCTTGAAGACAGCCACCGCACGATTGCCGAACTCGACGAAGCGATCTACTGGTACCGCCGCAGCATCGACGAGGGCAACGTAGGCTGTGAAGCCGACATAGACCGCGTCCTCGTCCTCAAAAAAGAATTTGACCCCGAAGTCATCGCACAGATGTCCCGCTTCCGCCTCGTCCCGGAATAACCGTCACGTCGGAATCATGGCGTAATATCGATTGCCCGCCACGTCGAAAATGATGGGATTGTCCGCCAGTAGGGACGCGATGTATCGCGTTATTATCCAATATGTTATGCGTGGGTTTATTCACGGCGGCGGTTAACGCGATGCATCGCGTCCCTACGGGTGGACAATTGTATAATCCCAGGGTGCAGTCGGGTTTTTGTGATTTTGGATGACTGCCGGGGGAATTTCTTATAGCTTATAGAGGATTATTGGGCGAGTTCGCCGATGAGAGTTGCCGATGACGCATCGATGACGCGGATTTTTACTATGTCGCCGACGTGGTAATTGCCGCGCGGGAATACTGCAGTCTTGTTCTGCTGAGTACGACCGACCCACTGCTCCGTGCTGCGTTTCGATACGCCCTCGACAAGTACGTCAAAGGTTTTGCCGATGTCTCGTCGATTGGATTCAGCCGACAGTTCGTTCTGCAAAGCTATCATGCGGTTAAGGCGTTCGATCTTTACATCTTCGGGGATATTGTCAGGCATTTCGCGTGATGCAAGGGTGCCCGGGCGCTCGGAATATTTGAACATGAAAGATGAGTCAAACCCTACTTCGCGCATCAATGACAAGGTCTCCTGAAAATCTTCCTCGGTCTCGTCGTGGAAGCCTGTGAAAAGATCGGTGGAGATGCCGCAGTCGGGGATGGCACGCCGTATAGCCGCTATGCGGTCGAGATACCATTGGCGTGTGTACTTGCGGTTCATCAATTTCAGCACCTTGTCAGAGCCCGACTGGACGGGAAGATGGATGTGGTTGCAGATGTTGGGGTAGCGGGCGATGACATCAATTGTCTCGTCACTCATATCCTTGGGGTGGGAGGTGGTGAAGCGTACTCTCATGTGGGGCGCGGCTTCGGCAACGGCTGCGAGGAGACGGGCAAATGTCACGGTCTCGCCGTCGGAGGTGACGTAGCGGTAGCTGTTGACGTTCTGTCCCAGCAGGGTGACTTCCTTAAATCCCTTGGCGCTGAGGTCACGTAACTCGTTAAGGATGCTGTCGAGCTCGCGGCTGCGTTCACGACCTCGGGTATAAGGTACGATGCAATAAGAGCAGAAATTGTTGCATCCGCGCATAATGCTGATGAAGCCGCCCACTCGGTTGCCTGTGATGCGCGAGGGGATTACCTCGCGGTAGGTCTCTGTGGTGCTCAGTTCCACGTTGATTGCCTTCTCGCCCGCCTCGGCAGCGGCGAAGAGGTTGGGGAGGTCGAGATATGAGTCGGGTCCGGCAACGATATCTACACCGTGGTCATTGATAAGAGTCTGGCGCACACGTTCAGCCATGCAGCCGATGACGCCGATGATAAGACGGTAGCCGCGGGGACGTTTGCGGCGCAGCGAGCCGAGATAGATAAGCCTTGAGATGATCTTCTGCTCGGCGTTGTCGCGTATCGAACAGGTGTTGAGCAATATCGCGTCGGCATTCTCGGGGGTGTCGGTCATCTCGTACCCGGCCATTTCCATGATCGAGGCGACGACTTCGCTGTCGGCTACGTTCATCTGGCATCCGTAGGTCTCGATGAACAGCCGGCGGCTGTCATTATTTGAATTATTGTCGGTTGAGTGTTTAGACATTGTCGTATAAATGTTGTTACGCGCACGGCGGTTGCATTACATTTGCGTGAGGACGCCGGTCGTGAGGTCTGAAAAAGTCATAAATCAATTAAAATTTTGTTTATGACTGGAATTTTGCTTAATTTTGTGCAAAATTAGTAAAACCATCATTATTGTAGCAAAAAATTAAGGATAATTTTAGAAATAGTTATATGGCATTTAATTTTATGACGGCTCAAGAAGCAGCCGAAATGATTAAGAATGGCGACACACTGGGTCTGTCGGGTTTCACCGCTCCCGGTAATCCTAAATCAATCCCTGAAGCAGTTGCAATCAAGGCTGCTAAAGAACATGAAGAAGGTCGCCCGTTCAAAGTGAATATCCTTACAGGCGCCTCTACTAATGACCATGTTGACGGAATCTTATCGCGTAACAATGCCGTTAACATGCGCGCTCCTTATCAGAACACACCTGACCTCCGCAAACGTATCAATTGTCACGACGCTCACTATTTTGACCGTCACCTCTCGGAAATGGCACAGGAAACCCGTTACGGTTTCTACGGGAAAATCGACTATGCGATCATCGAGGCAGCCGATATCACTCCCGACGGCGAAGTAATCCTCGGTACAGGCTTAGGTAACATCCCGACCTATGCCGCTATGGCTGACAAAATCTTTATCGAGCTTAACTCGGCACTTCCTACGTCTCTCTACGGCATGCACGATGTCGTGCTTCTTCAGGATCCCCCCTTCCGTAGCGAGATACCTATCTTCAAGCCTAATGACCGTATCGGTTCTCCCGTGCTGAAGATCGACCCCAAGAAGGTGGTAGGTATTGTCAAGACTCATGCGCTCGACGGTGTGAAGCCCTTCACCGAGCCCGACGAGGTCAGCAAGCAGATCGGTTCAAACGTTGTCAACTTCCTCCTCTCGGAGTATCGTCTCGGACGCATCCCCAAAGAGTTCCTTCCCCTTCAGTCGGGCGTAGGCAACGTTGCCAATGCAGTGCTCTATGATCTCGGCGAGAGCAAGGAGATTCCTCCTTTCATGATGTACACCGAGGTGGTACAGAACGCCGTGCTCGATCTTATGAAGAAAGGCAAGTGTACGTTTGCCAGCACCTGCTCGATGACATTCAGCGACGACGTGGAAGAAGAGCTTTTCTCCGAACTCAAATATTTCCATGACAAGATTTTGTTGCGTCCTGCCGAAATCTCCAACAACCCCGAGGTAATACGTCGTCTCGGTGTCATATCGATGAACACAGCGCTCGAGGCTGACATCTTCGGTTGCGTCAACTCGACACACGTGCTCGGAACCCGCATGATGAACGGTATCGGCGGTTCAGGCGACTTCACCCGCAACGCATACCTGTCGATCTTCAGCTGTCCGTCAGTGACCAAGGGCGGTCTGATCAGTAACATTGTCCCCATGGTCGCTCACCCCGATCATAGCGAGCACTCGGTCGACATCCTCATCACCGACCAGGGTGTTGCCGACCTCCGTGGAAAAGATCCCGTACAGCGCGCCGAGGCTATCATCACCAACTGCGCTCATCCTATGTACAAAGAACTCCTCTGGGATTACCTCAAGATGGGCAAGGGTGGTCAGACTCCTCACTCACTCGCTGCTGCATTTGCGTTCCATGTTGAGTTTGCCAACTCAGGTGACATGCGCAATACCGATTACTCAAAGTTTATCCATTGATTTATCAATAAGCGATAACGCTATCTCTATAACAAAGACCCGGCTGAGACGCTCTCAGCCGGGTCTTTGTGGTTTATATGGGTTAAATGTGCTGCTTATGAGGGTTAAATGTGTCAGTTGTCAGGGTTGAGTGTTATTTCGGGAGAAAGGCGATGGACGAGGGAATGTCACCGGTCTTCTGAGTCCATAGCCGTTTGCCGTCGGGAGAGTAGCAGTGTACGCGCCCCGATGACACGTAGTTACGGGCATCGGTGATGAACACTTCGCCTGTTACGGGGTGGACATCGATACAGTAGGGCATCTTTATGTCGGCGTCGGTGCCGTCGGTGATCGGTGTCCCGCATACGGTTCCGGTAGCAAGATTCACGATAGCGTAGGAAATGGCGCGGGTACCGGTGATGTCGTTGCGTGTCGAAGCAAACGTGAATAGCGAGTCACCTCTGACAGCCATGTCGGTCACCTCGCAGTCGAGCTCGGCTGTCACGCGGTCGAGCTGAGGATCGATGATGAAAAGACGCGAGGGAATGTCGGCGAGGTTGCCGCGTGAACTGACATAGACCATTCCGTGGCTGTCGACCTTGACACGGTGGAGATTGGGGGCTACGTCGATCTCTTTTATGACCGTGAAGGTCTCAAGGTCTATGACGCTGACCGTGCGGTCATAGTCGGGGGCACGGTAACCGCCGGAGTTGGCGACATAGAGTTTTCCGTTGCTGACGGCGAGTTCCTCGGGCTGATAGCCGACGTCGACCCTGCCGGTGATCTCGAGCGATAGGGTGTCGATGCGGAACACGGCTCCGCGTGGCGCATGAGGATCAGCCTGCACCGGAGAGATGTAGCTCGACACGTAGACATTCCTTCCGTGACCGGCGATGTATCGGCAGTTGGGGATGTCGATCTTGTCGATGCGTCGGGCGTCACGCGCGTGCATCACTTCCACTTTATGAGAGCAGTTGATTGCCGCATACATGCGCGAGCCGTAGATGACGAGGTCATTGCCTACGTCGCCAAGCTCCTTGACCACGCCCGGATTGCGTTCGGAATAGATATTGCGCGTGTAGGTGCCTGTCTCCTCGTCCATATAGTCGATCGACGCGCGGTTGGAGCCCATGTTGCCCTCGTTGAGGAGATAGAAACCGGCAACCGCTGTCATGCGACCGTCGGCAACGTCGCTGACTGCCGATGACGAGATGTAGATTTCGTCGCGGCACGATGAGACTGCTACAGTCAGTAACAATATGGCGGCTGACAGTTTACTCTTCATCGGTGACGATGTATATCTGTCCGACCTCGGTAGAGCACTCTCCGAGCGGTCCGTTGTTCTGAAGCACCCCGGTCACCACGCGGATGTATCGGACTTCACCTATATTATAAAGGTCGCCGTTGCTGTCGCACACATTGTCAAGCTCGATAAGCGAGTCATAAGTGCCGTTGGGATAGGAGTCGGCATATCCTGTGTAGGGGGAGAGGACATACTGTCCTGTCGCTTCGTCAAACCAGCCGTTGTCGGGCAGGCGTATTGCGGAGCATGTTATTTCGTCGGAGTCGACCCATGCCGGATAGTAGTCTTGCTGATGGTACTGAGGTACACGGCTGAGATAACCTGTCTTGCCGGTCCCGTCGGGATAGGAGAGCGACCAGGGGATATAATTCTCGTCGGTGAAACCGTCGGCAGGGCGGCGGTAGGTCACTGTTACGATCCAGGAGGGGGAGTAGCCGACTTCGCCTACACAGAGATACCAGTGCTCGCCGTCCTCCGATACATAGATATGCCCCGGTTCGGCGCTCGTAGAAATGGCGTTGCCAAGTATAATGAAGTCGGGGGTATCGGGGTGATTCTTAATCGGGCGGTCGAGTTTCATCGTTATGGAACCGCCGAAAGCACCGAGGGTGACTATGCTGCCGTCGTTGATCATCTCGGAGGCTTTACGGCACATGGCAGCGTGATCGTCGCCTGGTTCCCACTCCGGTATCTCGTTGACAAACTGTCCGGGAGCGGGACGGTAGTCGATGACTGTCACGCCGGCGGCATGGAGCGTGAGGTATCCGGGATCTACGTTTTCTCCGTCATCATCAGACGAGCATGAAACGGCTGTTGCTGATAACGCGAGAATTATTGTCGGAAGTTTTAATACTGATTTCATATTGTTACTTTGAGTGTTATTTTAAAGTTACGTCCGGGCATGGGGTAGTTGCGTATGACCTCATAGTCCTGGTTGAAGAGATTGTTTATCTCGGCGCCTACACGGAGTGATACGCGTCGGAGCGGCACGGTCTTGAAGAGCGACATGTCGTGGGTGTACCATGGCTGCTCGAGATTGTCGGGGATGTTTTCCTGGGCGCTGTACCGCAGTCCGGTGTAGATGAACGAGTAATTCAGAGTCCATCCGCGCCAGTCGGCACCGCCGGCTATGGAGAACGCGTGGCGAGGTATGTAAGGAATCTGATGCCGGTAATAAAGGTCCTCGCGGTCGGTCACGTCGATGGCGCGCTGAAAGGTATAGTTGCCACGCAGATGGATGTCGACCGTGCCGGCGTTGAACAGAGCCTCGGCCGACAGCTCGGCTCCGGTGATGTCTACGGTCCCGAGATTGAGCATCGTCCAGCGGAACTGCTGTCCGGCGGGGTAGGCTATTATCTTGTTTGTGACCCGATTGAAGTAAAAATTGCCCTGGAAGTCGAGTTGTCGGATAAATTTCCGGTTTATCGGAACGGTTATGTCGCTCCCGAGACTGTATTGCATCGTGTACTCAGGTTCAAGTTCCTTGTTGCCTATTTCGGTGTAATACAGGTCGTTGAAGGTGGGCATGCGCATCGAGCGCTTGATGAATCCCGTGACGTGCCATGAAGCCGTGCCGAGCGGTTTCCAAGAGGCGAACAGGGCGGGGGAGAGGTTGGCTCGACACGATGTGCGGCGACCGTGGGTGTAGGCGTTTCCCGTTCGGTCCTGGAGGAATGTGCCGAGCAGGCTTGCCTGTGCGCTCCACGCACCGCGGTCGACCGATGTCGCCACGGCTACCATCTCAGTGAGTCGTATGGGGTAGAGGAAGTTGGAGAGGTCAGCGGTCATGCGGTTCCACTGGAGGTCGACTGAAGCGGTCACATTCCACCAGGAGTTGATGCGGAACAGGTTTGCCGCTGATAGATATGCTTCCTGCTGACGGTATCGGTTATTGATATACAGCTCTTTGGGGTCGTCGCGCAGATAGTGCATGTAGTCGATAGCCGCCTTGCCGTTGACCCGAAGGTGATAGGTCGAGGAGAAAAGATATTCGAACGTGCCCTGAACGAAGAAATTGCGGTCCCACTGTCGCTCGCCGTTGCGAAAGACATTGTTGACTATGGCACCGGGGATGCCGCGTTCAGAGTCGTAATAGTATATCTTGCTGCTCCAGCTGCCCTGTTCCATGAATCCGAAGAGGGAGAGCTCTCCGCGCAAGGCTTCGATGTCGCCGTTGTGACGGGTTGCGGTGGTGTCGTAGGCGACGGTGTTGTCAAGGTTAAGGCGGCGGTAGCGGAACCGGTATCGTCCGTCGGCACCGGTATATCCCGCCGATGCTGAGAGACTGACGTTGTGAGACAGGCGGTGCTCGTAGACGATCTCGGGATGCAGCAGACCGAAGCTTCCGGTCGAGAACTGAGCGGTCAGGCGTGATCGTTCGTCGCCTTTCCATCGTGGACGGCGTGTGCGCAGATAGACAGTGCCCGACGAGCCGAAGTCCTTTGCGCTCTGGAATATATTGCTTTTCTGTCCGTTGTAGAGCGATATTTCCTCGATGTTGTCGAGGGAGTAGCGTCCGAGATCGATCTGCCCGTTCTGGGCGTTTCCGAGCTGTATGCCGTCGTAGAACACCCCCACATGGTGAGAGCCCATTGATCGGATGTTGATTGTCTTGATGCCTCCGATGCCTCCGAAGTCCTTGACTTGTACTCCGGAAAAGTAACGGAGCGCGTCGGCAACGGAGTGGGCGCTCAGCCTCTCGATCTCAGAGGCGTCAATCGACTGAGAACGGATGATTTCTTTCTTTCGGTTCTCGACTACTGTCACCTCGTTGAGCGCCATTATCGAGTCGGAGAAACGATACGTTGCCTCGGCGTCACCGTAGGAGTCGACAGCACCGGTAAATGGCACGGTTGTAATAATATACAGGGCTGACAGCAGTAACTTTTTCATGCGAAAGTAACGGTGCTTGAGGACTGGTTACCCCTCGGTTCCTGACTTTGAAACAGCCCCGGGGGGGCTACATCGTTTCGTTCACAGTTGCGCGACAGTACGCGATTCACACGCGTTTCCCGAATTATTTGTTAGTGTTAACTGATTAATATTTTTATGATGGCAAAGGTAAGAAAAAATTTTTATACTCCTCTCTAAGAATTGCGTTTAATAGTCGTAAATTGTTCTAAACAAGTATATACATGATTTCTCTTTGATCAGAGCTCACTTGTAAACAACTTTTTGCCGGCGGTAGTGTGTTTAAAAAACTTGAACTCTTTTGAACTTCGGAAAATTTTGATGCATTTTTCTTTTGTTCTATTTTTGCACCAAACAATTCAAAAATCAATATTATGAGATCATTATCATTTTCTCCGCTTATTACGTTAAGCACTTTACTTGCCATGACATTATTAAGTTGTTCTAAAGAATCAATTGACGAGCCTGTCCCCACACCTCCCGTTGTTCCGACCGATCCGTCGGATGAAAATATTGAAATCAGGATAAGTCCGTTGATACAGGAATCCCGTGCCACCGACTATGGCTTTGAGACGGGTGATTGCATCGGTCTTTACGTTGTCAACTATAACGGAACAACAGCCGGAACGCTTTCCAATACCGGAAACCACGTCAACAATATGCGCCACACCTACAATGGTCAGTGGAATCCCGACTCACCCATCTATTGGCTCAATAAGGAAACCCATGCCGATTTTTACATCTATTATCCCTACGCTGATGTCAAGTCGGTCAATGCTCACCCCTTTGCCGTGAAAGAGAATCAGTCGACCGAAGCGGCTTACAAAGCGTCCGACTTCATGACCGGCAAAACACTCAACGTGTCTCCCACATCATCGGCAACCGTAATCCCCGCCAACCACGTCATGAGCCGTATCGAGATCAGCTTGGAGGCAGGCAACGGATTTACCAAAGAATCTATCGCGGCATCCAATGTGTCAGTCAAAATCAATGGAGTCAAGTGTAACTCGACCGTTGATATCGCCACCGGAGCGGTGACACCCATAGGCAATCCTTCGTCCGTGATACCACTGAAAGACGGTAATTCTTATAAAGCACTTATCGTTCCGCAGGCAGTAGGTGAGGGAAATCTCATTACTGTGACAGTTGACGGACGCGACTTCAACTTCAATAAGGCTTTCTCATTCGAGAGTGCCCGAAGCCACAAATTTACAATTGTCCTCGACAAGACATCCAATGGCGTCAATGTCAATATCACTCCATGGGAAGATAATGGTGTCGATAATGGTGGAACTGCCGATTAAACGATCTGACAAAGTATAAATATAAACCAGTTAGTATTGATTATGAAAAGATATCTATATACAGCCGGAATAGTTGCGGCGACGATGCTTGCAGCTTGCTCCGATATCAACTATGACCAGTCCGGTCAACCCGCCGACGGACAGAATCTTATCACGCTCGCGGGACAGATAAACCAGGAGTCAGTCACCCGTGCCAATGATGACGGCTTTGCCGACGGTGACGTGATTGGCGTTTATATCGTAGATTATGAAGGAACCGTGCCCGGCACATTGCAATCAAAAGGCAATCGCGGCAACAACGTGCGCCACACCTTTGATGAGGCTGCATATCGCTGGAACTCAGCCTACGACTTGTATTGGAAAGATAAACACACACGTATTGATGTCTATGGTTACTATCCATTCGGATCGCCCGATGACGTAAATAACTATCGATTTACAGTCCGGGTCAACCAAGCCCGTACCTACAATGACGGAACGATGGGCGAATATGAGGCATCAGATTTTCTATGGGGGAAAGTGGGCGGAGTCGAGCCTACAACCAACGAGATTCGACTCCCGCTCACCCACCGCATGGCTAATGCCCGCGTGACTCTCGTGGAAGGTAGTGGTTTTGCGGCAGGCGAGTGGACTGACCTCGAGAAACAAGTGCTCGTATCCAACACAATCCAGGATGCTGTCATCAACCTTGCAACCGGCGAGGTCAAGCCTGACGGCGAGGTAGGTAAAAATTCAATTATCCCCACCAAGCGTGGCGACGAATGGCGTGCTATCGTTGTGCCTCAGATTATCCCTTCGGGAACTACACTTTTCACCATTACTCTCGGTGGCATCCCCTATAAATTTTCCAAGAACGAGGACTTTGAGTATGTAGCCGGAAAGATGAGTAACTTCGGTATCAAGGTAGATAAGAAAGTATCTACCGGCGACTATACCCTCACGCTCATCAGCGAGAGCATCACACCGTGGGAGAACGACCTCGTCAGCCACGACGCCACTTCCAAAGAGTATATAGTCATCGACGTGCCGGAACCGGGAACACTTGACGAGTGTATTGCAGCAGCCGGCAAGAATATTGCCGAAGTAAAAAACATTAAATTGACAGGCACAATAGATTCCAGAGACTTTGCCGTGATGAAAAATGAGATGCCACATCTTGCCGCTCTGAACCTCAAGGATGTAAAAGTTGTGGATGATATCATTCCGAATTCCGCATTAGAAGAAAAACTGACGCTTATAACTCTTGTCTTGCCCGACAAGTTAAAGGGGATTGGTGTAAGGGCGTTTTACTGTTGTTCTCATTTATCCGGGTCTCTGATTATTCCTGAAGGAGTTGAGATTATTGAAAGAGGTGCTTTTTATGGTTGTATGAATCTGACCGGGAACCTGTCTTTACCAACGACATTGAAGCGAATAGGCGAAGCGGCTTTCCGTGAGTGTCGTTTTACGTGTGAGCTTGTCTTACCTGAAAGTCTCGAAGAGATTGAGAAACAGAGTTTTTATGATTGTAAAAACTTCTACGGATCACTTCGTCTGCCTGAGAATCTCAAATCATTAGGCGTGGAAACTTTTGGGGAATGTAAGAATCTGTCAGGTAATCTTGAAATACCTCAGGGAGTTACGAACATTCCTCGCCGCTGCTTCGATGGTTGTTGGATGGGGGGCACTTTGACCCTGCATGATGGAATTACCGCAATCGGTGCCGATGCATTTTCTAACAATGGCTTCAAGGGGGAACTTTGCTTGCCAAAAAATCTTGAAGTATTAAGCCACAGTGCTTTCTATAACGATGATTTTTCAGGTGAGTTAGTGCTTCCCAAAGGACTGCGCACCATAGGTGAAAAATGTTTAGCCTACAACTGGCGACTGATGGGTACGGTTGAAATACCGGAAAATGTGATTTCTATCGGCGCCGGAGCTTTCTCTCATTGCAGCAGTCTTGAGGGCGTGATATTTCCCGAAGGACTTGAAAGTATCTGTTATGAAGCTGAAGTCGGAGGCGCTTTCGAGGGTTGCTACGGCTTGGGTAAGATAATATGTAAGGGAGCTCTTCCGGCATATATTCAGGAGGGAGCTTTCAATGGAGTCGCGAAAGATAATTTTACGGTGGAAGTACCGGAATCGGCTATCGCTCAGTATCAGGTCGCTCCCGGATGGTGTGACTTCAAACGAATCGCCGCTCACCATGAGTTGGTATGCCGCCCGTCAGTAGCATGCGCCTTAGGCACCGAGCACAAGCAGACACTTGTCATTGATGCCGAGGGAGACTGGGTGGTTGCTTCCAAGCCTGACTGGTGTGAGCTTTCGCAAAACTCAGGCAGCAAGAAAAATGAAATAACTCTTACCATCAAGTCTTGCCCGACGGCTGAAACCCGCGAAGGCGATATCGTCTTTTTGCTGAAGGATAAAGAGTACACTCACAAGTGCCACGTGACACAATATGGATACGAATATGGCGAAGATGAATTCCTGTCATTACAAAAAGCAACCAGAGGCAATACCGGAGGCATCAATCTGGTGTTCCTCGGCGACGGCTATGACGCAAAAGAAATCTCTGAGGGAACTTATCTCAAGGACATCAAAGAGGGTGTGGAGCATTTCTTCGGCATCGAACCCTACACAACCTATCGCGACTACTTCAATGTCTATACCGCGTTCCCGCTGTCGACCGAGTCGGGTGTAGGATCAATCAACACCATACGCTACAACCGCTTTAATACGACCTATACCGGCGGCGTGGGACTGCGATGCGACTATGACGAGGTGTTTGACTATGTTCTTGCCGCACCGACAGTTTCCCCGCAGAATCTGAACCAGACATTGATTATCATAATACCCAATAGCACTGATTACGGCGGAATATGCCAGATGTGGGAATCAGGTGCGGCAATCGCCTTCTGTCCCAAGAGCGACTACGGCTATCCGCTTGACTCGCGAGGTGTGATGCAGCACGAGGCAGGTGGTCACGGATTTGGTAAGCTCGGTGACGAGTATATTTACCACAATGCTTTCATAGATTTCTGCGGCTGCACCTGTTGTGGACACGTTGATGCTTTCAATTCTGCAAAGTCACTCGGATGGTATGACAATCTTGAACTCACCGGCAAAATGCATGCAGTGGGATGGAGCCACCTGATCTTTGACCCGCGTTACAGCGACGTAGTCGATATCTACGAGGGGGGCTACATGCACACCCGCGGAGTATTCCGCTCAGAGCAGAACAGCTGCATGAACAACGACATCCCTTACTACAGCACCATCAGCCGCGAGAGCATCGTCAAGCGCATCAAGCGCTATGCCGGCGAGGAATATAACTTTGAGGAATTTGTCGCTAACGATAAGCGTGTGCTTACCGAGACATCGCGTAGCGTTGACCTCGGCGGTTCCAACAGGATTACCGAGTACTCTATGCCGCCTGTGATCCATAAAGGGGACCCGCTCGCCTCAAGCAAGAAACGAGCCATTAAATCGCATAAGTAAAAATTTGGTTAATTAAAGAATAGTTAACGATGAAACACAATATATATTCAATCGCAAGCGTTATCTTACTGACCGGAGCACTCGTATCGTGCTCTGCCGATTCAACACTTGAGCCTGACATCATTTCAGAGGGAAAAATCGCCATGAATTTCAATTTCAGCCATCCGTCGCAATCTCGTGCTACCGAGACCGCCTTTGAAGCGGGAGATGTAGTGGGACTCTTCGTGTCGGAGACTGAGAAGCCGCTTGAAATCAGTGGCAATACCGTCAATAATGAAGGGCTGACATTTACCGGGTCGACCTGGACATCTTCACGCACACTATACTGGGAGAGGGGTACATATAACGTGTATGCCTACTATCCTCGCGTGGGAGACATCAGTTCAATAGAAGACTTACCCATCGAAGTCAGCACCGATCAGCGCGCTACAAGCGGGGGCGTAACGAGTGGCTATGAAGCATCAGATTATCTCTATGCTTCAGCCCGTGGAGTCGTAGCCTCAAATTCAACCGTCAATCTTCAGTTCAAACATATCATGAGCAAGCTCACAATCCGACTTATCAAAGGGGAGGATTATGAGGGCGATATACCCGCGATAGCCAAGGTGTCGATTCATAATACCTGCCCGGAAGCGACTTTAGACTTGTCGGCGGGCGTTGCCACCAAGGATGTGCGCGGACTCCGCAAGACTATCCTGGCGCATCAGGATAGCCCGACGAGCTATTCGGCAATCATTGTGCCGCAGCGACTGGAGAATCGCGTACCGCTTATCGAAATAGAGATGAACGGTGTGTCTTTCCTTTATGAAAGCAAATTCCTGTTTAAACCGGGTATTCACCACATTGTGAATCTCGTGATAGACAAGAACCCCGAACAAGTCAAGATCGAAGTTGGCGGCGAGATTACAAATTGGAATCTATAAACAATTAATATTGATGTCATCAAGAAGAAAGAAACTTAATATTCTATTAATTATTATTGCTATAATACTTGGAGGATGGGCAGCCTGGCTTTACAGGCGGCCTCCTCTTGTTTTATCGGCTGAAACAACCGCTGAAGTGTCACCCGATACGTTGACACCCGAAGAGTCGGCTCCCGGGACTGTTGAGGAACAGTCGCCGGCTGATCAGCCGACAGAGGAAGCAGATACCGTGGTACAGGAAAAGGCGGCAGCGGAGGAGACGGATCTACAGCACCCGACTCATGCCACCCGCTTCAAGGATATCGAGTTGCAATACATCAACGTCAGCCATCCTTTCCGGACAGAGGCAATCAAGGTGCTTAACGGACATCTTGAGGAGACCGACTCGATAAGCCGTCACAAGATATTGAGTTACTGCGAGCATCTGCGCACGTCATATACCACCCGTGATATTGATTTCATCCGTCAGGTATTCAGTGATAATGCACTCATCATCGTGGGTCAGGTAGTCAACACGTCACGCAAGTCAACCGACATGATCGGTGACCCGGTCAAGGTAAATTATATTGTCAGAACCAAGCAATCCTATCTTGAAAAGCTTGAAAAAATCTTTAATTCGGGTAAGGATATCAACGTGGACTTTTCTGATTTTAAGATAATGAGGCATCCAACCGCTGACGGTATCTATGGAGTCACACTCCGACAACAGTATTCAAGCGGACAGTACAGCGATGACGGTTATCTATTTCTTCTGTGGGATTTCAGGAATCCATCAATGCCCTTGATACACGTGCGCACCTGGCAGCCTACCGCTACTATCGACCTGGACAATGAAGAGTTGATTGACATCAGTGGTTTTAATCTCGAATGACTTCATGAAAGAATCCGCAGCTACATATTTTGAAGCGATCTTAATTTTGTTGATGGTATGTGCCGGTATTCAGCCGGTCGGTGCACAGGAATTTTCCGTATCATCATTCCGTGTGCTTCCCAACGATGTCACGGCATTTATCAATCCCGTGCAAGACCGGAACGGAGAGGACTGCGGGCTCATCAAGGTCATGGCGCCGGATGATTTTGTGTTCTCGACTCCGTTGGGTATAGTGAAACGGGAAGATAAAGTCGGCGAAATATGGCTGTATGTGCCCCATGGCACAAAGAAAATCACAATAAAACATTCACAATGGGGCGTCCTGCGTGATTATATCTTACCATCGCGTATAAGTAGCCACATTACCGCAGAACTCGTTATCGCCTCGCCGGTAACGGCAAAAGCAGAAACGGTGACTCCGGTAGTGCCGGTAGTGAAAACTGTTGTCGATACCGTGGTGATGACGCGGGTAGATACAGTAATGGTCCTTCCACGGACAGTCCCTGTACCGTTAACGTCTGAAGTGTTTCTGATGGCAGAAGCCGGCGGAAAATCGACAGTAGCTGCCGGCGGTATCATGGTAGCGATAATGAAGCGTCATGGCGGTTTCGTACATCTGTCAAGCAATTTCGGTAAAGTCGGCGAGGGGATTGGAGAATGTGATAAAGAGGGATTGATTGCCGGAGAGCTGCCATTCTATTCAGGGGCAGCCCGAAAGTCATTCTTCATGGTAAATGCAGGAGCCGCCCACCGGTTGTCGCAGCGAGTCGCTATATTTGAAGGAATAGGTTTCGGCGACAATAAACTGGCATGGGAATTAGCGCCGTCAGAGGGCGGAGGATGGGTCACGAACCGAGGATATTCATGTCGAGGAGTCTCACTGGAAGCCGGTGCGATTCTAACCTTCAATCGACTGGTCGTCTCAGCCTCGGTCGCGAGCATCAAAGGAAGAGACTGGTATGGATGTATCGGTGTCGGAATTAAATTGGGTAAATTATAGAGAGATCATGGTCGTGCAGAAAATATCGTTTCATAAAATCAGTTTGCTCGTTGTGACGATGCTGATAATAGTCCTGACGCCGGGTTGCTCCGACCGGAACCAACCTGACAACAGGGAACCTGTGCTTGAAATTACGGGAGTGACGGACATAACGCGTACCGAGGCTCAAATAACAGCCGTGGTACATAAAAACGGACGGACCAATCTGACACATCTTGCTTTTTACTACGGTGAGCCGGGAGATGTCACCAATGTATATAATGTCTCTGACCCGGAAGCCGAGATTCAGACATTGAATCTGCGGAATCTCAAAGCGGGCACTACCTACGCCTGCTATTTAACCGGGGGCACCTCGACTGCATCTCTCCGGTCGAACGAAATACAATTTTCCACGTTGCCCAACGAGTTGCCCTCGGTCTCGGCGATAGAAATACTCGCGTCAGGACCGGTAGGGGTCATAGTCTCGTTAGACATCACCGGGGATGGCGGAGAGGCGTTGCTGAGTGCGGGATGTGATGTTACTGACAGCCGGCAAGGATTGGCGCGACGCATCGCTCTACCGGTTGAGGACTTGACTGAAGGCAAGCATCGCCTCAATATAACCGGATTGGAAATCAATACGGAATACACACTTACATCATTTGCCTGCAACTCGATAGGGGAGAGACAAGGAGACCCCGTCACATTCACTACACTAAACAGTCTCATGCTTCAAAAAGCCGGCACTCTTTCATCTCTCTTTGACCGCCATAAATCGATTGACTTGAAATGTGTCACTATAGCCGGCGAAATGAATGGCGATGATTTCCGTTTTCTCCGATTCATGCTCGGAGCGCCACGTATGCCTGACAGTCCCGATATGGAATGTGCTGTAACTGAGGTTAACCTGAGTGGAGTGAATATAGTGGAGGGGGGTGCTACGTATGACGGCAGCCGTTATACGGAGACAGATATTATCACCACCGATCTGCTTGCCAACTGTGTGAGACTGCAAAAAATAGAGTTGCCGGCATCGGCAACCCGGTTGCAGACAGATGCATTGGCCAACTGTACCGCTCTGAAAGATCTGCTGATACCGGCGGGTATCGAAAGCCTGTCGCCATCGAGCGGTTGTACAGCTCTTGAAGCCATTGAAGTGTCAGCGGCAAATGAGAATTACACATCAATCGATGGGGTGCTGTTTAATAATCACGCCACGGAAATCCTGTGGTTCCCTCTCGGTAAAACGGGCGACTACCGGCTGCCCGAGACAATTACGGCAATAGGGGAGAATGCCTTTTACGGCACGTCAATCACCGGTCTCGAAATTCCGTCGTCGGTTACCACCATAAGTCGCGGAGCATTTGCCGGGACTTCATTGACATCAATAACTCTTCCCGATAATCTAACCAATATTTCCGAGGCAATGTTCCAGGGCTGCGTCTCACTGACTACTGTCACACTCGGGAGCGGCACGGCGTATATCGGAAATTACGCATTTGACGGAACGAGTATCACGGATTTATATATAAAAGCAAGCATCCCCCCGTTAACGACTACCAATGCATTTTACAACAGGTCATTCCCGTTTCCGAGCGGGAGTGTCCTCCATGTTCCGGCAGGATGTAAAGATGTCTATCGTAATCATAAACAGTGGGGTCTGTTCAGTAAAATCGTCGAATTTCAGAAATAAAGTCAATGGATAATCGCAATATCGACAATAGCGCCCTTAAGTCAAACGAGGACGAAAACAGCTCATTCTATCTAGACGGTGATGTTGAGAAGCCTCGACTTGACCTTGAAGGTCTGTTTTCTTATCAGTTTGCCAATATAAGGTCGTTGTACACGTCGCTGTCGGGGCATACAGAGATATACAGTGCAACACGATACGGCAAGCGATATATTCTCAAAGGATTGAAGGAGGAGTTACGTAACGACCCGGTCTATAATCTTGCCCTTGCCAAAGAATTTGAAATCGCTATCACGCTTGACCATCCCTACATCCGCCGTACATTCAGCATAGAAACCGTTGGAGACATAGGAAAAGTCATAGTGATGGAGTATATCGATGGCATGACACTGAAAACACTTATCGAGTCGGGACAACTGTCACTGCCGGCAGGCCGTGCCATAGCCGCACAGTTGATGCAGGCGCTTGGTTACATGCATGATAAGCAGATATTTCATCGAGACCTCAAGCCATCCAATATATTGATTGCCAAAAGTAACCGAACGGTAAAAATTATAGATTTCAGTCTTTCAGACAGCGATGATTTCATCGTGCTTAAAAATCCCGCCGGGTCGAAGAAGTATATGGCGCCCGAGCAATTTGCGGGGCAGAGTGCACCTTCGGCAGTGGCGGATATCTATTCGTTGGGTGTCGTATTGGAAGAGATTGCCGCGGCAACCGATGATGAGGAGCTTGCCGAAGTCGCCCGGAGGTGTGCCCATCCCCGCCCCGAAAAACGTCCTGACTCGGTATCAAGGATAAAGCTGCCGACATCCAAATCTACAATTCAACGTCTCTTTTCAAGAGCCCTGTCATCCCGATTATTAACCTACATCATGCTTAGCGTGTGTCTCACGCTCGGTTCACTGGTCGCATATATGATTACAACACGATAAAATTATGGAAATGAAAGCCGCTTTAAAAGTTCTGGTAAATATCACAAACTCCAATCTCGGTTTTATACCTTCGACACCTGCCGAGTTCAACGAATTATCACATCAGATATACATAAAAACAGGCAGAAGATTGAGCTTATCATCGATAAAGCGAATATGGGGATACGTGAACTATACCAGTTTCCCGTCGTTGACGACATTGAATACACTCGCCCGTTACAACGAGTACAAAGATTGGGAAACATTCATGGCAAGCATTAAGGATGGGGGAGTACCTGACGGGGAGTCGGGCTTTCTTGGCAAAACAATCATCAATTCCAACAATCTAAAACCCGGCGATAGATTGTTACTGAAATGGAATAACAATAAATCGTGTGAGATAGAGTGTATAGGCGTGATGCGATTCCGCGTTATCAACTCAAATAATATAAAGATAGAGCCTGGCGATACGTTTACGCTGACCACAGTGTGCGTAGGACATCCCCTCTACCTGAGCGATATACAGCGTGGCGATATTCGCATCCCGGCTTACTACGGTGCTCAACGGGGCGGAATCCTTCACATAGATTGTATCCAGGCGTAAATCACGCGATTAATGCCGGGCGGGGCTATTGGAGAGTGTTAAATAAATTTAGAAGTGTACTAAGTATGAGGCTGCGCCTATTTTGAACTGACGACAAGAACGATTAACGTGGCGATAGTGGTTATTATTTTCCAGGGCTTGTCCATTTGTTCATTAGTTTAATAAAGTGAGAGGGTATTGATTCAACTGATTAATATATTAGCCTAGGTGTTATCTTCCGGGACGGCATCTGACGGATACTGTCAATCCAATATCTGAAGTAGTCCTTCATAACGGGATATTTGATAGTGTCACGTGCACTAATATCTTTCATAAGGGGCCTTGTATTGGTAGGTAAATAATAGATGTCCCCACACTCATAATTCGGCGGGGTGATATATATGGTCTCAAGCCGGTTGAGTCGATCGATAAAATTGTGCTCAATTCTGTTGGTTATCTCCGGATTAATCTGGAAAACTGAATCGGCAAAAGGGCGACGATGATTGTAAATCGCTTTCATATGTGCAGAATCTTCTTTAACTATAATTGGCATTATTTCCTTATCCCCCGTCATAGGTATTTTTATAGGATACCGGATATAAAAATTATTTTCTATCAGATACTCCAGTAGACTGTCTCCGTTTTCCTCATTAAGAATTGTTTCCACTAAATAAGAGGAATAAAACAATGACATATATGCGTCATTTTGAATAATACGTACTCTGCCGCTGCATATATTTGAACTGACGACAAGAACGATTAACGTGGCGATAGTGGTTATTATTTTCCAGGGCTTGTCCATTTGTTCATTAGTTTAATAAAGTGAGAGGGTATTGTTCCTGTTTTAAATTTGTAATTATTTGATGCGGTGACATTTATGGCTTTGGTTGTCAGCCTTAATGTGTTTGTAGCGTTGGTATACGGTTCCGTCGTCCAACGTATAAGATATTAGCCCGGAGTCTCTGCTCCAGTATAAATTAGATATATCTGTGTAGTATTTTTGAATACGTTCCTCCTTGAAAGTATATGGTTCACCATCATCTAAGCGGATGACAATATCATCCCGGTAACCGGGGTAATCATCTACAGTTAATTCCTGTATGGTTTTTTCAGAAATCGAGTGAATATGCATATCTCCTACCAAAAAAGTATAATGCAAGTCATGCGGACTATCCAATATTCGTAAACAGAAACTTATAGTAAAGCACTCATGATATCTGTTTTTCTCAAACACATCATCAGTATCCACTAACTCACCGTTTTTTAACATCGCCATGTGTATAGATGCTTCGGCATAAGCTTCTCTAAACAAAAAGTTAGAAGAAAGAGAAGTATTAGTCGGTTGTATGGAATCCGGCAGGTTATTAATATAGACTCTGGTCACAACGAAAGAGTCAAGAGCATGATCATGATCACTCTTGAAAATAATCGTATCGTTGACATCACAGAAAGAGACCCACTTTAGATCTTCTTCGTTAAGGCGATATCTTTTCACATCAGAAAGCAACCAGCACGATGACAGACAACACAACAGCAGTATGAATATAAAATGGACTTGTTTCATAATTTATATAAGTGTTACCGGTTTTTATTTCATGGCGGGAGGGTATAAGGTGGTCGTTTTTGCAAATATAATACTTTAAATCAGGATTTTCCAAATTTACGGAGGGAAAAATGGGCGATTAAGGGAAAAACGGTGTGGGGGCAAGATTTTTATTTTTATATGTAGGGGTTGTGGAGACGGCTCTCCGATTGTTGGCGCTTGTGGCGCGCACAGAGGGATGGGAATGGCTCTTGGATGGCGGGGGGAGCGTGTAAAATGGGAGGAATTAAGTTATTTTTAATAAAAAGTGTGTATCTTTGCTTGAAATAATAATCTATAATTAAATTTAACTTTTTCCGATTATGAGTGTTGTTTATAGTAAAAAGAACGAACAACGTATGGACAGCATGTATGAAATGCTCACTGGTCTGCCTCTGTTTCACGGCGCCAGCTATGAGCGAATATCGGAAATCATAGGTAATACGAAATTTCATTTTCTGAAATATCTGAGCGGGGAGACGATCGTCACCGAGGGTGATCCCTGCACTCACATCAAGTTTATAATCTCAGGTAGCGCGCGCAGTTCGATAAGTAATCACAACGGGCGTTTCACGGTGTCGCAGACGCTTGACGCGCCTGACGTTATCGCTCCGGAGTTTCTTTTCGGTCGCACGACGCAGTATCCTTGCACGGTCACGGCACTTGAACCGACGGGTATCCTGCAAATCGAGAAGAGCGATTACCTGCGTATCCTGAATCTTGACCGTATCTTTCTGTTTAATTTCCTGAACACACTGTCGATGAACGCACAGAAGGGTATCGACGGTATCATGGCACTTACGACAGGGAATCTGGAGGAACGTATCGCTTACTGGATCATAGCGCTGACACAGCGGAGCGGAAAGGATATCGCCCTGACGTGCCGTCAGCGTGATTTGTACGCATTGTTCGGAGTGCAGCGCACGTCGTTTCTTGCGACACTGGAGTCGATGAAGTCGCGCGGCATCATAGACTACGACCAAAATGAAATCAGGGTCAAGTCGCGTCCTGACTTGCTTGCGATACTTCAGACGTCGGCTGAATGAACCGGCGTTAACGCCGCGCGGACGCGGCATCGGACAAAATACAACCGTGCCCCGGAAGCTGAACGCAGATGTCAGCGCCGGGGCACGGTCACGTTAAAAACCCTTGGGGATAATTTTATTTGTTGTCGATGATGGTGAGCCTGTCGAGACAGAAATAGGCGGGGGTGTTCATGCCCCACTGTCCGCTGTCGGTCGATGTCATCTGGAAGTATATTTCGTTAACGGTGCCGAGGGGTGTGAGGTCGACGGGCTCCCATGTGCGGAGGATGTCGGTGCCCTTGGCGAGGTCGACGGTGACGGTTCCGGTCTTTCTGCCGTCAAAAAGACCGTGGATGTAGAGCGTGAGGCGGTCGTCGGCTGTGAATTTGCGGCAGAAATCGTTGCCGTTAAGCATTGTGTAATAAGCGTAAGCTGAGTTGGTCACAAAAACTTCCACGGGCGAGAAACCTGCGGATGAGGACGTGATGGCGCAAGCGGGGTGCTCGGGGATCGCCTCGGTCGACTCGTTGACATCCCAGCATCCGAGAATGTAGGGGTCGCCGGAATTGATAGCTCCGCCGGCTATGGAGCCCCACTGATATGTCACCCAGTCGGTTGAATGGTCGGTGTTGTCGGTCGAGATTGTAGGGCAGAATCCTTTCCAAGAGTAATATTTTACGCCACCCCACTCGGTCACGATAGCCGAGTGACTGTATTTGAGACCTTGAAACACGAGAGCGTTGTCGTAGTCGCTGTCGTAGCAGTAGTCCCAATAGCCCATGTCGTTGAATTTCAGGTCAGACGATACGGGGCAAATCACGAGCAGGTTGTCAGAGTCGTCATGAGAATGACACGAAGTGACGGCAGCTCCCATTGCTGCGGCAATCATCAGAAATGATAATGATTTAATCTGTTTCATTGTTGTATTGTTTTAGGTGATATATAAATAACCGCAATCTGTTGACAGCAACTTCCGCAAGGGAGACTGTGGCAGCAAGGAGATGACGCATCATTCCGGCTGATGCCCTGGAAAGAGGCATCGCCCGACTGCGGCATGGCGGTATTTATGTAATGGGCTGACAGCAGTAACTTTTTCATGCGAAAGTGACAATGCTTGAGGACTGTTTACCTCCCGGTTCCTGACTTTGAGACATGACGGGCGGCGATGTCTCATTCACAGTTGCGCGACAGTACGCGATTCACACGCGTTTCCCGGATTATTGATAAAATGGTTAAATATTTTTACGGGTGCAAAGTTAAGGAAAAAAATAAAAAATCGGCGGTCTGATTATAAAAATGTGAGAAGTTTTTGCCGATATTTAAAATTAAGCGCTATCTTTGTGAAATAATCTTAGAAAACTACTATTATTTAATTAATAAATCATTACGCATGAAAAAACAATTACTCTCTCTTGCACTTGCAGCGGTCATAGCACCCGCGTTCAGTGTAAGCGCCCAGGGTACGCTTACCGAGATTTGGCGCTACGTAACTGACGAGTACACCGCTGAATGGGATTCAGAAGCTCCCAACTGGTCATCAGCCAATGAGATCAAAGGCAAGTCATGTACACGCTTTGCCCACGGTCGTGACGGCAAGCTCTACACCATCAACATGAAAACGATGAGCATCGCCGAGATCACCAAGGACGGATTCAAAGACCTCTACAAACTTCCGGCGCTTGACGACGGCGGTATCTATGGTACAGCACTGTCGATGGACGATGCCGGCAACTTCTTGATCGGACATAACTTTACGAAAGCCCCCGACAGCAGTACCAAATGGTCGATCTATCAGCCCTCGACCGGAAAGATAAAACATTTTGACCTCGGAGTGCCCGATGACTATTCGGTAATGCTCGACGGAACGGAATATTCAGGAATCGGACGTATAGACGTGGTAGGTCGCGTGATAGGTGACATGACCACAGGCGCTACGTTCTACATCGGACCGCAATCGAAGTTCGCGCAGTGTATCCGTATCGTCACCTGTTTCGGCGACGGCGATGTTGACCATGCCAACATGGTAAGCGAGAAAACCGCAGGTGTCTACATGGGGTCACCGACACAGCATTGTATCTGCCAGCCTAAATACTCGACGATCGACGAAATCAGAATGCATGCAGCTTCCGACGGTTTCTACTTTGCATCGACCGAAGGCGGCAAATGGGACGTCGTAGGAACATTTATCAACGGTGCAGCCGATTACTCGTTCCAGAACGTGTGCCGTGCCAATGCCCGTGCTAAAACAAACGGTTTCGATACATTCGTGGTCGAAGGACGTCGCTACTTCGTAAAGAACTATCTCGCGCCCGAGGATCCCGCGACCGGACTGTACACGATGGATATCGCCGTCTTCAACGAGAACGGACAGATTGCCGCCAAGTGGCACAATCCTGATTACGAGGCATCAAACGGATATGCAACCATCACCTGTGAACCTATCGAGGACGGCTCGGTAAACATCTACCTCTATGCCAGCACAACGGGCGGTGTCAAGCCTACGCTGAACTGCAGCGCAGCCGCCATGGTGAACTTCAAGCCGCTCTCGGCAGCTGAAATGCCCGGCTCGGAAACCAATCCTATCCGCATCACCAATCCTCAGGAACTTATCGACATGCGTAACTATCTCAATGTAGGTGACAATTATATCCTTCTTGAGAACGACATCGACATGAGCAATGTCGGTTACACAGTGCCCTTGACCGAGAACGATTTCGGTAAGAAGATCCACTTTGACGGTCAGTATCACGTGATCAAGAATCTCACGGTAGAGGCAGGTAATGCATCGCTGTTCGGCTCGCTGAGCGGTGAAGTCAGAAATCTCGGTCTTGAGGACGTGAATCTCAACGTGAAATGGTTCTGTGTGGGCGGTATTGCCGGCGCAGTCAATGAAGCAACAATCGACAACTGCTATGTTACCGGTTATATCCGCGGGGCTGCATCAGGTGGTCTTGTAGGCTCCAATCTCGGTGCTCTTACAATCACCAACTGCTACTCATCGGCAACAGTGACCGACGACACCGGCAGCCATTGCGGCGGTCTCGTAGGACGTATCGACGCCGACCTGACGCTCGCCAATGCTTACTGCTCGGGCAGTGTTACCGGTTCGGGTCAGGCAAGCGGTATCGCAACAATCCGCAACTCCAATTTCGTGAATCTGAAGAATGTGGTCGCATGGAATCCCGAGGTATCAGGTGAAATCGAATCAGGATTTATCTGCGCCGGAGGCGGTTTCCTTGAAGAAAACGTCTATAACTGGGACGGACTTGAACTCAAGGGTGAGAAACTCGGGTTCGGAGAGACAACAGCATCACTTCAGGCTATAGTAACCGGCTGGGATGCGTTCAGCACCAAGCTTGTCAATGACATGCCTGTACTGAAGTGGCAGAACGGCGAGGTAGGATCAGTAGAAGGAATCGTCGCTGACGAAGCAGTTGAAGCCGCTCCTGTTTACTACAATCTCCAGGGTATCAGAGTAGCCAATCCCGAAAACGGTATTTACATCGTGCGCCGCGGCAGCAAGGTCACTAAGGAATACATCCGTTGAACGACAGAATAACAGAACACATATACCTGATGAATATACCCGGCTTCCGTGCCGGGTATATTTTTTATGTGACGGCGTCAGGAGAATCTGTTGGTGTTATTAATTAAAAGTGTTAAATTTGCAGTAGCATTTTTTGACCGGATTATGAGAAGAAAGGTTTGCATAGTGACCGGAACCAGAGCCGAGTGGGGGCTGCTTAGCGGCATAGCCCGCTCGCTTGAGTCGCGCGACGACGTGGAGTTACAGGTCGTCGCCACCAACATGCACCTGGATGAGCGCTACGGGATGACGGTCAATGAGATTGTCGCCGACGGGATTGAAGTCACGGCGCGTGTCCCGATGCCGCTCTCAGGCGACAGTCCCGCCGACCGCGTGCGAGCCATGGGGGAGTGCATGAAAGGGTTAGCCGATGTGTTAGAGCATCTGTCGCCCGATGTCGTGGTCATTCTCGGAGACCGGTACGAAATGCTTGCAGTCGCGTCGGCGGCAACGGTGATGTGCATTCCCATCGTCCATATCGCCGGCGGAGAGATAACAGAGGGCGCCGTAGATGACAGCATACGCCATGCAATCACTAAAATGTCATCACTGCACCTGACCGCCACCGAGGAGTACCGGCAGCGGGTAATAGCTATGGGCGAGGAGCCGCACCGGGTGATAAACACAGGCGCGATAGGCGTTTATAATGCCATGAACGAGCCGGTCATGACGAGCCGGGAACTTGAGGAGTCGATAGGCTTTAAGGTCGATGCTGACACGCTGCTTGTCACGTTTCATCCCGCAACCCTTGATCAGGCTCCGGTCGAGACCCGTTTCGGCGCACTGCTCGAAGCCCTTGACCGGTTTCCATCCAGCCGTGTCATAATCACCTATCCCAATAACGACGCCCGCGGAGCGGTGATAATCCCGATGATCGAGCGTTATGCCGCCGCACACCCTGACCGGGTAAAGGCAGTACCGTCGTTGGGCAAGAGACGCTATCTGTCGGCGCTGCGTCATGTCGGCGCTGTTGTCGGCAACTCGTCGAGCGGTATTGTCGAGGTACCGTCGGCAGGAATACCTACGGTCGATATCGGTGTCCGTCAGAGCGGCAGACTTGCCGCCGGGTCGGTGATACATTGTGGTGACAGCGCTGATGAAATAGCGGAAGCAATAGGCAAAGCGCTGTCGGAAGAGTGGCGCCGGATTGCCGCATCGACCGACAATCCCTATTTCCGTCACGACACACTGAGACTGATAACCGATGCCATAGCCGAAACGCCGATAGAGACTCTCCGTCACAAGAAATTCCATGACATAAATCCGTTGAGACAATGACTCCCTTATATATCATTCCCGCGCGTGGCGGCAGTAAAGGAATACCGCGTAAGAATATCAAGCCGTTTAACGGCAAACCGCTGATATATTACTCGATAGAGGTGGCACGGCAGCTGTCGGATGACGACGGTCACATCATCCTGTCGACTGACGACGACGAGATTGCCGACTGTGCCCGTCAGACAGGGCTACCGGTGACCTACCGTCGTCCCGCCGAGCTCGCCACCGACACGGCAGGGTCGCGCGAGGTGATACTCGATGCCATGGACTGGGCTGACCGGGAGGGAATAAAATATGACTGCGTGGTGTTGCTGCAACCTACGTCACCATTGCGCACGACTGATGACGTCGCACGTGCGCTCGCGCTGTACAATGATGACGTGGACATGGTGGTCAGTGTCGCCGAGTCGCGCGCCAATCCCTACTATGACTGTTTCGAGACCGACCCGACGACCGGTTATCTGCATGTATCGAAGGGGGACGGACTATATACGCGTCGTCAGGACGCACCTCCCGCCTGGCAATATAACGGGGCGGTCTATGTGATAAATCCCCGCGCGGTCAGGGCGATGCCTCTCGGCGCGTTCTCACGCCGCGTCCCGGTGGTGATGTCGCGCGAGGCGAGCGTGGATCTTGACACGGAGCTTGACTGGCTTGTAGCCGAGGCGATTATTAAAAAACAACAATGAGCCGACTATGCTTATGGAAGAGAATATAGTAAATGACAGTATCACCGTAGGGGAGGCGTTGGCACGACTCAACGACCTGTCGGGAAAGGTGATGACGCTGCTTGTGGTGGATGACCGCGGGGTCATGACCGGCACGGTGACGGACGGCGACATACGCCGCGGACTGTTGCGCGGAGTGACGGTGAACGATCCCGTCAGCGAGGTGCTGCACCGCAATTTCCGTGCGGTCAATCACGGCGAGGATGCTGTCAAATTCATACGCAGTTGCCGTCGTGACGGGGTGACGCTCCTGCCTGTGCTAAACAGCGACGGGTCAATCCACCATGTGCTGAATCTGCGTAAACGGCGTTCGGCACTGCCGCTGAGCGCTATCCTCATGGCGGGCGGTCGCGGAGAACGTCTGCGCCCGTTGACCGACAAGACCCCCAAACCGTTGCTGCATGTCGACGGGAAGCCGATAATCGACTATAACATAGAGGCGCTTGCCGACGTCGGAATTGACGACATAACAGTCACGACACGTTATCTCGCCGAGATGATTGACGAGCATTTCAGCAAGCCGGTGGCGGGGGTCAATGTCAAGACCGTGCGCGAGGAAATGCCACTCGGGACAATAGGAGCCGTGTCGCTCGTGGCATTACCGGCGACAGGAAATACGCTCGTAATGAACTCAGACCTGCTTACAACTGTTTCTTATGAAGAGATGTATCTCCACCATGTCGAGTCGCATGCCGATGTGACGGTAGCGGTCATCCCCTACGTGGTATCGGTGCCTTACGCTATCCTTGCCACCGAGGGTGAAGAGGTCACGGCTATCGAGGAGAAGCCTACATATACGTACTTTGCCAATGCGGGTATCTATATATTTTCCAACAGGCTTCTCGCAACGCTGAAACGCGACGTCCGCACTGACGCTACCGATCTCGTGCAGCAAGCGATCGACGGCGGCGACAAGGTGACTTACTTCCCGATCAACGGCACGTGGATCGACGTGGGATCTCCCGCGGATTTCCGTCATGCCGAGGAACTTATGCGCTATCACCGTAATCTGACGGAGTAGACGCAGCGATTAATTGTTGAAAACTGAAAAAACTGATTATATGGCTGATTCAAATTTTATTGACTACGTGAAAATCCTTTGCCGCTCGGGCAAGGGAGGTGCCGGGTCGCGCCATTTTTATCGCGCCAAGTATGTTCCCAAAGGGGGACCCGACGGAGGTGACGGAGGTCGCGGAGGACACATCATACTCCGCGGAAACCAAAACATGTGGACACTTTTACCGTTGAAATACCGCCGACATCTGTTTGCCGGTAACGGGCAGAGCGGTTCGGGCGGTCGTAGCTTCGGTAAGGACGGTGACGACGTGATTGTCGACGTGCCGTGCGGAACTGTCGTTTTCGATGCCGAGACCGGTGAGTATCTGTGTGAAGTAACCGATGACGGACAAGAGATAAAACTGTTGCGCGGCGGTCGCGGCGGTCTCGGCAACTGGCATTTCAAGTCGGCGACCAACCGTACGCCCCGTTTCGCCCAGCCCGGCGAGCCAGCCATAGAGAAGAGTGTCATCCTTGAGTTGAAGCTTCTTGCCGATGTCGGTCTCGTGGGATTTCCCAATGCGGGAAAATCAACGCTGCTTTCAGCAGTGTCGGCTGCACGTCCCAAGATCGCCGACTATCCGTTCACAACGATGGAGCCGCAGCTCGGAATCGTGTCATATCGTGACAACAGGTCGTTTGTCATGGCTGATATTCCCGGAATCATCGAGGGTGCCAGCGAGGGAAAGGGACTCGGACTCCGCTTCTTGCGCCACATAGAGCGAAATGCCGTCCTGTTGTTCCTTGTTCCTGCCGATGCCGCCGATATACGCAAGGAGTATGAGGTGCTGCTCAACGAGCTCGCGCAGTTCAATCCTCAGCTGATGGACAAGCCCCGCGTGCTTGCCATCTCCAAGAGTGACATGCTTGACGACGAGCTGATGGAGGAGATTGCCGCACAACTTCCCGAAGGTATCCCTCACGTGTTCATTTCATCGGTGACGGGTCAAGGTCTGACTTTGCTGAAAGACACGCTGTGGCGCGCCATCACCGACGAGAGCAACCGCATCGAGCCTAATCCGATCACTCACAGACCGCTTGACGGTCATCATCGTGTGCGCGAGGAGGATGAGTTCATCTTCGAAAACGAGCCGATGCCCGAGGACGAGGATGAGACCTTTGATGACGATATGCTTGACGAGGACTATGACTGGGACGAAGATATCGAAGCCGAAAATATCGACTGACAGTATCGAAGCTGATTTCTATGATATGGGTGAAGGGGTCACCGCGTTGTCGACCCGACGCGGCAGCCCTGAACCCGACAATCCTTACAGCGATTTCAACGCCTGTCATTACACGGGCGATAATGCCGCCCACGTCGCGTCATGCCGGGAGCGGCTTTGTCACGTCCTGGGCATCTCGTCAGAGCGGCTGATAATCCCGCGTCAGACCCATTCGACAGTTGTCGCGGAGGTCACGTCAGGAAATCTCCAAGATGATTTTTCCGGGGTTGATGCGCTGGTGACAGCTCTCCCCGGCGTCGCTATCGCTGTCAATACAGCCGATTGTGTGCCTATATTGCTTGCTGACCCTGTTAACCGTGTCGTAGCTGCCGTCCACTCGGGATGGAGAGGAACGGTCGGGGAGATTGTGGTCAGTGCGGTCGGTCGGATGGTGCAGATGGGTGCCGTCGCTGACGAGATACGTGCCGTGACGGGTCCGTCGATATGCACCGGATGTTTTGAAGTTGGCTATGAAGTCGCTTCACAGTTTGAAGCGAAATGGCATGGACAGGGAGTCGTGAGCGACGAATATCTCGGCGTAACGGGAAAATATCATGTCGACCTGCGACGTGCCTGCCGGCTGTCGCTTGAAGCCGCCGGAATACCGTCAAGAAATATATGCGACACATCGCCATGTTCGCGTTGTGCCCCTTCGGTTTATTTCTCAGCACGTAAACTGGGCATAAACTCGGGAAGAACTCTGTCGGTTGTAATGCTCGATGAAAAATAATTAGTAAATTTGTGCGTTATAGAAATATGAACCTCTGTATGAAAAAAAATACGATTCTGCTCGCCGTCATAGCCGTCATTCTCACCGGTTGCGGCGGTGCGAAGCTCTCGACAGCAAACGAACAGTATGAGCGGGGAGAGTATTTCGATGCATCAAAGACTTATCGCAAAGTCTACAACAAGCTCACCAAGCGCGAGGAGCGTCAGCAGCGCGGCGAGGTGGCTTTTCTTATGGGCGAATGTTATTCAAGGCTGAACATGAATGCGCGTGCCGCAGCTGCATATCAGAATGCCATACGCTATAATTACCCCGATTCAACCGCGCTGTTGCATCTTGCTCAGGCACAGCATGCTGACGGTAAATATGCTGCGGCGATCACTTCCTATGAAGAATTTCTGAAGCTTAACCCAAGTTCGCGTGAGGCACAGACCGGTATAGCCGGTTGTCGGCTCGCTCTCGAGACGCGTGGCACTCCGACACGCTATGTCGTGCGCAACGCCAAGCTGTTTAACTCACGTCGTGCCGACTTCTCACCGATGTATTTTGACAACTCGTTTGATCAGTTGTATTTTACGACAACCAATGAGAAGGTCTCGGGCGATCACCGCAGCGAGATCACCGGAATGAAGAAGGGCGACGTGTGGGTCGCACGTAAAAACGAGCGAGGAGAGTGGCAGCGCCCCGAGGCGGTGGAAGGTGAACTGAATACCGAGCTCGACGAAGGGATAGTGTCGTTCTCGCCCGACGGAACGACCATGTATCTGACCAAAGCGCGCCGCGAGCCCAATGCTCCTACCGGTGTCGAGATATACACGTCTCAGCGTTCCGATGCCAAGTGGAGCGCAGCTGTAAAACTGGAGATCACCGCCGACACGTTGTCGAGTTACGGACATCCTGCCGTGTCGCCCGACGGCACGTGGCTATATTTTACGTCGGATATGCCTGGCGGCTCGGGCGGCAAGGATATCTGGCGCATAAATCTCAAGGAGCGCGCCGGTTCGCTTGAAAATCTCGGCGAGTTTATCAATACGCCCGGCGACGAAATGTTTCCATACGTGCGCACTGACAGCTTACTGTACTTTGCGTCGGACGGACATCCGGGATATGGCGGTCTCGACCTTTTCCGTGCCACGCTGACACCATCCGGCGGTTGGCGTGTGGAGAATATGGGACAGCCGATGAATTCCTCAGCCGATGACTTCGGTATAACATTCGGCGAGGGAGAGAGCGGTTATTTCAGCTCTAACCGAGGGGATGCCCGTGGCTATGATCATATTTATTCATTTGAGTTGCCTGACCTTAAGATATGGATTACCGGCTGGGTGCTCGACAAGGATGAGGAGCCGGTACCGGGTGCGGTGATACGTATTGTCGGTAATGACGGTTCCAATCAGAAAGAGGTGGCTCGTGATGACGGTACGTTCCGTTTCCCGCTCCAGAGAGGTGTCAGCTATGTGATGCTTGCCGGTGCCAAGGGATATCTCAATGCCCGACAGCAGTTTACAGCTGATGATGCAGAGGAAGATGCTGAATATAACGTCGATTTCATTCTTGCGTCGATCAATAAACCGGTAGTTGTTGACAATATTTTTTATGATTTTGACCGCGCCACCCTGCGACCCGAGTCAAAAACGGCTCTTGACGAGATGGCTCAGATAATGCGTGACAACCCCAACATAACTATCGAGATGGCTTCACATACTGACCGCAAGGGTAGCGACGAGTACAATATAGACCTGTCGCATCGCCGCGCCGCATCAGTGATAGACTATCTTATATCGGTAGGAATCAGTCCCGATCGTCTTCAGGCGCAGGGCTACGGTAAGTCGCGCCCGAAAACGATCACGAAGAAACTGGCAAGGGAGTATCCTCAGTTTGAGGAGGGAACGGTACTGACTCCCGAGTATATAGAGACCCTCGGCGAGGAGGACCGCGAGATTGCCGATCAGATTAACCGCCGCACTGAGTTTCAGGTGCTGTCGATTGATTACCAGATGTATTGATGTCGAGTTATGATGTTCCGTACAGAGATAGAACCAATCAAAGGAGCCAAGCCGCTCGGACACGGAGATAAAATCGTGATGCTCGGGTCGTGTTTTACGACAAATGTAGGTGAGCTGATGCTGCACGACGGTTTTGATGTGACGCTCAATCCTATGGGGGCGCTATACAATCCGATGTCGATTGCCTCGGTGATTGCAAGGGCGTCAGCCGATAGAATGTACACACGCGATGACCTTTACTGCTCGGGCGAGACTTATCATTGTCTTGATTTTCCCAATATTTTTCAGGACAGTGACCCCGACAGGCTGCTCGGACGGGTCAACACCGTGCTGTCGGGGCTGACCGAGGCGTTACAAGTGGCTGACACATGGATTATAACGTTGGGGACGGCACGTGTCTACCGTCTGGTCGAGAGCGGCGAAGTCGTTGGCAACTGCCATAAGTTGCCCCCTTCCATATTCAGACGGGAGATGGTCACTGTCGACGATATTGTCAGAACGTGGGCTCCATACACCCGTCAACATCGTGTAATATTCACAGTGAGTCCTATAAGGCATGTTGCCGACGGACTGCACGAGAATCAGCTCAGCAAGGCAAGTCTTCTGCTTGCTGTCGACCGCCTGTGTCGCGAGGCAGGAGCCGAGTATTTCCCCGCTTACGAGATTATGATGGATGATCTGCGCGATTACCGTTTCTATGCCTCTGACATGAAGCATCCGTCGGAGACGGCGGTCGACTATATATATGAAAAGTTTTCAGATACGTATTTTACTCCCGCAACACGAGAGTTGGCACGTAAATGTCGTAAAGAGTATCTTCAGTCACAACATCGACCTATTGCTGAAAAATGGAACTGAATCTTAAACAGTTTGCTTCGCAGGAAGGCTACCGTTTTATCGGTGGCGGTTCCCGGTCAACAGTCAGCCGTCCGCTGACCGATAGCCGGTCGCTTGTCGACAGTGCCGAAACAGTGTTTTTTGCATTGCGTACGACGAGCAATGACGGGCACCGTTATCTGCGGGATCTGTATCGCGCCGGAGTCCGTAATTTTGTTATCGATGATGACATTCCGGCGGCACTCGCAGACAGTGACGCCAATTTTGTTGTCACGCCGTCGGTGATCGGAGCGCTCCAGCGCAGCGCAGCCGTCATACGCGGTAAAGTTGACTGTACTGTCGTGGGTATTACCGGTAGCCGTGGCAAGACGGTCGTAAAGGAACTGCTTGCGGCAGCCACTTCTCCGGAGCATGTGATAGCAAAGTCTCCCCGTAGCTGGAACTCGCAGATCGGGGTTCCGTTATCGTTGTGGCAGCTCGACAGTGATACTACTCTCGGCATCTTTGAAGCCGGAATATCGCGTCCCGGAGAGATGGAGCGTCTTGAGCCGATAGTGCGTCCGACGATAGGCGTGTTTACATCGATTACGTCGGAACATCATCGTGACTTCGTCTCTATAGAGGAGAAATGCCGAGAAAAAGCAGTTCTGTTCCGTGATTGTCCGGTTGTGATATATCCGGGCGGATCGGAGCTGATACGCGATACGCTTGCCGATGTGTGCCGGTCGGCGCGTCTCGTTGCTGTCGACGGAGGCAACAAGGGCCTTGTAAGGGCGGTAATGACTGAATTGGGGTACGATGACGCGGTTATCGAGTCACGTTTATCTGATCTCGATGAGGTGCTGACACGTATCGACATCAACGAGGGCGTGGACGGAAGCATTGTCGCTTACGATTACTATACCAACGATATCGACGGGATAGCCACGGCGCTTGACATCGTGGCTCGGCGTCTGACACCGGGACATCAGTTGTCGCTGATAGCCGGTGACCTGATGACCGACGGACACCGTCAGGCGGAGGTGTATGCCGCTCTTGAACAACTGTTGATATCGCGCAATGTTGACACTCTTATAGGTGTCGGTCGGGAGATTAAGAAATATGCTCCGTCGTTTGATAAAATGATTAAAGTGAGCTGTTACGACACGGTCGACCAGGTGTGCGAGGCATTGGGCGACTGTGGCTTCGACAGTATGGCGATACTGCTGAAAGGTACGCCTCCGTCAAGTTTCCGACCTCTGCGCACTCTTCTTGAATATACCAGGCACGAGTCATATCTCGAGGTCAGTCTTGACGCGCTGATCAGTAATTATAATTATTATAGGTCACTGATACGTCCCGAGACCGGACTTGTCGCAATGATAAAAGCCGATGCTTATGGCGCCGGCGCCGTAGAGGTTGCAAAGACACTCCAGTGTCAGGGGGCTGACTATCTTGCCGTAGCCGTTGTCGAGGAGGGATTGAAACTCCGCGAGCAGGGTATCACGATGCCGGTGATGGTGCTTAATCCCATCAGCAGCAACTGCCGCACGATGTATCAGCGTCATCTGGAGCCTACCGTGTTCTCGACCGGAGAACTTGAACTGCTCGACCGGTTTGCACCTGCCGGCACGACGAATTACCCGATTCATATCAAGCTCGATACGGGTATGCACCGTTTCGGATTTACTGAGGATGAGTTGCCTGTCCTTGTCGAAGCATTGAAAAAATATCCTACATTCAGAGTGGCGTCTATATTTTCACATCTCTCTACCGCCGACTGTCTTGACCAGGACGATTATACCCGCCGTCAACTTGATAATTTCGAGCGTATGAGTTCGTATATAATTGACAGTCTGGGATACAAGGTGCGGCGTCACATCCTGAATACGGCAGGTATAATGCGCTATCCTTCTCATCAGTATGACATGGTGCGTCTCGGGATAGGTCTTTATGGCGTTTCACCGGTAAGCGGGCTGGACAACGGATGCCTCAAACCGGTATCACGGCTTGTCACGAGAGTCAGCGCCGTCCATCACCGGGAACCGGGTGACACGATAGGATATGCCCGTCGAGGCGTGCTTACGCGCCCGTCGGTAATCGCTACGCTTCCTATCGGATATGCCGACGGTATAGACCGGCACATGGGCAACGGACGTGCGAGCTTTATTGTCGACGGAGTTGCCTGTCCGACGGTAGGCAACATCTGCATGGACATCTGCATGATAGATGTTACCGATGTCGGTCATGACTGTTGCGGCGCCGAAGTCGAGATATTCGGTAGCCGGGTGCCTGTCACCGAGGTCGCCGACCGTCTTGACACGATACCTTACGAGGTGCTGACGTCGGTGTCGCCGCGCGTCAAGCGAGTATATTACCGAGAGTGAGTCCAATAGTAATACCTTAATAATTGATAATATGGAAAAACTTCGTAAACGCATACTGGAGGACGGTCGTTCGCTCCGCGGAGGCATCCTGAAAGTAGACAGCTTTCTCAATCATCAGCTCGACCCCAACCTGATGATGGAGGTTGCCAAAGAATTTGCCAGTCGGCTCGAGGGTCGTAACATCAACAAGATTGTCACCATTGAAGCGAGCGGTATTGCTCCCGCCATTATGCTGGGATATGTCATGCAGTTGCCTGTGGTATTTGTCAAGAAAAAAGTGCCGAAAACCATGGATGACTTTTATGTTGCAGAGGTACATTCGTTTACGAAAGACCGGTGGTACACCGTGTGTATCTCCTCTGAATTTCTGTCTCACGATGACCATATCGTCTTTATCGATGACTTTCTTGCCTATGGCAACGCCGCGCGTGGCATTATTGATCTCTGCTGTCAGAGCGGCACGACGATAGAGGCAATGGGATTTATTATCGAGAAAGGTTTTCAGGGCGGCGGCGACCAGTTGCGATCCGAAGGCTATGACGTCATGTCGCTTGCAATAGTCGACTCGCTTGACAATTGCTGCATTACGTTGCGTGATAATTTAGACGGATTCTAAATAATCGGCAGCATTGGAAAAAATAGACTCTTTTTACTCGTTAATTCTGAGAAAAGCCTTATTTTTGCACAATATAAACAACAATATTGTATAATTTTTATCTAAACATTTACAACCATGGCTTACGTAATCAATGATAACTGTGTAGCTTGCGGAACTTGTCTTCCCGTTTGCCCCGTTGAAGCTATCTCTGAAGGCGATATCTATCACATCGATCCCGACACTTGCATCGAGTGCGGTTCTTGTGCTGAAGTTTGCCCCAGCGGAGCAATCCACCCCGGAGAATAATTCCCCCGGCTTCAGGCGGCGGGTTTTGAATCCCCGGCCAATAGAACGATACAATGACATCCCGGAAGAGTCAGCAGTGACTGTTCCGGGATGCTTTGTTTGTTAACAAGCCCAGTTAACAAGCCAGTCAGGGGCTGAGTAGAAAAGATCTGCGCGGGGCAATGATTCTGCGAAAAAATTAGTATATTTGAAAAATATTTTGAATGTCACATGAGTCACGCAGCAGAGCCCGATAACAATAAGCTTTTTTCAGTCATAACGGTGACATATAATGCCGCCGATACAATCGCGCCTACGCTGAAAAGCGTCAGGGAGCAGACGTGCCGCCGATATGAGTATATCGTGGTTGACGGTGCGTCGACTGACAATACGCTGGAACTTATCGGCGAGTCAGGTATAGAGGAAATGAGGGTTCACAGTGAGCGCGACTCGGGTATCTATGACGCCATGAACCGCGGGCTCGGGATGGCACGGGGAGAGTATGTGGTGTTTCTTAATGCGGGCGACACTTTCCATTCTCCCGACACGTTGCAGCTCATAGCTGACGCGATAGATCGCAACGACAAGCCGGGGATAGTCTACGGACAGACCGAGATCGTCACCGGTGCCGACCGGCATCGTCTCGGCGACCGACATCTTAAAGCCCCCGAAGTGCTTTCGCTCGGGAGTTTTGCCGAGGGGATGGTGGTGTGTCATCAGGCGTTTTTCGTGTTAAGGCGCATTGTTCCGCTCTTTAACTTGCGGTATCGGTTTTCAGCTGACTACGAGTGGTGTATCAGATGTCTGCAACACTCGCGTCATAATGTCTATGTCCCAGCTGTCGTAGCCGATTATCTTGACGAGGGTACCACGACACGTAACCGCTACAAGTCACTCATGGAGCGTTTCAGGATAATGTGTTACTATTACGGAATCTGTGCCACCGTAGGACGGCATGTCCGTTTCCTCGGACGGTTTATGCGCCGGCGTCGGGAAGAAAGGGCGATGAGAGCCGGCATTAAATAATAGAAATCATAAATACAATCAGATTATGGGATACTATATAGCTGAAAACAATACCCCCAAGGGTCCTTACTCAATAAGACAGCTGCGATCGTTAGGAATTACCAAGGATGATCTTGTCTGGTGCAAGGGAATGGATGCATGGGTTAAGGCAGGAGAGGTAGAGGAACTTGTCACCGAACTTTTTATGCCTCCGGTGCCACCTAAGTTTGACAAGGAACGGTATGAGTCGACTTATGGACATGATGCACGAACGGTTTATGGGATGGAAGATAAATGTCCGTCCAGTTATATGTGGCTTGCAATCCTCTCTCTGCTCTTTATCTGGCCATTTGGCATAGTCGCTATTATCAAAGCCTCGTCAGTGAATAAACTGTGGATGACGGGTAGACGCGATGAGGCGCGTAGCCGCTCGCGCAGTGCTTTCAGATGGGCGCTTATAAGCCTGATCATCGGCATCCCGCTCTCGATATATTATATAAATAACGTGAATTTATACGGAATGTAATCGCTTAATATGTATATACTTAATACTACATTTATCGTGCATCGCCCGGCAATCGACAGTTTTAATGACTGGGTAAAGGATGTCTATGTTAAGGCGGCTCACGCATGCGGTGTGTTTGACGACATTAAAATATTGCGTATAATGTCGGAGATAGATCCCGAGACAGTCAACTATGCCGTGCAGTTGCTTGCACCCGATCTGAGCGAGGCGACCCGATGGCATGACGAGACGGCAGCGATACTGAAAGATGATATTGCGGCACGTATGGGTGACCGGGTGCTCTCTTTTTCAACATACATGGAGATTGTAGGGTGAGCATGGATACGGGACGTCCCGGCAGAGAGTGGGACAAAATCATAATCGGAATCGACCCCGGAACTAATGTAATGGGTTACGGTATTCTCGGCATTAAAGGCAAGAATCCGTCGATGATAGCCATGGGGGTGATAACGCTCAGCAAGTTTGAGAGTCACTACCTGAGACTGCGACGCATATTTGAGCGTGTGCAGGGACTGGTGGAGCAGTATCTGCCTGACGAGATGGCTATCGAGGCTCCGTTTTTCGGTAAAAACGTGCAATCGATGCTGAAACTCGGTAGGGCACAGGGGGTTGCGATGGCGGCGGCGCTGTCACGCGATGTCCCTATCACCGAGTATGAGCCGCGAAAGATAAAAATGGCTATTACCGGCAATGGCGGAGCGTCAAAGGAGCAGGTGCAGGGCATGTTGCGGCGTATTCTCAACATCCCTGATGAGGATCTGCTGCCGCAGCTCGACGCCACCGATGCACTCGGCGCAGCGCTCTGTCATTTCTATGAGTCGTCGCGCCCAATCCCCTCTAAAGGCTCCTCATCGTGGAAAGCTTTCATCGCAGCCCATCCCGACAAAGTCAAGCGCTGACGATCGGTGTTAAATTCCGATAAAGTGTCAGAGGAGGAGGGAGGCGTCGCCGTAGCTGAGGAAGCGGTAGTCGGCATCGAGTGCATGGCGGTACATGGGGAGCCAGTCGCCGCCGGTAAATGCTGAAACGAGCAATAGCAGAGTCGACTGCGGCTGATGGAAGTTGGTCACCATTCCTGACACGACGCGGTATTTGTAACCGGGCGCTATGATAATGCGCGTGGCGCCGATAAGTGTTTTCATGCCGTGGCTGTCGAGCCATGTGGCGAGAGCCGTGAGCGCGTCGCTGCGTGAGAGCTGCGGGTGTGTGTCAGAGTAGGGGTACCATTGCGGCACCTCGCCGTCCCAATTTCCTTCGGATATGAGACACCCTATGTGATAAAGGCTTTCGAGGGTGCGCACTGATGTGGTTCCTACGGCGATGATACGACGGTCGGTTGCCGCGAGTTCAGCAATCAGGTCTCGGTCGACGGCAATAAACTCGCTGTGCATCGTGTGTTCGCCTATGCTGTCGGATTTTACCGGCTGAAAGGTGCCGGCTCCGACGTGCAGTGTCAGTTCATGACGCGGGATTCCCCGTTGGGAGATCGCTTCAAGGACGCGTGGCGTGAAATGCAGTCCTGCCGTAGGGGCTGCCACTGAGCCGTCGATATGGGAGTAGACGGTCTGATAGTCGGTCGAGTCGCTTTCTTCAGTCGCGCGGTTTAGATATGGAGGAATGGGTATCTCACCGGCTGCTGATATTATCTCTGAGAATGTCACCGATGGATCGTTCCAGGCAAATTGCACTATCGAGGCGTTGCCCTCGGTCGCTGCCGTGCGGGTAGCCGAGAGGGTGATGTCGTGTCCGTTGACGGTCAGCGGTAATTCCAGTGCGCCCTGTTTCCAGCGCTTTGAGTTGCCGATGAAACATGTCCATGAGCATCGTTCGGTCGATACGAAGTTGAGCGCGTAGTCTCGCGGTTCGACTGGTTCAAGGCAGAAGATTTCAATCAGAGCCCCGGTAAGATTTTTGCGGAATCTAAGGCGAGCGTTGATGACGCGCGTGTTGTTGTAGACAAGCATCGAGTCGGTCGGCAGGAGTGCCGGGAGATCAATAAAATGATGGTCGCTGAGGGTGCCGTCGCTGTCGCGCACGAGGAGGCGGCACATGTCGCGCTCGGCGAGGGGGTGACGTGCGATGCGTTCGTCGGGGAGGGGATAGTTGAAGTCGTCAATCTTGATGTCTCGGATGTTCATTTTGCCGTGGGATTGTCGATGGTTGTTTTTACGGAGGGTATAATCATAGAGCGAGAAAGCTACCGGGATTGCCTTGACAACGCCGGGAGCTTTCTCGCCTTGTATCTAAAGAGAATGTCGAATATTTACAATTACTTCAACGCGTCTTTTACAGCGTCGTTGGGAACCATTTCTTCTTTGAAGACATAAGCACCGGTCTTGGGCGATTTCACCATCTTGATGACCTTGCTGTAGGTACGTCCTTCACCTTTCTGAAGTGATGCTACGGTTTTCTTTGCCATATCTTAAGTCAATTATTTGATTTCTTTGTGTACGGTTACTTTTTTGAGAATGGGGTTGTATTTCTTAAGCTCCAGTCTCTCGGTAGTGTTCTTGCGGTTTTTAGTAGTGATATAACGAGAAGTACCGGGCATACCGCTTGCCTTGTGTTCAGTGCATTCGAGGATTACCTGCACACGATTACCTTTAGCTTTCTTTGCCATCTTCTTAGAATTCTAAATATTTGATTTCAGTTAAATAACCCTTGCTTGCAGCGAGCTTGATAGCTGCGTCAAGACCCATTTTGTTAATAGTGCGGAGTCCTGCTGCCGAGATGGTGAGTGTGATCCAAGTGTCCTGTTCAACCCAGTAGAATTTCTTGTTGAAGAGGTTTACATTGAAACGACGTTTGGTACGACGTTTAGAGTGCGATACATTGTTACCGGTGATCGCCTTCTTGCCCGTAATTTGACAAATCTTTGACATGGCTGTTTAAATTTATCTTGTTTCGTTTTGTTATTTTTGTTTCGCTTGTAATGTGTCACCATCTCAGTCTCATATCACGGCTAAACGCATCATTTTTAGCCGCTTTAAAGGATGAGCCACAAAACAGAGTGCAAAGTAAGCAATTTTTCCCGTACTAACCAAATTTTTTAAGGCTGTAATTCATTAATTGATTAAAATTTTATAATTTCGCAACATATCTGTGACTCTTGAGAGGGTCGCGGTCAACATAATTATATATAAGGAGATATGATAGACGGATTTTTCAGAGTAGCTGCGGCTCTTCCGGCGGTCAGTGTTGCCGACTGCCGTGCCAATGCTGTCAATATAGTTTCGCTTGCGCATGAGTTAAGCGATAAAGGGGTCGAACTTGCCATGTTTCCTGAAATGTCGGTCACGGGTTACACCTGTGCTGACCTGTTTCAGACAACGACGCTCATGGAGGGCGCAATGCGTGGTCTCGGACAGATTGCGCGTGAGACGGCGTCGCTCGACATGATTATTGTAGTGGGGATGCCGATAGGGATACACGGCACACTGTATAACTGCGGTGTCGCCCTTCAGCATGGCAAAGCGCTTGCCGTGGTGCCCAAGAGTTATGTGCCGTGTTATGGCGAGTTTTATGAAAAACGCTGGTGGCAGAGCGGCGCCGGGCTTGACACGGTAGTGGATCTTGGCGACGCGGGAGTGGCACCGGTGAGTGTGAGTCAGCTTATAGAGACTCCGGCGGGTGTCAGAATCGGGATTGAGATTTGCGAAGATCTGTGGACTGCGATACCCCCCTCATGCCGTGCGTCTCTTGCCGGCGCTCAGGTGATAGTTAATCTGTCGGCTTCAGACGATGTCGTAGGGAAGTATGACCATCTGTGCCATCTGATAGCTCATCAGTCGGCTCGTTGCTCATGTGCCTATGTCTATTCAAGCGCCGGTTTCGGCGAATCGTCGACCGATCTCGTGTTTGACGGGAAGGCAATCATAGCCGAGACAGGCTCTATACTGTGCCGTAGCGAGCGCTGGACGAGTGGTAACCGTTATGAAATAGCTGATATAGACATTGAATCGATAGATCATGACCGGGGGTATATGAGTTCTTTTGCCGATTGTGCTGCCGCTGAAACGGCGCGACAGATCTACCGTATGGTCCCGGCGCAGGCGACATCGACAGTCGGACGTGACGACAAGCTGATGCGTAAGATACGCCGTACGCCCTTTGTGCCGTCAAACGACAGCGATATCGACCGTCGTGCCGGCGAGGTCGTAAACATTCAGTCAGCCGGACTCGCACAGCGATTGTCGTTCACCCGTTGCAAGACAGCTGTCATCGGTATCTCCGGTGGTCTTGACTCAACGCTCGCGCTTCTTGTCACGGTCAACGCTTTTGACCGCCTCGGTCTTGACCGTAAGGGAATAATCGGTGTGACGATGCCCGGATTCGGTACCACGGGACGTACCCATAACAACGCCCTGACGCTGATGGAGTCACTCGGCGTATCAATCATGGAGGTGCCTATTGCCGACGCCGTCAATCAACATTTTAAAGATATAGGTCACGACCCTGCCGTGCGTGATGTCACATACGAAAATAGTCAGGCACGTGAACGCACACAGATACTGATGGATATCGCCAACGAGAAGGGTGGCATGGTCATCGGTACCGGTGACCTGTCGGAACTCGCTCTCGGATGGGCGACCTATAACGGCGACCACATGTCGATGTACGGGGTCAATGCCGGTGTGCCCAAGACTCTCGTCAGGTATCTCGTCCGATGGTTTGCCATGAGAGCTACTTCTGATACCGAGCGTGAGGCTCTCGAGGACATCATTGACACTCCCATAAGCCCTGAGTTGATTCCCGCCGACGAGAAAGACAATATAACGCAGAAAACCGAGGATCTTGTAGGTCCTTACGAACTGCATGATTTCTTCATATATCACCTGTTGCGTCACGGGCGTTCGCCGCGTAAGATTTATCAGCTGGCACGGATAGCGTTTGAGGGAGTCTATAACGACAAGACGATATTGCACTGGCTGCGCACGTTCTTCCGCCGATTCTTCAATCAGCAGTTTAAGCGTTCATGCATGCCTGACGGACCGAAGGTGGGAAATGTGTGTCTGTCGCCACGCGGCGACTTGCGCATGCCCTCTGACGCATCAGCGGCTATGTGGCTTGCCGAGATCGACACTCTTTAACCTTTGGGCGGAAGGGTGTCCTTACGTGGCGACACGTGGTCTTACAATTTGCAATTAAATAAAGATTATATCATACTTAACATAAGAAATTTAACTATGGCGAGATTTTCAGTCAGCGCCGTTGTTGTTGCAGCTCTACTTTCGGCAGGGTCCGGAGCGGCATCAGCGGTCACTTATTCAGGCACGTTGCCTGTCATGTTTATCACTACCGAAAACAATGCGCCGGTCGTGTCAAAGGAGGAGTATGTCAAAGCGACCTATTATATCGACAACATGGGAGTCGAGGGGATCAGACCGACGGGGTCGCCCGACAGTCAACTCGGGATGCAGATCCGTGGTCGCGGCAACTGGACATGGACGGGATTTGACAAGAAACCTTATCGCATAAAGCTCGACGAGAAGGCTCCGTTGCTGGGCATGAACTCAAGCCGTCACTTTGCGCTGCTTGCTCATGCCGACGACAGTTACGGATTTATGCGCAATATCGTGGGATTTGAACTGAGCCGGCGCATCGGGATGCCCTGGACGCCTGCCGACGAGCCGATAGAGGTCGTGCTCAATGGCGATTACATAGGTCTCTACTTCCTGACCGAGACTGTGCGTGTAGCAAAGACACGTGTCAATATAGTCGAGCAACCTGACTTTGCCACTGCTGCCGACGAGATAACCGGCGGCTGGCTTCTTGAAATTGACAATTATGACTCGGACCCCCATGTGAAGATCCCGGAAGGGGACGGACATCATGATATAATTTTTACCTATAAATCACCCGAGGAGCTGTCGGAGGCACAGAACGAGTATCTGACCGATCAGGTGACGGCGATGGACCGCGCCATCTATTCAACCGACGTTAATGACAACAGTTGGGAAGAGCTTATCGACGCCGATATCCTTGCCCGCTACTATATAGTGCAGGAGATTGTCGATGATTACGAGTCATTTCACGGAAGTTGCTATCTGTCAAAAAATCGCGGCGAGTCGGTGAAATGGGAGTTCGGACCGGTCTGGGACTTTGGTAGTGCCTTCAATTATGATAAATCACAGTTTATATATCAGGGGCGTGAGTGGCACAATACATGGATAGAGCAGATATGCCGGCATCCGTCCTTCATGGAGCGAGTGCGTCAGGTATGGGGAGAGTTCTACCGTAACGGTTATCGCGGTATGGACGAGTATATTGACAACTATGGCGCACGTATCGCCGATGCAGCACGTCACAATGCGGAACGCTGGCAACAGTATGGTAATGGAAATATCGAGGAGCGAGTTAAGGCGGCACGTCAGCGCCTTGATGCCGGAGTGAAATGGCTGATAGGGCAGTGGGGACCCCGCGAGGATTATTCGGTGTATTTCCGCGATAACGGTTCGCCCGAGTGGTCTTCGGTCTATGTCTATATGTGGTACAATGACGCTCTTGGCACCCATGTGCTGACGGCTCCATGGCCCGGCAATCGTGTGACCGATGTCACTCAGCTCAACGGCGAGACAGTGCATGCGTATCATTTTACATCTGAAGCTCTACCGGACAACGCGATGATAATATTCGGCAACGGAGGATCGGGAGCAGGGAATCAGACAGCTGACCTTCATTTTGAGAACGGAGGTATTTACAACCGTGACGGACTTGTCGGCGGTGTCACCGCTACAGAGCCAGAGCCGTCGGGCGTGTCGGTAAAGGCTTCAGCCGGATGTCTCGTTGTCACTGCACCATGCATGACGACAATAAGCGTCGCTGACATGACGGGACGGACGTTTTCAATCGAGGTTCCCGCCGGCGAGTCGATCCATCAATTTTCTCCCGGTATTTATATTGTCGACCATCAGAAATATATCGTAAGATAAAAGGGACGCTTCCGGACTAAAATATCGCGTTATTATCCAACCTGTTACACTCTGTTTTTGCAAAGGCGGCGGTTAACGCGATGCATCGCGTCCCTACTGGGGGGGGGGAGAATTTTCGGGATTGATATAACTCAGGCGCCCGACGATGTTGGTTGTATCGTCGGGCGCCTGTGCTGTCCTTCGGGGGAAGGACGTCGTGTGATATGTATGTGTTTT
>CAYTWG010000003.1:23064-70453 GCA_964442005.1 uncultured Bacteroides sp. | reverse complement strand
CATGGGATTGAACCTCTGACCCGGTTTGGGTCGCAAAATCGGTCAATTTTCAGATAATTTTAACATCGTTTAATAATTGAAAGATTATTTAACTATAAATCCAACAAAAATCCCTTGCTTGACGCTCTTTTCTGCGTTTTTCACCATTTTTCGGCGTGAGTCGCTACTCACGGTAGGAAGATGTTTAAGGTTGGCGATCATATTAAATGAATAATCCAAATAGAAACGCACAGTTTTAGAGGTTTCTATCAGATTAACAATCCTCACTCTCCTCGCGAGGGGATGCCATAGCGGCGGGGACGGGCGAGACCGTCCCCGAGAGCGGATATCTTGAAGGATTATTCAAGGAGAAAAACAGCAATACAAAAAAAGGAGACCGAAGTCTCCTTGAGATTAAGTAATTTTGTATTGCTAATGATAAAACATTTAACCTCGGAGCAAAGGTACGAAATTTACCTTGGAATAAAAAGAGGATGGAGCAAAAGCCGTATCGCCCGGGAGATCGGATTCCATCCCTCGACAATAAGCCGTGAGCTGCAGCGCAACTGCAACTCAAACGGCGAGTATGTATGGTGTAACGCCCAGACAAAATCTGAGGCGCGCAGACATAGTCTGCAAGGTAATCACCGCAAGCCGCCTGAACTATGGTGGCGTATAGAACAGATGATCATTGAAGAGGACTGGTCGCCGGCACAAATAGCCGGAGTTCTGCGCCTTGAGGGCATTCATATTGTCAAACAGACCATATATAACCATGTCCATGCCGATGCCACCGGCAAGCTCGCCGCACACATGCCACACGAGCTGAAATATACGCGTAGAAGCAAGGCATTTCGCCCGACCAAAGCTACAAATATCGCCAACCGCACAAGCATACACCTGCGTCCGACCGAGGCTGACGGCAAACGATTCGGAGACTGGGAAATGGATACCATTGTAGATTCTTATGGTCACGCAATCCTGACCTTGACCGAACGCTCGACCAATTTCATCTTTATGGAGCGGCTGCCGCATGGACGTAAGGCTATGCCTGTGGCAAAGGCGGTCGTCAGGCTGCTGTTCCCGTATCGAAAGACGATAAGAACCATCACGACCGACAACGGCTGTGAATTTGCCGCGCATCTTGAGATAACACGCCGGCTATCATTGAAGAACAAGGATAAAGTGGTGGTTTATTTTGCCGACTCATACTGCTCTTGGCAGAAGGGAGCGATTGAAAACGCCAACAAACTAATCCGAAAGTACATCCCTAAGAAATCAAACTTTGATGACTTCTCTGACAAACGGATTATGGAGATTCAGAAGAAACTTAACCGTAGACCTCGCGAAAAACTCAAATTTGATACACCTCTTAAACGATTCTTAATTAATATTCCCTAAATTTGCATTTGCTGTTGGACTCTACACTCGCCGATTTATCTGACGGTGACCCAATTTTTAAGTGTCGATATTGACTATAATAAAAAGATATTGCCTAAATTTGCATCATAAAAAATCAATCGCACTCAAGAGATGGCGCAGATAAATCTAAGCGGAATGGGTATCGCCCTGATCACCCCCTTCAAAGCCGATAAGTCAATCGACTTTGAAGCCCTCGCGCGCCTCATCGAGTACCAGATAAGCAATAATGTCGACTTTCTCGTAGTTCTCGGCACGACGGCAGAGACGGCTACGCTCACGGTTGCCGAACGCGACGCCGTGCGACACTTCGTAGCCGAGCGGGTCAACGGGCGTGTCCCCCTTGTCATCGGCATCGGCGGCAATAACACAAGCGCCGTCATCGAGGAGATTCTGTCGACCGACCTGTCGGCGTTCAGTGCCATTCTCTCGGTCGTCCCGTTCTACAACAAGCCCTCACAGGAAGGCATCTATCAGCACTACCGTGCCATTGCCGAGAAATCGCCCCTGCCCATCATATTATATAATGTCCCCGGACGCACCGGAGTGAACATGACCGCCGAGACGACGCTCCGGCTTGCCGGCGAGTTCCGTAATATCATCGGCATAAAAGAAGCTTCAGGCAATATCTCGCAGATGGACGACATTATCAAGCGCAAGCCCCGCGACTTCATGGTCATATCAGGTGATGACGGCATCACGTTTCCGCTCATCACGCTTGGCGCCGTCGGGGTGATCTCGGTGATCGGCAACGCCTTTCCGCGCGAGTTTTCCAAGATGGTGCGCCTTGCCCTTGCCGGTGATTATGAAAAAGCGCTACTTATTCATCACCAGTTCACCGAACTGTTTGCGCTACTCTTCGTCGACGGAAATCCTGCCGGAGTCAAATGCCTGCTGCATGCGATGGGCTTCATAGAAAACGAGCTGCGACTCCCCCTCGTCCCGACGCGCATCACCACCTACGAGAAGATTCGCCGGGTACTTCGCACCCTCAATTGATTCATCCGCCGCCGCTGTCAGCAAAAAAAGCAGCTAAAGCCGTCCGGTTTTGCTCAAAAAATCCCGTCACGACTTTCATTATTGTCAAAAAAGTAATAACTTTGCAGTCTAATTAAGAAACGACCGCTATTCCGCGTTTAGGACGATAGCGGAGAAAGATGGTCCGGTAGCTCAGCTGGATAGAGCATCTGCCTTCTAAGCAGACGGTCATGGGTTCGAATCCCGTCCGGATCACTAATGAACTGAAGAAAACAGAGCGGGATGAGAGCCACAAGTTCTCATCCCGCTCTGTTTACATATAACCCCGTCCGGGGGATTCGGACACAAAAAGGTCACATTCTCTTGCGTGAGATGTGACCTTTCTGTTATCTGTGTTTAATTCCGGGACAGCCGGTTACGCGGTATCCTTATTTCTTTTTAGAGTCTCCGTAATTATATCCGTAACCGTATCCGTAACCATATCCGTAACGATAGGTGTGTGAGTAACCGTATCGTCCCTGGTCGTTGCGTGTTCCGTTGAGGATGAACGCCATATTATGGTATTTCTTTTCCTCATAAAGTCGGTCAAGATCAGGAAGTATTGCACGTTCAAGGAGACCTGCGCGGACTACAAAGATTGTACGGTCAGCTTGCTGGTCTATGATCTGAGTGTCGGCAACTACCTCGATAGGCGGACAGTCGATCAGAATATAATCGTAACTGTTGCGGAGAGCCTTTATCATAGCGGCAAATCGAGGCGACTCGAGAAGTTCGGTCGGATTAGGCGGAACTTTTCCGATCGGAATAACCGACAGCGTGTCGGGAGCATCAGGCGATGAAACTATGATAGAACTCAAGTCATCGACAGCCCCGCTGAGATAGTCCGACAGACCTGTCTCGGGAGAATTGAAAAGTGATGATGTCGATCCGTGGCGCATGTCACCGTCGATAAGAAGCACATGTTTGTTCTTGATCGCAAGAGCCATTCCGAGATTGACCGTGATGAACGACTTACCTGACGACGGATTGAATGAAGTTATCGCTATGACATTCGCGCCGTCATGGTTGACCTTCATGAACTCAAGATTTGTACGGAGCACACGGAACGCCTCGTTAATGATGTTTCTGCTCTTGTGCTTCACGACAATACGACGTTCACCATCCGTAGTGGTGTCTCCTCTTCGCGGAGCATATTGAGGAATCTCACCGACAAAGGGCAGGTTCAGAGACTCGACATCCTTACGTCCGCGCACCTTCGTGTTGTTAATCTCTCTCAGGTAGATAATCGCAAACGGGATGACAAGACCGATAAGGAAACTTATCATCAGAATATTGCGGGCATTGGGAGAAGTAGGACCGTAGCTTGACGGCTTATTCACAATACGTGTATTATAAGCGGTGAAGGCCTGTGAGAGTTCGTTTTCCTCACGCTTCTGCAGCAAGAAAAGATAGAGCGACTCCTTCACTTTCTGCTGACGTTCTACCGAAAGCAGATATTTAGCCTGCGTAGGATTAGAGGCGATCTTTGATGTAGTGGTAGCCTGTGTACCCTGAAGGTTTTTAATCTGGGTGGTGAGAGCGACGATGGAGTTGTCGACCGAGGCAAGAATTGCCTGACGCATCTGGTTCATCTGCTCATTGAGCTGTATTGCCAGAGGGTTCTTTTCCGATGACTTGTCAACGAGCGCGTTACGCTGAAGAACCATATTATTGTACTCAGTGATCTGAGACTGGATGTTCATATTGTCCACGCCCGAGTTTGTCGGCAGAAGTTTTTCATTGCTGCCGTCAGCCGTCAGATAGGAGCGTATATAGCGTGTCATCTGCAACTGATTGTTCAGATTCATTATTTCCTGAGAAATCTGCTGGTTCTGACTCATATACATTGATGATGCAGCATCGATATTCGGGATGAGGTGCTCACTCTTATATGCCGAGATATCCGAATCCACATTACCGAGTTCCGATTCAATCACGCCCAGACGGTCATTAATGAAATTGGAGGTTGAGATTGCAATCTGGTTTTTATCGCGTATCCAGTATTCATTATACACCCCGATGAGAGTGCTGAGGACATCCTGGGCGCGCTGTGTCGACTGGTCAGTTATCGACATATTTATTATCGTACCCTTCTCGTCCATCATTGAGACACCCAGTCTGCCGTCATAGGATGCAGCGATAGCCGCAACAGGCGATTTCCTAACTTTAAGGTTTACCTCTTTATCGGGCTGCCAAGCCTCAGCCTGAGTGACCACCATCGGTCCGATACCCGTCTCGATAGTATCACCGACCACACCGGTGTACTTAGCCTCAAAGTCCATGCCACCGCTTACGAGATTGTCAATCGTGACTTTTCCCTCGGGAGTGACAGTTATATCAAATTTAGCCGATTCATTCTCCGGCGACATCGGGATCTTGACATTTACAGGAAGGGTCGAACCGTAGGCAACCTTATCATGGAAACGTCCCGGAATGTAGTAATTCATATTGAGATCAAGACGGCGCACAACCTCTTCCATCAGGTCAGCGCTCTTAAGCATCGAGATCTCGTTCTGTATATTGGTTTTACTACGGAACAGACCCATATTACCGAAATCTTCGAGTCCGGCACTTTTTCCTTTTGCTTCATCCTTTATAAGGATCGAAGCGGTGGTTGTGTAGACATTAGGGGTGCGCAGCAGATAGATAAATCCGACTCCCACACACACGATAAGCGACAGAAGCACCCACGGCCAGTAATGTAACGTGCGGTACAGAATATCAGTAATCGGAACACCACCGGTATTAGCTTGTTGCCTTGCTTTAGGCTTAGAGCCTTGGTTGATTATTTCTGCCATGAATATTTATCGTGTTAGAGTTAATACAAGAGTTGTTACAGTCAGGACGGCTGAAGTGAGCGAAATCCAGAAAGAGGGGGTGTAGGGAGAGTTGCCGTTCGGAGTTGTCTCGCGCTTCAACTTGTCGTTGGGTTCAACATATATCACGTCCTCCTGCTGCAGATAGAATACCGGCGATGACGCCAACTGCTGAGCATCCAGGAGATTCACACGGTAAGCCTCCTGACGTCCGTCACCCACATTACGCAATACGAGGATGTTCTCGCGCATACCGTTTATCTTCAGGTCTCCTGCCATGGCGATGGCATCGATGATGGTCAGGTGATCGCGGTTGAACTCATAACGACCGGGCGATGCAACCTCACCGATGATCGAGATTCCGGTATTGGCAAACTCGACAGTCACGATCGGGTCCTTCACTAGGTCGCGGCTGACAAGTTCAGCCGTAATGTACTCAGCGACCTGCTCGCGGGTCATGCCGGCAATATAAATCTTGCCGATTACCGGGAAGTTTATCTCTCCTTGAGAATCGACAGTATATAGTGACACCTGAGAACTGTTTGATGACGCAGTTCCGACCGTTTTTGTCGATGTAGTAGTGGCATTCAATCGGTTCTGAATCTGTACAAGGTTGAACAATGCCGACAACGACGGGTCCTGAGTGTTGACCATGATCGACAACTTATCCTCCGGCTTGATTCTGATGTCGAGCAATCGCTCCGTCTGGATGATATCGCCCTGATGCAGATCCGGAAAATACGTGATATTTTTAGGCGTCGAGCAGGACACCATAAAAAGTCCTGTTCCTACAAGAATCTTTGAGATAAACTTTATACGCATATACGGCAACTTTATTTCTGTAATTATATTATGTGTCGATTGGTTAAGAAATGCATAATGCGCGACAAAGATACGCAAAAAAATGTAAACCGCAATGCGTATATTCAAAATTCATGAGCCGTCATCTGTCAAGGAGACCTTTTTCCGCCATCAGGTCGGTGATGTAAGTCGCGTCGGCGAGAGCCTGCGCGCGGTCGATGCCGTAATTCCCTACCAGCAGGTCGGCAGCATCCTCCACCTCAAACGATTTTCCTTTCAACGCCTCCCACAGCATTGCAGCCGACCGGTTGAGCGTGATTATTTTGCCGAAGCTGTCAGAGTTGTTTCCTTCGGCAAGCACAATGTTCTGCCCCATTACGGTGCGCAGAGTGAAACCTTTCTTTATTTTCATTTCCGTTAATTTTGATTTTCTGAATAGTCCGACAGCCCCTTCATGCATGTTAGAGCGGCGTCGGCGTCGGGACGACAATACATCTCGCAGCAGGGCACGGTCTCCACCAGACGCTCCAGCGTCCTGTGCCGCATTTCACGCAGCCCGTCGCCGAGAAACGGCAAGAAGAACACCGAGGTAGTCAGCGAGGCGTAGGCCCGGAGAGGAGACAGCCTACGCAGGACATTCTCCCCCGAACGTACTATGCGCACGAAAGCACCGACTGGCGCCGAGACGTTGCGGTAGCATGACGTCTTGCCGCTCCACGGCGAGCCATAGGCGATAGCCGTGCCGTCGGTCGAGAAGCGTATGACCGGATTGTCATCATTGAGCAGTTCAGCTCCGGCAATATTCCGAGTCCACAGAGCGGCATGCGTGCTCTTCCCCGTGCCGCTCTTCCCTTGGAACAGATAGGCGCGCCCGCCATACGTCACCGCCGACGCGTGGATCAGCAGCGTACCGTTGCCGCAGGTGCCGAGCATGAAGGCTATCATCAGAGCGTGAGTCAGGAAATAGGTATCGTTGGCATCGCCGTCAGGAGCAATCACTATATCTGCTCGATTAAATTGCGGAGTCATTTTCATCCATAGACGATGCTCGGATTCGGAAATATGCCTGAACTCCATGATCAGACAACCATCAATAAGGCGCGAAACGCGTGCCGTGATGAAACCTTCACTACCTTCCACTTCGTAAATCTTTTCTGCACCAGACTCCGGCAGCGGTTGCGATTTAATATTGACTTCAAGTACAGGCGTTTCAACTGACGATGCCACAAACGGACTGAAACGGGGTCTGAGCATCGCCCATGCACGGAGGTTGTCGGGAGCCGACACGGTGAAGGCATTTTGCGCCACAATATATAGTTCTTTCATCTCTTTTTCTTAATTTTTGACCGCAGAGCATAAACGCGGGAACGCAGTTGATATAACGGGCGACGCATCCACCACGTTGCCGCCCAGAAGCGCGAATACCTCAGATAGGCAGGATCAGTGACGGCAAACTTCCTCGCAGGAATGACATGCCACGGGCGGAAACCCGAGAGACGATGTACCTCGGTTACGCGCCCGATGATCTCGCCACGGCTGACCCGCTCACATCCGAGACAGTTGTCGCCCCGGGTGATGTAAAGAGATTGCCCCCCGGCACGTCTTATCTCCACCAGACGGTGCACAATGCTTATTTCCTTGCCGTCGACCGTCCCCACAAACATAAGCAGGTCGCCGACCACCGGCTCTCCATCCAATGGTACCACAGCCACACAATGCTGCCCGCCCCATATAAGAGGGCGCATGCTCGTGCCGGAAGTCTTTGACAACGCAAAGCCATTATGCTGAAGCTGTGAACGTAGTGAAGCAACGCGATCCATCAATCAATTCGGTATATATAAAAAACGCTGACTAATATTAGCCAGCGTAATAGAGTTTAGCGGACAGAGTTAATCATATTCCCCTTCAAATTCGCCGTCATCGTCTCCTCCGGGTTTTACCTCAACTCCATAGCTTGTCCCTCTAAGGAACGAACCTTCGAGTTCCAGTTCCATCTCTTCAAGATCGGGTTTTTCGTATTTCATAATGTATAGTTGTTTATTTTATTTATAATCATTATTTAACCAGCACCTTCTTGCCCATCACGATATAGACACCGTTCTGAACGCTGACAGAGGTTGTACCAGCTACTACATCGGCAACAGCTACCATTCTGCCTTCAAGAGTGTAGATCTCGACTTTGCCATAGTCAGCATCAGCGGTGAAAATGATTTCGCCCTGAGCGCCGTCAATGTTAAGCGCCGGAGTATTATCAACTTCAAGGTTCTCTACACCTGACAGGTCAGGAATTTCAACGCCCATTTCATCAAGAATACCGATGCGACGGGGAGCGCCCGAGGGAGTCTTGAGGAGATCACTATAAATTGCCATACGGAAAGCGGGGAACGTAGCTGATGCTGAAGCAGGTTCAAACACACCGCCGGTTAAGCCATAAATTTTAAAACCTTCAGGCGCACTCTCTACAAAATCGTCTCGTGTAGCGACCTTGTAATTTCCATAACTCTTACATTCAGTTCCGACGCTCTGACCCACCATAATCTGAGACTCTGTCTTTTTGATAGTAACATCAGTAAGATTTTCAAATTTAAACGCACTGTTTGCAACTATGAGAGCCGGGGTATTTGCAGGAATTGAAGAACCGGTAGTCTTAAACCAGAATTTCTCAGGAGTTTCTCTATCATAAGTACAAAGAGCCTCAATAGCGGATGACTGGTTATAAGACATTTCAAAAGGCAGACATACAACACTCATCCCTGATTTGAATTGTCTATTATATGTCACATTTTCAGCATAAATATCAACGGGACAGTAGAACGACATCTCATCTTTGTCCTTTACTTCGACATTTTCACATGTATTGTTTTCGCCGAAGAATACATTGGTAAGATTTAATCCTTCCACGTCAGTTGTTGCCGATTTAGCAAAGCGATTATTTGGGATAGTGTATTTACCTTCGGCACTGACAAATTCCTTATTTCCCGTTATCTGCACATATTTCAACAGAGTTGTCTTGTCTGCGTTATAAGTAGTAATACTATATACCTTTGATGCATCAGTCAAAGCAACCAGATGATCTTCAGCAAAATTAACACCGAAGTTATCACGAGCCAAGAAACCAAGCTGACCTAAGGTACCAATATTGGCGGTTCTTATACCATTTGCATTATAATATATACCGGTACTGTTACCATTCCAGTTAGCAACGCTATTGAAAACGGCATTATTATTACCCGTAGAGAATTTACCATTGACGGCGGTTTCAATAAGTGTACCGGAGAATGTGCCAAATACAGAAGATGCACCACTACCGAGCGTAATGACATGTCCGTTACCCTCAATATGACCATCAAAACTATTTATTTTGACATTAGCAGTTATATCCTCGGTAAGAGTCACCTCCTTATAAACTTCAAGAGCTTCAGCGCTCGATTCAGCTACAGCATCATTATAATTCTTTAAAGCCGTTTCGAAATCTTCGCGTGCCGTCGTAGCAGCCGTGTCAGCTTCTTGCTTACTTGTTTGAGCAGAGGTCACTGCATTGCGGAGTTTAGTTAACCCTGTCGTTCCATCTACAGTCGCAGTAAGCTCATCAAGCTGAGTCTGAAGATTATTAATCTGTGTCGTAAGCTGGTCTGCACTATTTTTAAGCTCAGCTGACTTTTTATCGAGCTTAGTTATTAAACCATCCTTTGAATCTCCATCAGCTGTTGAACCACTAAGATTTAATACTAATCCCTCAAGACGTGTTATATCATTACTAGTACTCGTTATATTACTATTGACAGTTTCCTTTTCGGTAGTAATAGCCGGATCAACTACATTGTAAGTGCCTGCCTTAATTATGGTCTCTATACCATCTGGTATACTTTGTACCATTTGACCAAGAGATTGGCAAGCAATTTTTTGAGTAGCAGGAGTAGCCTCAGGACCAAAATCTATATATAAATTTAAAGTTCTATCACCGAGAGATCTTGCCGAACGGAATTCATCAAATTGCTCTTGGTCAGCCTTAGTCCAAGCAGAATTGCCTTCATATGAATCACTAAACGAAACATATATAGTGTATACCCTTGTACTATATGTATACTTATAATATATATATTTCTTGGTTCCTGTGTATACTGCATCATCTTTAAGATCTCCAGTATCAGGATCTTCGTTTTCACTATACCAAGTTTGATAGTCATCATAAGCAGTCTCAAATGCTTCAGCAGCCTCAAGAGCATCATTCAACCACCCGGGAGCTATTTTAGGAGCCGCGTTTAACTCCTTAAGTTGAGCGTTTAAATCTTTAAGGTTATCTTGCGCAGTCTTGAGCTGTAAATTATACTTATTTAAGGCTTCCACATAGACGCTACGTTTTTCAGTAGAGTCGGCGCGCTCTTCAGTATACTTACTCTTTTGAGAAGTCAAAGAAGCAATTTGAGCTTGCCATTCAGTGACGTTATGACTTGCTTCGTCATATGCAGATTGTGCTTCAGTTAGAGCTTGCGCAGCATTCTCTGCAGCTTTTTTAGCACCAATGTTTTCTTCAGTACCATCGCCAAGATAGGCTACTCTCGCAAGATGCAATTTCGTTGAATCAGCAGAGCCGACAAGAGTCGAGGGATCATTGAGAGTTGCAGCAAACTGCGCCCAAGGTATCACAGTTTTATCCTTGTCATTTAATTGCACCTGAGCGTACGCCGAGCCGGTTGCCGAGAGGAGCAACGCGCAGAGCGTGAATTTAAGCATTCTATTCATTTTCATAATGCATTAATTATAGTTATATATTTGTTTATTTTATTTGCTATTTTCTGTTATAAAGGTCATTATAAGGCATATACCTCTTCCATAGAACGAAATAATGCGCAAAAATACGACATTTATTTCACCCTGCAAAATATTTTTCAAAAAAATTCATCATCCCCCCGACACCCCCTGACCCACAGAGACACCGGCGGTGTCTAACAGACCGGGAAGGTACAACCCCTCCGGGGTTGGTGGGAGAGACATATCCCCTCCTATCCCCCGATGCAATCGGGGGATAAGAAGATATATACCCCTCCGGGGTACATACGCGGATAGGATGCCATAGATAGACATATCCAGGTACAAGGTGATGATACAAAAATAGGAGATAGAAGGTACGTGGATAATGCGGCAGATGACGCCGCAAGGATAATGCGGTAGGTGGGGGACGCCGGAGGCGTCTTAACTCGCTTAGCCCCCGATCGTATCGGGGGTACCGCCGGGGTACAACGCGGGCGTATGACACCGGTGGTGTCGAACCAATATAGGACGACCATATCGGGATGACGACCACGTGGCGGGACGAGGTGACAGGTGACGCGACAGATGGACGCCGGAGGCGTTCTAACTCGCTTAGTCCCCGATCGTATCGGGGGTACCTCCGGGGTCAGCGACAGGCGGTTATCCGACTGTGATAATAGGTTGACCGAAGAACGTGGAAAGCATGGCGAGTGTGGAAATAGTAAAGTTATGCTCTCCGCTCAGCCATCGCGTTATCTCGCTTGGACGCTTCCCTATGGCATCGGCAAGCTGCTTTTTCGATAGTCCTTTTTCCCGCATCAGTGAGTCAAGCCGGTTGGAAATCTGAAACGAAAGTCGAGCCTCAGCCCGTTCTTCCGGCTTAATATCCCCCAGAAGCTCACGTAAAGATGTTTTAGCTCTTCTCATAACTCAAAAGTTTTGTCTGTTTCAATCTCACTCTCTGTAATTATCACACTGCCATCAGCAACTCCTTCTTTGAGTAGTTCTTCAAAACGCTGTAATGTAAGGACATATCCCTTTAATGTATCATCTTCATCATAGGTGCGCGTTTTCTTTTGCCCCCCGTTGCCAAGAATCAGGATACGGTCAGAAAGGCGTAATCCATATAAACGGAGTTTGGATCTCAAAGTTGGAAGAGCCACTACAGAATCTTTCATCTTACCTTCGGGTCTGAAATATCTTTCCAATGCGCCGAAATCAAGAATCTGATCAATAAATTTAGCAATGATCCGGAAATCTTTGTTAAGTTCTCCATCTGCCTGAAATTTAGCAACGAATTTCTCAAACTCGTTCAAGTCATCGGAAAGGAACTGTATAGTGTAAACCGTACAATTATCTGTTTGATCCAAAAGGAGTAGCTCTACCTCACTCATAATATCGTGTTTTATTATTACAACGCAAAGATACGCCAAATATTTCACATAAATGTAAAATGAACAGTTTTTTCTCCTCTGACCCACGAGCCCCAGGGGGCACCGGCAGGGAAGGTACAACCCCTCCGGGGTTGGCGGGCGATGCGGATGCCATGACACCCCCGATGCAATCGGGGGCTAAGAAGATACGTACCCCTCCGGGGTACGGGCAGTGATACGATGATAGGCACAGGGTGACCAGATAGACAGATGACGCGACAGATGGACGCCGGGGGCGTCTTGACTCGCTTAGCCCCCTGACCACCCGATGCGATCTGGGGGTTCTAGGGGGACGGTAGAGCCTAGGGGGACGCCGGAGGCGTCTTGACTCGCTTAACCCCCGATCGCATCGGGGGTACCGCCGGGGTACAACGCGGGCGTATGACACCGGAGGTGTCGAACCAATATAGGACGACCATATCGGGATGACGACCTCGTGGCGGGGCGAGGTAACAGGTGACGCGGGGGACGCCGGAGGCGTCTTGACTCGCTTAGCCCCCGATCGCATCGGGGGTACCGCCGGGGACAACCCAGTCAGGTGACGCCGGAGGCGTCGAACCAACATGGGACGGTACAACCCCGGCGGGGTTGGTGGGACGGTGCGGATGCCATGACAACCCCCGATGCTATCGGGGGCTAAGAAGATACGTACCCCTCCGGGGTACAAGGCGGTGGCACGGCGGCAGATGACGCCGGAGGCGTCTTAACTCGCTTATCCCCCGATCGCATCGGGGGTACCGCCGGGGCTCGGAGGTCGGAGACCTCTGACTATATTAGCCCCCGATTGTATCGGGGGTATATGAGCGGTAGAGCCTAGGGTGACACCGGAGGTGTCGAACTCGCTTAACCCCCGATCGCATCGGGGGTACTCCGGGGGACGGGGGACGACACCGCACGGCGGGGGACACCCGGGGGCGGCGGTTACGGCACGGGGGTGATGGGGAGGATGGTGGTGCAGAAGGGAGCGATGGCGGAGCGGTGGTGGGCGATGATGATGATGGTGGCGTGGGGGGCGCTGTGGGAGAGGCGCTGCATCAGGGTGGCGGCGGTGTCGGTGTCGAGGGCGCTGTTGAACTCGTCGAGGAGCATGATGGAGCCGGGGCGCAAGAGGGCGCGCGCTATGGCTATGCGCTGTGCCTGACCTTCGCTGATGCCTCCACCGGTCTCGTCGCAGGGGGTGTCGAGCCCGAGGGGAAGGTCAAACACGAAATCGGCTGCGGCGGTGTGGAGTGCCTGTGCCAACTGTTCGTCGGTGGCTTGCGGCATGGCGAGGAGGAGGTTGTCGCGGATGGTGCCGTGGAGGAGTGAGTTGCCCTGGGGGACATAGACAAAGTTGCTGAGGGTTGCCGACGATACTTCGCGGCTATAGCCATCGCCATAGATTTCTATCGTACCGGCGTCGGGGCGGAGGAGTCCGAGCAGCAGTTTTATGAGTGTGGTTTTTCCGACGCCGGTGGAGCCGACGATCATCGTGCGGCTGCCGGGCTTGAAGTCGTGGCTGAAGCGTGAGAGGATGTCGTTGCCTTCCGACTCATACCTGAAGGACAGATCGCTGACGCGGATGCCGGGGCGTGACAGGGGCTGAGAGGGCTCCCGGGCGGGGGCGCCTGACAACGGGACGTCGATCTCGCGCAGGCGGTCGACAGCGACTGAGGTCGAGACAAACGATGGGATATATCCGGCGATTCCGGCTATGGGGTGCTGGACACGGCTGACGAGCTGAATGAAGGCTGTCATCGTTCCGAAGGTGATGAGTCCTGCCTTCAAGCTGAAGATGCTCCAGCCGAATGCCGTCAGGTAGCCGAGGATGAATCCGGCGCGCACCAGGGCTCCGCTGACCGCCGACAGGCGTGTCTGCTCACGGTTGGACTCGTCGAGTTTCTGCTGTATGGAGCCGAGACGGCGGTCCATTACGTCAACACACTCGAGCGATTTCAGCACCAGGCGGTGCTGAAGTCCCTCCTGGATGGAGACATGCATGCGGCTCTCGCCCTCGCGTATTTCGGCGGATAGGTGGCGCTGACGGCGGAAGTAGAGTTTGCTCGCCAGGAGGCAGACCGGCATGATGACGACGGGGGCAAGCGCCAGGCAGGGGCTCAGCCAGGCGAGGAAGGCAAATGCCGCCAGGAGCTGCACAAGCATCACCACCATCGACGGCAACTGTGAGAGGGCGAAGGTGGAGACGGTGCGGACGTCAAGGGTAAGGCGGTTGAGCATGTCGCCGCTATGGAAGCGGGGGGAGACGTTGAAAAGGGGGAGATCCATCAGGACGTTGAACAGCCGGCGGTTGACGCGGTTGGTCATCAGCGTGGTGGCACGCGCTTCCATGTATCTGACCCACTGCGACAGGAGCACGTCGGTCAACATGCACACCACCATAAGCGAGAACCACCCGACCAGCGTGGAGGTGGGAGCGGGCACCTTGCCGGTGGCGCAGTCGATGGCGGTCTTGCTCAACCATATAAATGTCAGCACGACTCCGACGCGCAAGACTCCCAGCAGCGTGCGCAGGATCACGGTGCGATGGAAGCCGTCGGTAAGACGCCAAAGATAATGAATATATGGAGCTATGCGTTTCAACATGACCGAGACAGGGGTGACTCTATAACGTTACTCTACTTACTTTTTCTTACGCATCGCGCTTTTCACACTCAACATCGTTCCGGAAAACAGGCGGTGAAAATACAGGAACGTTGCCTCAAACGGGATCACCGGGAAGAGGGAGAGGAAATAGCGGGTGACAGCGGGGACTTTGCCCAACTCATCCCAGAATCCGGTCCCCTGAACCATCAGCGGGGCATTAGCCGCGGAATAATAGCCGAAATTGCCGCCCACGAGAATCTCTTTCAGTATTTTTTCAGATTTATCGTCGTATGCCGGGTCGTAGAGAGGCATCTTATCAGCGGGCACACCAAGATAACCGACAGCGATGCAGGCAAACAGTTTCCACCCGCGTGTCAGTCCTAACCGGCGGATATTTTCTTCAAGAGCAGCCACGTCGATATCGGCGGCATGGGTGTGGAATATCATTGCCCAGTCGCACAACTGGCGCAGTCCGATCCCTCCGGTCAGATAATGATGCCACGCGTGATAAAAAATGTATATGGCGTCAAAATCATAAGACGGCAGGATGACATCGGTGTCGCCAAGGGGCAACACACGCCTGTCGGGGGAATGTTCAAGCTGTCCGACAATCCAGTTCTGGAAGCGCCTGTTGCGGAACGGCGAATACATTCTCGCGGCAAGACGGTGGAGCTCAACGTGGACGCCGCTCATATTGAACCCGAAATGTTTCTCACACTCGTCGCCCGGATCGCTGTCGCCGACCAGATGTTCCTTGCATAAACGCAATGCCTTCTCATAGACGGTCTTGCCGACATAAAAATCTATGTCGCCGCTCTGCCGCATCTGCGGCATACGGTAATAACGCGCCACACCCTGCCCTTTCAACAGGACTCCATCGATGCCGTGCTGCCTGAAAAAGGCGACCAGACGCGCCACGGTACGGTCCAGGACCATGTTGGTCTGAATGAGTCCAAGAGCAAAGCGGTTCATCTTAGCATAGACCGTATCGGAGGGGCGCAGCCGCTCGGGAAGGAACTGAATGCTGTCGATGATTATGCCAAAGACGACATGTTTCCGCGCCAACGTAATGACCGACTCCCAATCGATATCCTCGGGAAGGGAGGACACGGGCAGAGGGGTACCGTACATCCCGGACCGTAATAATGCGAAAAATGTATTGATGGAATCGGCGCCTTGAAGTCCCATTACAATTGACTGAATTAATAAGAGAGATTGAATTTCAATATAACTAACACAAAGTTACTAACTTTTTCCAATACTGACAACGACACGGGCGAAAAGTTGACCGGACCGGGCGTCGACGGGGACGCGATTGCCAAAACACAAAAAGGCTGGAAACCGATCGATTTCCAACCTTTTCAGTAAGCGCTGTTAATATAAATTATTCGCTTAGATTATTCAGCAGCAGGAGCAGCAGCTTCTTCAGCGGGAGCAGCTTCCTCAGCGGGAGCAGCTTCTTCAGCTGTAGCTTCTTCACCTTCAGCGGGAGTAGCTTCTTCAACTACTTCAGCAGCTACTTCTTCAACAGCAACGGGCTCTTCTGCGGGAGCTTCCTGAGCCTTTTCGCCACCGCAAGATACCAATGCCATGCTGGCGATTACAGCGAATGATAAGAATAACTTTTTCATTTCCTTTTTAAGATTAAAAAATAAAACAATATATTGTGCTTCAAAAACGCCACAAAGGTAATGCAAAAATATTACACGCCAAACAATTTTTTCCTTTTTTTCTCAAAAAAAATTGTTTTACAACATATTTCGTCGCGTTTGCCGATGATTATTCCAATAATAACGGGTGAAATCCTGATTATCGTAGCCTTATCAATTGTCGGCAGAGACGAGACGATTGGCTATCGCAACCGCCTTGGTTATGTGGTCGCAGATATGATCGGCTCCGACAAGGCGGTCGATGCCCGAGTGCTCGAGAGCGCCCCTCACCTGAGGATTGACACCCGACAGCACGATGTCGATGCCCTCGCGTTTTGATGATGTTATAAGAATCTCAAGGTTGTGGAGACCGGTCGAGTCGATGAACGGGACTTTACGCATGCGGATAATGCGGACGCGCGGTTTGGACACCATTGTCGAACGCATCATTTCGTCAAACTTGGTCGCAACGCCGAAGAAGAACGGACCGTCAATCTCGTAGACGGAAACGCCCTTTGCAACATCGAGAACCTCATGCTGCGACATGTCGGTGCCCTCGGCGGCATCGAGCTGCTCGCTGTAGACACGTACCTGGGTGTTCTCCATGACACGGCGCAGGAAAAGCACGACGGCGAGGAGCAGACCGATCTCGATAGCGATAGTCAGGTCAAAGATGACAGTGAGGAAGAATGTAACCAGAAGAACCGTGATATCACTCTTGGGAGTCTTGAAGATGCTGACAACCGTGCGCCATCCGCTCATGTTATAGGCGACTACGATCAGAACGGCTCCGAGCGACGCCATCGGCACAAGATTGATCAACGGCATCATAAAAAGGAATATCAGCAGAAGCACTACGGCATGGATGATTCCGGCAACCGGTGTGCGTCCGCCGTTTGTAATGTTGGTCATAGTCCGCGCGATGGCACCCGTAACCGGTATTCCGCCAAAAAGAGGAACGGCGATATTGGCGACACCCTGCCCTATCAACTCGGTATTGCTGTTGGTACGCGAGCCGGTGATACCGTCGGCAACGGTAGCCGACAGCAACGACTCGATAGCGCCGAGGACAGCAATGGTAAACGCCGAGGGGAGAAGCCGGTTGATCGTCGCCATGTTAAGCTCAAATCCGTGAGGAGCGGGGATGTCGGTCGACATGTTGCCGAAACGGCTTCCGATTGTCTCAACGCCGCTGAAGAACGGACAGAACAGGTTGAACACATAAACGGCTGCCGTACCCACGATTATGGCGATAAGCGCACCGGGGAGTTTCTTTGAGATGCGTGGGGCGATGACGATGATGACAAGCGACAAGACGCCGACAAGCAGTGTCGGAATATCGATCCGGTCGAAATTACGGAGATAGACGCCCCACTTGGGGATGAACTCACCGGGAAGATCCTTGAGCCCGAGCCCGAAGAAATCGTTCATCTGAGTGGAAAAGATCGTAAGCGCGATACCGGCGGTGAAACCTACCACAATAGGATAAGGGATGAACTTTATGACCGTCCCAAGATGAAACAATCCCATGGCGACGAGGATAATACCCGCCATGAAGGTCGCTATAGCAAGACCTTCGAGACCGAAGGTAGCAATTATATTATAGACAATGACGATAAACGCACCCGTCGGACCACCGATCTGAACCGAGCAGCCGCCTAACGCTGAAACGAGGAAACCGCCTATAATGGCAGTGATAAGACCGATTGTAGGGCTGACACCCGATGCGATACCAAACGCGATGGCAAGGGGGAGCGCGACAATACCGACTACGATACCGGCTACCAGATCGTCCTTAAAACGGGACATGGAGTAATGCCGAAACACTGACAACAGTTTCGGACGGAAGTCAATAGTACCTGAAAGGTTCATAACAGCTTTCTTTTTTACCTTATTTATATATAAATCCTAAAAAACGGGTGCAAAGTTACTGCTATATTACCTTACATGCAAATAAAAGTTAAATTATTTCTCCGCGGTGGCGGTCAGCGCAGTTCAGAACTTGTAGCTCACGCCGAAAAGTCCCGACACGCCTTGCGACGGAATGTCATAGAAGATGCAGCTGCGCTGTGCGAGAAGATTCTCCAGACGCCCGAACACTGAAAAAGCATCGGTAAAATCGTAATGGGCGCCGATGGAAAGATTATTGACATTGCCCAGGTCAACAGTGCCGGAATAAACGAGTGCTGAAAAATAATACGGGTCGGTGTTGACACGATAAGTCGGGATTTTACGTCCGTAACGCAACGTGTAGCCCAACGAGAGTCCCAACCGCTCGACGGGTGCAACGTCGACCGAGACGTCGAGCACACCGGTGGCACGATCGCGCCACAGATAGTTTTCAAACCGATGAGACTCGGGCACAAAGCTATAATCAACCTTTGCCTTAAGCAGGTCACGGAAACTATAGTTAAGACACGCGCCGAGAGTCCAGCCGTTAACGTCATCGTAGTGGAGCCGGTTTATGCCGTCGACAGCCTCGGGCATCAGCCAGTCATCGGCAATCGAATAAGACGCATGCAGCTTGAGCGACGCTCCGCGGAAGGGACCGACAACGACCGAGAAGTCAGTCAGCAACGGGACAAACGCCCTTGCCGTAAACGCCCCATAAGGGAGGAAATAGCGGCTTATGTCGTATATCTCACCGAGCGAATTGATGGAATAGTCGCTTGTGTAGCGGCATCCGAGCCCTATGAAAGAATAGGGTTTCCATGTAAAACTCAGGTCAGGAGCGAAATTGACTATCGGACTATGACCGGTCGTCACATACACGCTCGCTCCGAGCCGTCCGGTCATCGACTTGCCCCTGAAATCAACGCCGGGAGAAAATGTCATGAAACCACGCGACGACATCTGATGCTGACCCATCACGCGCTCGACCGTCACCTGCGGCTCGTCAGCAACAAACTTGTCGTAGTCAATATCATAAAACAACGGAGCCGAAACATTACGGTTATAGGTCTCAACCGAGGCAAGAAGAGTCACAGTCGCCTTGGACGAGCATTTCCAACCGAGATTCAACGCCGCGTTAAATCCTATCTCGTGAGTACCGACCGGGTCGACCGGTCCCGTGTAACGGTAGTTATCGTCAAGACCTTTTACGGCATATCCCTGAGGGGTTGACGGATGGTTGTATGAAATACCGCTGACGCCGGCTTCAAGCGAGTAACTGAATTTATAAATACGGTCGTGCCATGACGCCGAAACATTATACCGTGTCACACCCATGACCGAGTCGGACGGAACGACCCAAGGACAGTTAAAGCGGTCATACATGAAACCGGCATCGACCGTCACAACTCCGCTATTACGAAACCGGTGGCTGAAATCAGCGCCAAAAGAGACTGTCTGAGTTGAGAGCTTGATTTTACGGTCGTCATACTTGTCGACTTTACGGCTGTAGGAATTACCGTCATACTGCAACCACGCACCTAATACTGTCGACGGGGTGCTGACAATACGATACCCGGCTGAAACACCGGCGTTGACAGCCGGGAAGTAGCCCGCCGAGACGTATCCGCGGAACGGCGACACCTCAACAGCATCGCCGGCTGACGCCGGGTCGAGAGTGGTAATCATTGCCGGGACCCGTGAGGTCACAGCACGCTCGCTGAACGATAACGTCCCGGGGGTAACCGTGGGGGAAATCACCGACACCGGGAGGCTGATGCGCGACGCGGCTCTCACCTCGGGAACAATCTCACGCTCTATTGTTATCTCCTTGGTTATCTCCTGAGCCGACAGGGCTGTCGAAGCCGATGCAATCACAAGGAACGGCAGGGCTATATGTCTTTTCATAAGAGTGACTACTTTAATCGTTGATCAATCATGTTAAAAATATCGGGCTCGGAACCGGGATAGTTTTCCCGCAGACTCTTGAGGTACTCGTCAGCCTCAAAAGTGCTACCCTCGGCACGATATATGTCAGAGAGCAAAATGAATCCTCGCGCAAGCCAATAGTTATGAGGTGTATTGGAATCAATCAAGGCGTCGACAACGTTCCGCGCCTTGCCGAGCTCACCGTTCACGAAATAATGGTCGGCAAGATAGAAAGCGCTCTTGGCTCCGAAAAGATCGCCGGTGTCCGATGCAAGCTGGCTCCACGCTTCCTCAGCCTCGGCGACACGTCCGACGTTCCGCATGGCGAGTGCGCGCGAGAACACCGCCTCGCTGCGTTGGTCGGCACCAATGGTCGACGAACCGAGCAACTTGTCGGCAGCGTCAATCACATCGCTGTCGAGCCCGAGGTCACGACTGACTCTCATGATGCCGAGACGCGCACGGTTGAGCAAGATGGATGACGGCGCACGGCTCTCCAGTTCACGATAACTCGACAGAGCTCTCTCTCCCATACCCGATGAAAATTCCACATCAGCTTTAATCAGCAACGCGTCGGTCGAGTATTCACTGTCGGGATAACCGGCGACAAGAGTCGACGCATAGTCAAGAGCATCGTCGGAACGATCGGCGTCCAAAGCCGACTCGGCAAGCATGAGCAACGCCTGGGGCGCTGAAGCTCCGCGAGGGAATGATTTTATGTAATCGGCAAGTTTTACTGTCGACCCGTCGGCAAGATATTCACGCCGAGCCGCATCAAATGTCAGATTGTCGAGTTCCGACGCCTCTATGCGCGGTGCGTCGGGGATTGATTCAACGAATCTGACATACTCTGACAGAAGTCCGTCGTCGGCATACAGGCGTTTGAGATCATCGGAAGCCATCACCGCTTCTTCACTGGTAGGATATGACGTAATCACCTTTTTATAAGTATCGATGGCGGCGCGGCGATTACCGTTATACAGATAGGTCGAGGCGAGAAGCAGACACCCGCGGCGCCCCTGAGGAGTCGACGGATAACGGGTCGACAGCTGGGTGTAGGTCGATATGGTCTTATCGGTCATGCCGAGCTCGGTATAGCTCTCGGCAATCTCAAGAAGAGCCGACGGGACAAGTCCCGACGAGGGGAAACGAGCCATCATGTCAGATAATCCGCTGATTTTAGCATTGTAGTCGCGTGCAAGCCCTTTCATCAGGGCTTTCTGGTAGAGGGCATAGTCACCGACTGAGGGATCAAGCGAATAAGCCTTGTCGTAAGCCGTTGCCGCACGGTCAAATCGGGTGGCATAATAATAGCAGTCGCCGATACGGTTATATGCATCGGCAATAGCCGGCGAACCGCACTTGCCCGGAGACTTGACAAATCGCTCGAAATCGCCGAGCGCGTCAGAGAATTTTTTATCGCCGAAACGGGCGTATGCAAGATTATACAGTGCGACCGCACGATTGGGGTCGGAATTCTTTGATGATTTCAGATAAGACTGATAGTCGCGTGACGCCTCGGCATATTTTCCCTGACGGTAGAGACAGTCGCCTATCCACAGGTCGCAATCACGGCTTATCGCAGCATCATAACCCGACATCGAACGCGCCTCGGTGAGATGTTGCAGCGCCTCATTGACGTTACCGGCGGCAAGTTCACGCGTTCCGAGCGTGTATAGCACCTGCTGCTTGGCGCGCATGACAGCGGCTGACGGCTGACGGATTGCATTGATGCTACGCAGAGCAGCGGCGTAATTATTGTCAGACATGTAGCCGGTCACGATATACTCCTCTATCTCAGGAGCGAAACGTGAGTCGGGGAACTCGCTCAAAAAGTCCTCAAACGCAGCGACCGAACTACCGAAAGGCACCCTCCCACCCTGCATCTGTGCAACAGCATAATTGTAGAAAGCCGTTTCACGCACGTCGCGGTCATAGGTCATACGGTAAGACTTTTCAAAAGCAATGATCGCGCTGTTATAGTTGTGCTGAGCGATATATGCCTGTCCTATTGTCAGATATGCGCTCTGCCCCATAGCGTTATCCGCTGTCGTGACGGGGGTAAGCGACGTAATAGCCCGCTCATATTCACCGGCACGGTACTCGCTGACTCCGAGAATGTAAAGCGTCGACAGCTGAGGTGATTCAACGGCGGCGGCATAGCGTCTCAGATAGGGAATCGCCCCCTCCTCATCACCGAGATTATACAGTGACTCACCGGCGACACGTGACGCCTCGGCTTCCCAAGCCTTCGCGGCAGGAAGCCGGGATTCAGATAATCCGTCGGTAGCTCTGCCGGCAAGTACACGCCGCGCCGTCGAAAGCGCACTGTTGTAATCGCCTTCTATAAAATAAAGCTGACTGAGATAGAAATCGGTCATATCGGCAGGTGGTTGCGCCGTGTCGATCGATTTAAATATCTGTAATGCCTGACAGTAGTCCTTACGGGCATAGGCGATGTAACCCTGATAAAATCTGACTGCGTTGTGGTAAGAGGATGACGGAGATATAAGATCATACAGTTTCTCAGCCTCGTCAAGTTTCGACTTCATCAAACAGCAGTAAGCCTGGCGAAACCTGCAAGCATCAGCATCAGTCGACGTCAACGCAGCGACATCGACAAGACGATATTCATCCAAAACAAAACCGTAAAGACGACTATCGGCTTTACCGAGGCAATCAAAATACCAATCGGCTATTGCAAGCTGAACCCGCGGATTGTAAACCGACAGAGGATAGCGTTCTTTAAACGAGCCGAGCGCTGTCAGAGCCTCGTTATCCCCCATTGACCACATCGACATTGCCGTGTAAAAATCGGCTTCCTCCATATTGTCTGAAGCGGGAGACAGCTGACGGAAGCGGGTCAACTGGTCGATACAACCCGCATAATTACGCTCGTTATACATCGCAACAGCTCGGGCAAGGTAGCCTTCTGAATCAGAACTGTTAATCCGGGCATTAACTGACATAGCCGATGCCGCCGCTATCAGAGTTATTAGAATTTTTCTTTTCATCAGTAGCTGGTTTGACGGCAAAAATAATAATAATTCACCAATATGTCAGTCCGCAAAATGTGGTAATATAAAAAAGAATGTTAAATAATCGCCGCAACCTCTTTAAAGGCATACCGGGACACGGTTGAATCTTCACGTTGCAGTGATAGAATACCGGTTGGCGCTATATCGACGATACGTGCCCTGAACTGCTCGCCTCCGGGTTCCATATAAGGATAGAAGCCGTCGGCGCGCCACAGCATAGACAAATAATCGGCATGGAGAATGGCACAACGGTCGACATCAAGAGGGAACATATCGAGAATCTCTGCACAGAACTCTTCAAGCAACGATTCAAGCGTGAAATCGACTCCGGCAACCACAGCCATGCTGACCGGATTGGGAGCATCACTCATAAACAGCCGCTGATTGACATTTATACCGATGCCGGCTATTGAACGACCTACAACCGAGCCGGTCAGTGAATTTTCAATCAGTATGCCGCATATTTTACTGTCATACACATAGATATCGTTAGGCCACTTGACCGTGACAGCCTCAGGGCAAGGCAAATGCCGACGTAACACGTTGACAATAGCAACCGACACTGCCTCAGAAACAGAAAACTGACAGTTAGCCGCAATATCAGGCTGAAGCATTATCGAGAATGTGAGATTTTTGCCAGGTTCAGCCTCCCAGCTGTTGCCGCGCTGACCGCGTCCAGCAGTCTGACAATCGGTCACGACCACCGTTCCGTGAGTAGCATTGCGGAGTTGCTCCTTAAGATAGCCGTTGGTCGACGCTACCTCCGGCAGCCTAACGATTGACAGCATTGTCAGAGCGACGAGATGTTGAGTGTGCGTGAATCATCATCGTTAACCCATACCGACACTTTCACAGTATCATCGGGGAGCAGTTCCTCTACACGCTCAGGCCACTCAAGCAGACACAATGCGCCGGAATCAAAGTAATCCTCAATACCGAGATCGAGGGCTTCCTCCATATTGTTAAGACGATAGAGATCAAAGTGATATATCAGCTCGGCCGTTGTGTCAGAGCGGTACTCATTGACAATAGAGAACGAAGGCGAATTGGTCACATCATCTTCCACTCCGAGAGCACGACACAGCGCATTGATAAATGTTGTCTTACCGGCACCCATGTCGCCATAGAAAGCATAAACGGTAGCATCATCCATAGTCTCGACAAATTCGCGTGCCGCACGGTCGATATCATTAAGGTCTGAGATAGTAATAGTTTTCATAAACTTATTGTCGTTTTGCCTGACAAAGTTATAGAGTTTTTACAAATTATGCAACCAAATCAGTTCCGGGGGGTCATGGTTATAATGGGGATCATCATCTCTTCCATTGATATGCCGCCATGCTGGAATGTGTCGGTATAATACTGAACGTAATAGTTATAATTGTTGGGATAAGCAAAGAAATCGCGGTTGCCGGCAAATATATAGGTCGAAGAAATATTGGGCGACGGCAATCCGAACTCCTCGGGACGCTTTATCTCATATACCTGTTTGGGATTATAGCTCAGATTCTTACCGACTTTATAACGGAGATTGGTATTGGTGTTTTTATCCCCGACGACCTTTACAGGATTATCAACACGTATCGTACCGTGATCGGTTGTAAGCACTATGCGGTATCCGCGTTCAGAAATGCGTCGGAACAGATCAATAGCGTTGCTATGACGGAACCATGACTCGGTCAATGAACGGTAAGCAGCGTTATTAGACGCGAGTTCACGTATCATTTTAAGCTCGGTACGTGCATGCGAAAGCATGTCGATAAAATTTAAGACGATGACATTTAAGTCATTAACCTCCAGCATAGCCATGTCACGTATCAATTTGTCGGCAGCAGCAGAGTCATTGATCTTATGATAAGAGAAACGACACTTACGGCGATAGCGTTCAAACTGAGTGGCAATGAGAGGTGATTCATTAAGATTCTTCCCTTCTTCCGACTCCTCGTCAACCCAAAGGTCAGGAAACATTTTTGAAATCTGCAACGGCATCAGTCCCGAAAAAATCGCATTTCTGGCATATTGGGTCGCCGTAGGCAGAATCGAGGTATAAAGACTCTCCTCAAACGTAAACATGTCGCTAAGCAACGGTTTGACAGTCTCCCACTGATCAAGACGGAAATTGTCGATCAGTATAAAGAAAACTTTCTCACCCTTGTCAAGCAACGGAAAGACACAGCGCTTGAAAATCTCGTGGCTCATCATCGGATGCTCGTCACCGGTCACCCAATCCTGATAATTACGTTTAATAAACTTATAGAAGCTACTGTTGGCATCGACACGTTGCATTTCAAGAAGCTCGTCCATATTGGTATCGGTAGCAGCGAGCTTCAGCTCCCAGTAGACAAGTTTCTGATACAGGTCATACCAGTCATCAATGGTCTGAGCCGAATTAATAAGACTGCTTATATTACCGAACTCCTGCTGATAGCTCGACGTCGCGTGTGCCGATACAAGTCGGTCACCGTGCAGATTTTTCTTTATCGAGAGCAGTATTTGGTTGGGGTTGACCGGTTTTATAAGATAATCGGCTATATTGTTGCCCACAGCCTGATCCATAATGTTTTCCTCCTCACTCTTCGTGATCATTATCACCGGAGTTGTCGGTGCGATCTGCTTCACAAGAGGGAGTGTCTCAAGACCTGTCAGACCGGGCATGTTCTCGTCAAGAATTATGAGATCAAAGTGTGATGTCTTTACAAGTTCAAGCGCGTCGCGTCCGCTACAGGCGGTTACTACGTCATACCCCTTGCTTTTCAGAAACATGATATGAGGCTTCAGGAGATCTATCTCATCATCAGCCCATAATATACTGGAACTGCTCATTATTATATTAATGTTTAGCTAAATTATCAATCAAACAACGGGTCATCACCCTCAGAACCTGCCGGATATTCGGGGAGATTCTTCGTCGGAGGCACAGGTTTAGCCGGTTTGGCGACTGGTTTGGGTGCCGGTTTGGAAACAGGCGATTCCGGCTCCGGCTGGGGTTTCGTTTCCGGTTTAACCACAGGTGCCGGAGGTGTCCCGGTTACAGCCGGTTGAACCGGTTCAACCTCAGGTTGTACTGTCGGCTCTACAATCGGTTCTACCACCGGTTCCGCAACAGGCTCTGCTGCCGGATCCGTAACAGGTTCTGCTGCCGGATCTGCAATTGGTTCAACCACAGGCTCAACCATAGGCTCAGGTTCAATATCCACATGTTCTTCAACCGGTTCTGCGACAGGATCTTTTTCCTCAATCTCTTCATCAGAAGTAATAAAGAAATCAGGGGGCAGGACACTTTCCTCAGTATCCTGATAGGTCTTGTCACGTACATAGTTGAAATACTCCTCAAACGATCGTCCCTCCCGCAGAAGTATATCAAAGTTATTCTCACTGATAATCACGGGACGCACCTGACGGGGCAGATTTAATTCAGCATCAGTCTCCATAAGAGAACGATAATGCTTCAGTTCGTTAAGATTGTCAAAACCCTTTATAACCAGGATACCGAGCTGTCCGAAGTTCATCTGCTCAAGATCAAAGTCCTTCACAACAAACGTCGAGAAGTTGTGACGAGCTATATCATAAAGCAAACGGTTGGGCGCAACGGTATCGGTAGGATACAACAGAACCAACAACTGACGGTCCTCGGGATTAAGTTCAAACTGAGCCTCGGTCATCGCCTCAGAGACTGTGGAATCATTACTCAGACGTATATCCCACACAAAGCCTCGCATATTGGAAGTCCCGGCATGAAGTTTCTTGCCCTGGGCAAGTCCTTTGAGATAAGATGAAGCAAATGGCGCCAAGTCGGTATCGGGATAACGCTCAAGCATTTCATTCAGCACATTACGGAACTCTTCAGGATTATTCTCGGTCACATAGGCGAGTGCATGTAGGAACATGAACTTAGGCATGATCTTACTCAACGGGAACTGCTCGGCAAATGTTTCATAGCCACGGTGCACATCGGCATTGCGATCATCAAGATAAGCTTCATATGTCTCGGCATAAAGTTTCTCCTGACGCTCATCCATCGTGCGCAAATTTTCCAGATAGTCAGGATCATGCATCGCCTGCCCGTATTTTGAGTCAGGGAAGTCGGTGAGTATCATGTTACGGTAACGTTCAGCCGCCGACGTATCGCCAAGACGCATAAACATCAGATACAGATTATAATAGACATCAAGACGATAAATATTATCGGGGTAACGTGTCAACAAGCGCTCAAATTCCGACTTAGACGCTCCGAAGTCCTCCATCTTGTCCTTCAGAATGACACCCATGTTGTAGAGACCCTCCTGAATAATGTCGTTGGACACCTGACGCTGCTCATCGTCAGCAGGAATCTGCTTAAGATAATACTCCGGATAATGCGGGTCATTTTCATGTTCACTCTTTTCCTTCTGCTCGTCAGTGAGTTCCCCGCCTGTCGCTTCTGTCGACTCAGCGTCATCACTATCACTGTCCTCGCTACTTTCATTGCCACCGAAATCGTCAAAACTGAATGACGCTTTGTTTCGACGACGCCAGTCATCTTCCAGTTTACGACTTCCCCAACGGCGCTGGAACTCGGTCTTACCGGCATTGACGGTCGACGAGTTATAGAAGTACCATGAGTTATCTCCATTCATGGTAAACGTGGTCGGTGCATTGGAGTTGTTCATGTCAGATCCGTTCGCAGCCTGCTGAGCGAGATATTCCTCTCGACGTGCCGCCTCGGCATCCTCCTTTTCCTTCTTTTTAAGCTCCTCGATTATCTTTTCCACAACTTTCAACTGCTCCTCAGGGGTCATATAGGACAATTTCAACAACGAGTCCTGAAGAGTTACATTCTGAGAATATACAGCAAGTTCGTCGAGCACATCTGAACGCCGTTTCAACATGCGGTAATCGGGATAAGACTCCGGTAAGAGCGGAATAGCCTCGGAGTAACATGGCTGCGCCTTGTCATATTCATGGAGATCGTAATAGAGCCCGCCCAACGTGACCTGGCTGATTGCGCGGTCGATACCGTTACGAGTCGATTTCTCGGCTGCAATCACATAATTTTCTATCGCATGAGCGGTGTCACGTCTTGACAGATACAGGTTGCCGATAGCATAGTAAATCTGATCAAGATATTCCTTATTACGGTCATATCGGGTCATACGCTTAAGAGCCTTTACCTCAGGCTCAATGTTAGCACCGGTATAGACTTCACTCTGCTTGATACGCGCATTGAACTTTGTACGGTAGGTAGCACTGGATGAACCTCCTGCCTTACCGAAAGCCGCATAGGCGCGTTCTTTATCACCGACGAGAGTATAAACTTGTCCAAGCAGGAAATTAAGGCGTGTTTTCTGAGTACCGGATGCAAGCGACACGGCATCACGCAGATACGGAATCGCCTTATCATATTCACGACTTTTAATATAGAAATCAGCGTATGTGCTGTTATACAGACTTTTCAGATTATTATCAGTCAATTCATCAGGCTTTATGCGGGTAATAATCATCTCGGCTTCAAAAAGCCAGTCGAGGGCACAATAACTCCGTGCCTGCCACAATTTTGCCTCGGTCACCGTCTTAGGTAACCAGGTAAAATGTTTTGATATGTAAAAAAATGTAGAGGCAGCGCCAAGAAAATCTCCGTTCAGGAACTGCGAACGCCCCATCATCATCCATGCATTGTGAAGAAACGGATTATACTCGTCGCGTTTCAACCACGCTTTGTAAGCCGGATCGCTGTTTTTTCCGGCTTTACGTGCCGGTGCCTTCTTTATTGAGCGTAACTGTATGGCTTTCTGCGCTTTTTCTATCGATCGATCAAAATTACCCTGGGGTTGTGGTGCCTTGGGATCATTCTTTGCTTCGGCGGGATGCACAAAGAGCAGACGTGTATAATCGTCCTCATACTTTGTCTCCATCTCCTTTAGAGTCTCCTTGTAGTGGGTATCGCCGTTATAATATATGTTATATCGGGTGATAAATGCCTGGTAATTGCGTGTCGCCGCTGTATTCTTTCGTGCCGAACAAGACGCAAAAACGATTGCCAACCCCATGACAAGGATGGCAACCGCAGCAATATTTTTCCCGAGGTTACATTTCATCAATAACTTAAACGATAAAAAATGTCGTTTTATTGCGGACTGAGATCATAAACAGCCACCGGCGACAGCTGCAACTATGGTTAACAGAAACTGTCGTTACTATAATTATAACCTAATGCCAGCAGGATTATGCACATCAGCAACGGAGACCCGAAGATACTGAGCAAAATCCAAAACACAGGGTTTCTGTTTCGGTTCTTAGCCATGATAGCGACTAAAACATATAGTCCGAAATACAATACCAGCCCGATAATAAACCAGACCATTAACAATGACATACCCACCAACATTCCACGTATAAAATTTATTAGTAAAACGATTCCTTAGCCCGAATAATTAATAATAGTCACAACGGTATTAAGCCGCAACGACAAAGTTAATTAAATCCTACCGATTACACAATAGCTGTGTTCCATAATGACAGCGTTTCGTTTACCATACTCATATCATACATGCAACAAATCGCGGTATATGTCAAGGGCGGCTTCAATCTCGGCTGAGGGGACAATACAATTTATTTCATAATCACCTATCCCATGAAGTAGAGTAAAATTGATCTCATCAGTATTATCGTTTTTCTTATCATGCCCCATAAGTTCTATCAAGCGGGGATAGTCCTCACAGCTGATCGAAAAACCGCCATAATTCTCAGCCACGTAAGCGGCAAAACGATGAAGCTCGTCACCGGGAAATCCGGCACGCATATTTGAGAGTACAAGCTCAGCTACAAGCCCCCACACAACAGCATATCCGTGGGCGATAGGCGACTCGCGCTCAAGCGCAAATTCTTCAAATGCGTGTCCTATAGTGTGACCAAGATTGAGCGAACGGCGTATACCATGCTCCTCCGGATCGGCAGCAACTATATCACTTTTGACTGTAACGCTCTCTTTCAGCAACTCAAGCAACGCATCAGGCGACAGATCCTCGACGTTCTGGCTAATTAATTTATCGTAAACCTCTTTTGACGATATCAGCCCGTGTTTCAACATCTCGGCATAACCGGAGCGCAGCTCGGGACGACTGAGCGTATTAAAAAATTCTGTCGAAATAATGACAACCTCAGCATTGCGGAAGAGACCGATCTCATTTTTAAGTCCGTTAAAATTAATACCGGTCTTTCCACCGACAGACGCGTCAACGGCTCCGAGAAGTGTCGTCGGGACATTTATGAAACTTATGCCCCGCTTGAAGGTTGACGCAGCAAACGAACCGATGTCAGTCACCATCCCGCCTCCGAGATTTATCATCAGTGAACGTCGTGTACCATCGTTATCACTGAGTTTTTTCCATATCTCTATCAACGAATCGAGATTTTTATTGCTGTCACCGGCGCTGACGGTTATGACTTTCGCACCACTAACGACCTGAGACATCGCCTGTAAACGAGGCAAAACAGCATCGGAAGTATTTGTATCGACCAACACAAACACCTGAGGATGTTTTGTCGTGTCAACTAAACTGTCTATGGTCTGCGCCACGTGGTTAGTGAAGATAAGTTCCTGAGTTTCCATGTCTGTAATATTTTAAATTCAGTCCGGACAGTTGTTTGACAGACAGTCAATAAGAGAGCCGAAATCAGCGGCAAGTTCAGGCATCGAGCTATATACGATATCGGCACCCGCCGACTCCATTTCCTCTCGTGGTATCGGACCTGTTGTAACGCCGATAGTGAAAGCCCCTGCTGCGGCAGCCGACTTAACTCCAAGCGGAGCATTCTCGACAGCAACAGCTTCGATTGATTTCACTCCGGCTTTCTCCATAGCCCGGAGATATGGCTCGGGCAACGGTTTACCTTGCTTGACATCGCGTGCCGTGACACGCATCCCATCGAGAAATGCTCCGGGATAATCACGGTTAAGACGATCGATTACCGAATCTTGTCCTGAACCGGTCACAAGCACCCGCATGATGCCGCGCTCTATCATCGTGTCAATAAGCTGTCGGGCTCCGGACATCGGTTTTACCTCAGGCAGCTCATTAAAATAAATGGTTTTACGATGATATAGTTCGGCAATCTCCTCAGGCGTAGCACCGTGACCATAGGCTCGTTGAAACAATCTGTTGATCGTCGATGCACCGGTCATACCCTCGTAAAGGTAAAATTCGTCGCGCTCACACTCGATACCGATACCGGTGATAAGCCGATACCATGCGGCTGTGTGATTTGGCATCGAATCATAAAGAGTACCGTCCATATCAATCAATGCCGCACGTATCACGGTCGAATCGACGCCGTTACGGGTCAGATAACGCTTCACACACCCGTTTCTATATTCTTCCTTACTCATTGTTTCCATTTAATCATTTCCTTTTCTTTTTCGTAACAACCGGAATATCAGGTTCATGCTCGGCAGCCATTTTAGCCGAGTCAATATCTATCAGACCATGACGCATCATCATAACCGAATCGGAGCGGGTGATTACATCGTCCGATGTATCGAGCATCCGGTCAATCGGCGTTTCATCACGTCGCAACGTGAGTTTCAGCGGAACACCGGCACTGCGACGGAATACATTTTCAATCTGATTTAAAAGGTTGATACGCGTTGTGTCAGCGATAGCGACACGTCCGTAGGCGATATCTTCCTTATATTTCGCCCCGCCAAGACGTATCTTCAGGTTATCGACATTACCTTTAACATTAATTCCGAATTTAAACGGTAATGGCGACTTAAGTACCGAAACATGATAATCAAGATTCATTGCCAGATCATTACGCCCCATCACACCAAGACGGTAACGATCAATATCAAACATAAACGGATATATCTCAATCTGCGAGTCCTCGATTACGATCTCGACACTCATGTGGTCAATCATGTTGTGCTTCTTGTCCTTAAACATCAACCACCGCGAAAGCATCTTGAACGTGTCGGCATCAAGCAGGACAAGGCTGTCACCTTCAAGCTTAACGGCAGCCTTGAGCGACGGAATGTTGAAATCCATCTGTGGAGTTATAGCTGAAGTCGCTGCAATATCGGCATTTATGATGCCCCTGAACTCGCGCATCACCGGCAAAAGGGAGTCAACGGCAGGCAGCACTGTTTTCATTCTGTCAATATGGAAATTATTGATTTTCATGCCGACGCCAAATTGCATTGCAGCCGTGTCGGGTGCCGAATATAGAGCGGTAAGATTTATATTACCGATCTCTGTCTTAGCCGAGAGGTCACGCAAATTTACAGCACCGTTTGCGACTTCAATCTGACCGGTCAGATCATGCAGATTGAGATCGGAATATATAACTTTTGACGCTTTTATGTCAATGTCGGAAACGAGGTTGACAGGGACAAGGACCGGTCGGGTCCCGACCGTATCAATTACGACCGGAATTTCATCATTAAACAATCCTGAATCCTCAGGTGACAGAATACTGTCAGGTACAGTCGCGTTAAAGGCTGTCCTGGACAACTCGTTTATGTTGATGAGGGATGCGTTGACATCAAGTTTTAACGTAAGATTTGACCGGCGACGGCGTGAATTTATGACTCGACGTATGTTGGTTAACTTGCCTGTGACGTCCATCTCGCTCTCACCAACCCGATAGTGTAGCCGCACCAGTTCGATGCTGTCAGTCGAAAACTTCATAAGCAGACTGTCAACCGACTGACGCAACGGAAATTCCGGAATAAACATCCCGACCCTCGCCGAAGCAAGCTCACCGCTTATATCCCATCTGCGCACAAGAGCCTTCACTCCGCTGTCGACCTCGAATACATTATCCTGAGCCACCGCAGCAGAATCCGTAGCCATTGAACGATTCTGATGCTTATGCTTATTATTACGACTTCTGATATGAGCCTTTATACCGAACTCAGGCTTTGCAAGCACCAAGCGCATCCCGTGGTCACGGATTCCGGCAATTCTTACCGATGCATTAAAATTAATTTCCGGCACCTTGTTCTGTCCCTTAAACCGTCTTAGGGAAGCACTCATGTCGACATCCCTCAATCTCATCAAAAGAGAGTCGGGACGGGAATTAAGCGAGAATCGCTGCATACGGAACACTCCGCCAAAAGGATTTATCGCCGACGTGTCTCTTGACGCACTGCGATTGATTGTCCCGACACCCGCTTTCATTCCTCCAACATTAATAGTTATACCGTCAGACATGACCGATGTACTGTCAATTGACAAGGAAACGGTAAGCAAAGAATCGACCTTAACCTTATCACGCATAAAACTCCCCGTCGTGCCAAATTTCATGTCGGCTCGACTTATATAAGCATACGATACACTATCGGGAGTCTTGATATTAAATTCATCCAGTGACAACTTGCCGGAAAGCCTCATCTTGTGAAAATTGTCAGCTGACAGATAGCTGCTATGCGTTACTATCGCGGCGTCACCGCTCAATCTGCCGCTGATACTGAACGGCAAACGTTCAAGCAGCTGTCGCGGCAGGCAGTCGAGCCGCAAATCGCCGATAAAATGCATGTCGAGCAATGGGTCGGAAATCAATGACGTAGCCGTGCCGGTGAGATTTACATCCATTGCCTTCCCGTTAATCTCAAGACGCTCAACGGTCACTATGCTGTTGTCAAGATTGTTGCCGTCTATATCGACGTCAAGCGACAGAATGGCACGATTGAACTTTATATTATGGTAATAAAGATGACTTTCGGGTATTTCAAGCTTTATTAAAGCCGACGGAACCGTCATCGAGTCGGTAACGACATAAGGTTTTGTCAGTTTCACCGATGCGACGACTTTCATGTCAGTGCGCATAGTCTTAAATGCCGGATCATTTTCACCGGACAAGTATGACAGTAACGACAACAACGGAAGTGGGCGCAATCGTGCATCGAAAGAATTTATCCTTATATCCTCCGACATATCGAAATCTCCATTGAAATTCACCTCTACGCTGTCAACCGAAAGCGTCACATCCGACATCTTAAGCGCGAGCGGATGTCTTGCGTTCCAGAAAAACCGTCCATCAAGCCCCACAGTCAGCGGATCACGTTTCAGTAGTCCGGGAACCGGAAGCGCCATGTCTCCGTCGACCGACAGACGATAATGCGGAGCACCACTGCCCGACAGTTCCACCGAAGAGATTGACACACTTGCAGACAAAGAGTCAGGCACGGAGAAATACCGTATCGGCGACGCATCCGTGATCCGGAACCGGTCAACCGTTATATCGGGCAAATCGATAGTCAGCTCATCATCGTCCGGAGATTCCGACATGTCAGGAAATATACTGAAATTATTGTGCTCAGCATCAGCAATCACGATATTTACACGCGGCTGGTCTATCAGCAAATCATAAAGTTTTATATCGCCTTTCAGAAGATAAGCGAGATCAATGCCGCCGGCAAGTCGTCTGACCGACAGAAGTGAGTCGGCATATACCGGTAACAGTTCATGCCGCGCAATAACGGCGTCATCAAGCGACTTGCTTATGACATCAAGACTGTCAATCTCGACAGTGAGCCGTGGAAATGTGTGCCAGAACGTGAGCTCGACTCGCCCTATAGCAATCTCGGCATTAAGATATTCCGATGCGTAACGCTGTACAAGTGGGGTAAGCCGCGACGGTGTCATCACTGCGACAAGCAATGAACATCCCAGCGATATTAACAGAATAAATCCGATGAAAGCCCACACGAATACCTTCAGGACACGTATGGCAACACGTTTTTTACGACGTGGAGCACCTGGAACCGTATTATTGTTCTCGGATTCAGTCATCGATATTCACTTGATTTTTAATTGAACCGGTATCGGCTGAACGCGCGGTTATGTGGAAACAGGACTGTTTCCTCTCATACTTCACATAACAACGTCCTTGACTTTTATAATCATAAATAATCTCAGCAAGCAGATTTTTCAAGTCCTCCTGAGTACGCGGCACGGTCACCGAGTCGCAGATAAATTTAAGGTAGCTTAGATCAAACGTAGTTCCGTAGAGGTGAGCCGAACGCTCGACTGCATTACGGTTGCGCCGCCGCAGACCGGCGACAGAGGAGGACGTACGCAACACGCTCGTAACTTTCACACGATAATCGCCCCCACCGCGCACTGAAAGAGAGTCTCGAAACGACCTGCCTATATCATCAAGCAGTTTCGCGGCTTCCGGCACAAGAAACGGCAGCGAATGTGTCAAGCTGTCGACATAATAATTACGACATGACTTGATCATAACTACCGGACGCGATATATTCCACGCATCCTCGACACATTCGATAGGGGTGATACCTATAAGTCCAGCCTCTTCAAGATGATGATAATTGCTGTCACGGAAAATTCTGCCGAGAACCCCATGCTGCGCGACACGGAGTTTTCTGCCTCCGGGAGGCATCGAGTCAAAATGTTCAATATAGGGATTGTATCGCTCTCCAACACTCAACACGTCACGCAGAAGACTGTCGATGACATCTTCATTGTCATCAACCACGTCATTGATTGTCTCTGTACCGGCATAATCACGGTGAATACTACCGTTGCCGCCACTACACACAGTGACGGCAACGGTAGCAATAAATAGTAATAGTGTCGTATATACGAGCTTACGCTTCATCAGTCAATATAAAGGACCGTTGTTTTGCTGCAATGCCCAAGATGGTAAAGCGCAGCACGCACCTCCGTCTCTCCCGTATAGTCAATAGGAGATTTATAGACCGGAGATTTCTCATCAGGCTCACTGCCGTCAAGAGTGTAGCGTATGACCGCTCCCTCATAGGGCGAGTTCATCTTTATTTTATCACCTTCCTTTATGATACCGGGACGATGCAGACGGAAATTGTAGCCTCTCTCGGCAAGACGCGGGAGCTCATTATCGGCTATCACCCGGTTGAACTGAGCATCGGTGTAAGTGGGTTCGCTATTCCAGGCACGTTCAGCAAGTCCGAACATTTTGGGGAATAAATAATACTGCACCTGAGGGAAATCGCGTATGGTCTCAGAGAACAGCTGACCTTGCATTCCGACAACCTTACCGACAGCCGACCCGGCGGGCGACAGCTGACGCGGATAGCCGTGAAGCGATGCCAACTCATCGACAGGAGTACTCCATTTCAGACCGGGCTCCTCGGGATGATAATCATAGACCATGTCAAGATAGAAATGGTTGACATTGGAAAGAATAACCGGGAAACCACCCTTGACTGCCTGATCAGGGACATTATCGGCTGAAAGAGTGCTCCAGCAATTTACACCGCCAAATAGCGGAGAAACCGCATTATTGAAATCCTTGTCATAACCGATAGCTACCTCCTGCCAACCATACATAGGAATGTTGCGTGCCGAGAGAATTTCGGCAAGACGTTTCACGTAGTAACCCTGAAGAGCATGTTCGCCGGCAAGCCCCTGCTCCTTCATCATAGCCTGAGCCGACGGCGCTCCTGACCATGAACCGTGAGGCACTTCATCACCGCCGATGTGGATACCGGTCAGCTCAACGCCAGCCTCGGCATACATTGCAACAAGTTCATCAACGACTTTTTCAAAGAACCGATAAGGACCGGGGAGAGCGGGATTCATGACATTGTCACTGTAATTCTGTGCCGACTCATACTTTGAAGTATCGCCATCCTCTATCAACCGGTAATAGTCATCACCGGTGGCACGATAACGCGCTTCCATAGACTTTATCGCAGCACGTGCATGTCCGGGTGACTCAATTTCAGGAATAACATCGATGCCGAGACGGTCGCACTCACGCAAGAAACCGATAAACTCGTCACGGGTGATATAACCGTTTGCCGAGCCGCCTGTATAGTTGGGATCGCCATTGCCGCGATAGGTCTGACCCAGGAAATCATGCTCATCGGTCGTATAACCTTTGCGGGAACCGACTGCGGTCAGCTCGGGCAGTCCGGGAATCTCAAGACGCCATGCTTCGTCATCGTTGAAATGAAAATGCAGCTTGTTCATGCGGTAACGCGCAGCAGTCTGGGCAATCTGCATCAGATCAGGCAACTTTGTGTAGTTACGCGCGATATCAAACATTATTCCACGATAAGGCAGATCGGGATAATCCTCTATGACAGCATTGGGTATATCTTTCTTTTCATCCGACAGATTGTTGGCGAGAACGCGCTCGGCAATCTTTCGTCCCCGGGGCGATGCATACTCGACAGTTGCCTGGTCGCCGTTGAGAATAATACGATAAAATTCGGGATTCACATGTTTTACTTCGCGGAATTCAACCTGACCTCCGGGCTTATAAAAACCGGGTCTCACCTGCACATTCTTAAACGACGGTATGACATCAAACGGACCGGCAGCCTCTTTTGATGCAAGACGCTCATTGAGACGATAGATCGAGTCACCGTAAGGCACACGGTCAAAATCACCACAACTCCACTGGCTGCGCTTGCGGTCAATGGGGAAACGCTTGTAATTGACTGTCGCGGTCTCGCCTTTATCAGTAACGACATGTACGCCATCAGGGGTATAGCTCTGAGCCGATAGAACAGCCGAAGTAGCGAGTTCGATAACCACGCTATCGGCATCACTACCAAAGCGAGGACTTGAAATACGGTAATATCCGGGGACTATGACTTCCAGTGTATCCTCGGGATTGACAGGCGTCATAGGGCGCTTGAACATATTGAAACAAAGATATTTGACGCCATCGTGGTTTCTTACCACAAATCGCTGGATGTAACGGTTGCCGTTCTCGGTAACTTCGTTTCCGAGCGACCTCCACGTCACTGAAGTAGTAGCACTCATGCACAGTGCGGTCGGAATAAGGACCGACAGAAGTAATTTACGCATTGGTATCTGTTATTTTTTGAGAGATTAGATGTTCATACAGATTGTTGCAACCGTTCTCGAGCAGATCGAGCACAAGTTCAAACCCCTCGGCGCCTTCATAATAGGGATCAGGGATATAGTCGTAACGGTTTGCCATTGTCAGGAACTGTGCCATAGGCACTATTTTACGCTCCACTTCAGGACTTGGCGCAAGCTGGTGAAGGTTACGCTCGTTGGACTTGTCCATAGGGATTATCAGGTCAAAGTCGATAAAATCGTCATAAGAGATCTGACGGCAGCGATGAGTCAGCTCGTAACCACGGCGACGCGCATGCACACGCATACGATGGTCCGGCAGGTCTCCGATGTGATAGTTACCCGTGCCTGCCGAATCTATAATCCATTCGGTAGGATTGCCACGTTCCTCCACAATCGCGCGAAAAACGCCCTCGGCAGCCGGCGAACGGCATATATTACCGAGGCACACAAACAATATCTTACGCGGTTTTTTTTCGCCTTTTTCCATTTTCGTAACTTTGAGACGGTAAAGTTACAAATTTAGACATTAATATAAAACAACTGACGGCATTTAATACAATTTTTTAGTCAGGAGAGTGACGCGACCGTTTTCAGTCGATACACGGCTGCTGATTAAAGATCAATCTTTTTCTTCACGCGATTACGCTGCGTAAATCGTTTTTTCCATGAAATGACAGTTCTCCACCACCCGCGCAATTTACGCCATAGCGGTGAAGGAGTCGCAGCGATATCCGACGCGAGAGGATCGGCAAAAGAGTCGACAACGACTTCGGTACCAAACTGTTCCGGATAAATAATAACAAGATTGTTGCCCGCAAAATAGCGCTGCAGAAATGCCGGCATATCAGCCATCTCACTACTGTATGAAACCGAATTCACACGTGCGCCCACGATAACGAACAGGTCATCATCAAGCACCCGGTTAGCAAGAAGCACAAAGTCACCCCTATCCTCCAGGACACGATATTCATCCCTTACGCCTATACGCTCGCTACGCAAGACTCCGGCTATCAGCGGTCGCACATCACCGGAACAACAGAAAATAAGCCGGCAGCCGACTTCCGACGCGAGATTACCCAACGCGACAACCCACCGGCGGAATCCGGTCTCAAACTGAGCCTTTTCCGGCACATAGACAACGATACGGGTCAGCGTGTTGAGCGGTATGTAACAACGTGATATTATGACCATCCGATTGGTCATCTTCAGCAACTGCTCTATCTTTGACCCGAGAAAAGAGTCTATGACAGTGTTCTTCCGGTGCATGCCAAGCACTACCTCGGTCACATCACGCTCCTCGATCGTGTTGACCACTCCGGTTACCGTGTTAAGGTCATATCGCTCAATCGGCGTGAGATCAGTGTCAACGCTTATCGCTGCCTGACGCGCAAGATCAAGCGAGTTGCGTCCGATTGCCTTGGAACTGTTGGAATTGTCGTTACGCACATGCAGTGCATATAGATTCCGCACACTGTTGCCGCGTTTACGTCCGCGCATAAACAGAGCAAGCTCGACAAGCGACTGCGCCGTGATAGGATTTGAAACCGGGATGAGCACGTTGTGCGGTCCGTCGTTACCGATCTCCTCTTCATCGCCCTGTTCCATCATCTTTATCTTGATACGGGCGGCAGCTCCTGATGTCACAATAGGAGCGATAGCACAGGTTACGAGAATTACAAGTACCGTACCGTTGAGAATCGTCTCGTCCATCATGCGTGTTCCATCGGGATGAAACATGTTGTAACCTATCGTCACTACAGCAAGGGCAACTGCCGTATGGGCTGTTGTCAGACCGAACATCATACTCCGTGCCGCCCGCTCCATGTGATAGATGCGCTGGGCAATCCACGCGGCAAGCCACTTGCTGACAAGGGCTACAACAAGCATTATTCCGGCAGCTATGAGAGTGTCTATGTTGGCTATGACATTAAGATTAATCATCATACCTACCCCGATAAGGAAATAGGGAATAAACAGCGCGTTGCCTACAAACTCTATGCGACCCATCAGCGGAGAGGTCACCGGAACATAACGGTTAAGCACCAGCCCGGCAAAGAACGCACCGAGAACGGGCTCAAGCCCTATTACTCCGGCTACCCATGCCGATAGGAACACCATGGCAAGCACATACACAAACTGTGTCACCTTATCACCGTAGGTCTTAAAAAACCAGCGGGTCACACGGGGATAGGAGTAAAGAACGGCAAGGCAATAAATAACAAGTTTGGCTATCAGCCACATCAACTCACCTATTTCAAACTGTCCCACACGATGGATATTGACCGTAGCCGCAAGTACGAGCAGCGCTCCGATAACGGCAACAATCGTACCGACAATCGAGATCAGGACGGCGGGACTCTTGGTCACGCCATATCGTGCCGCAACAGGATAGCCTATCAATGTATGAGAGGCATACATTGAGGCAAGTAGAGTTGACGTAAGCCAATCTATATGGAGCAGATAAACGCTTGCCACCACTCCCATCAACATAGGAATAAAGAATGTCAGCAAGCCAAATACCAATCCGCGTTTAAGATTACGCTTCAGGTGGTACATATCTATCTCAAGCCCCGCGAGAAACATGAGGTAAAGCAGTCCTACCTGACCGAAAACCTCGAAACTACTGTCACGGGCGAGAACATTGAGACCATCGGGTCCAACGGCAACGCCGGCAACAATCATTCCTATTATATGGGGAATCTTGAGCTTATTGAGCAGAACTGGAGCAAGCAAAATGATTACAAGCACGATAAAAAATATCGTAACCGGATTGGTGACAAGGGGACCCTGCACCGCAAGCGTAATCATATTCAACGTTTCCACCCGTGCTCTATCATATAAAGAACTATCTGAACAGCATTAAGCGCGGCACCTTTCTTTATCTGGTCACCGACAACCCAGAACGACAGACCACACTCATCGGTAAGGTCTTTACGCACACGACCTACATATACATCATCTTTACCGGTAACATCAAGCGGCATAGGATATCCCTTTGCTTCACACGTGTCGACAAGCGTTATACCATGCGCATTGGTGAAAGCATTACGTGCCTCTTCGACCGATACGGGACGTTCGGTCTCGACCCAGACAGCCTCGGAATGGGCACGGAGGACGGGAACACGAACACATGTAGCACTGACATCAAGCGTAGGAGCATGCATGATCTTCTTTGTTTCACGATACATCTTCATCTCCTCGTTGGTATAGCCGTTATCGGTAAAGAAATCAATATGAGGAATAAGATTATAGGCAAGCTGATGGACAAATTTCTCCACCGTAGGTGTTTCGCCTGCACCAAGCTGAGTATATTGACGCACCAACTCATCCATCGCCGTCGCACCGGCACCGCTCGCAGCCTGATAGGTTGCCACCCGCACACGCCGCACTGGGGAAAGATCATGAATCGCCTTAAGCGCCACCACCATCTGGATAGTAGTGCAATTGGGATTGGCAATAATGCCACGAGGCGCCACAAATGCATCATCACCGTTGACTTCGGGGACAACGAGAGGCACATCCTCATCCATACGGAACGCGCTTGAATTGTCAATCATCAAAGCGCCGTGGCGGGTTATTGTTTCGGCAAACTCCTTAGACGTGCCGCCGCCCGCTGAAACAAACGCTACATCAACATTCTTGAAATCATCGTTATGTTTCAACTCTCTGACAACACACTCACGATCACGGAATTTATAGACACGACCGGCACTACGGCTTGACCCGAAGAGCAAAAGCTCGTCAATCGGGAAATTCTGCTCATCAAGGACTCTTAAAAATTCCTGACCCACTGCGCCACTCGCGCCAACAATAGCTACATTCATTCTATATCGCTAAAAAAATCTTTCCTTTTTACTTTAATTAGTTTACGGCTGCAAATTTACGCAGAAATTATCAATTAAGTGACAGTCGACATTGTTTTTTTAACTTACATCACTTATTCCCTAAATTATTCTCGTTAAAAAAAACACCTTTTAATTTAAATTATCACAAAACCTATTAAATGAATAATAATTTATCACAAGAAATTTACATAATTCGATTTTTTTTCATAAATTTGCGCGTTAATTTTACATCAACAATCATCCAAATCATATCCAAACAAGTTCTAATCACACTGAATTAATTAATAACCACACCATAACACATTACCAATGAAGCATTTACAGTATCTTCCTTGTACTCTGTTGCTTGCTGCTGCAGTGTGCGTTCCCGTTGACGCTTCAGCCATCAACATCGCAACATCGCCCCAGCCTGCAACCTTTCAGACGCCTATGCAGAAAAATCCGTTCTGCTACGCAACAAAACCTAAAGCTCACAACCCGTTTGAATTCGATAAGACATCTAAAGCAAGAAAAGTTGCCCCGGGTCAGACAATGACGCTCGCCGAGTCTAATGAAGTAGGATATCTTGACGGTCCCGACGGCTCAAGCTGGCATTTTACGGCTGAATATGATATTGAGCTTGTAAAATACGAAGCCTACACCGAAAAATTGGTCAAAGGGTATACCTACACTATTTACGACTCTGAATTTAATCTAATCGGCAAAATATCCGATACTGTCACTTTTAGAGAAGGAGAAACCCGTTTAGCGGCAGCATCAATCGGTTCTCAGGTTACTCAGAAATTCTTCAACTACGACAACAATTATGAGATCTATGTTTCCCTCATGATGAATACGGGTCCCGAATACGGATATGCCGTACACTCTTACTCAAAGGCATACTCGCTTAACGGTGCTACCGATGAAAACGGCAACTCAAAATGTATCGCTCAGATTGAAGGTTATCCCTGTGCTATCATCAACGGAGCCAAGGACTCATGGTCAGAGGACTTCTATATATCATTTATAACCGAAGAGACTGCTGATCCTGATGACTACTCATTTGACGATTATCCGGAGTTTCTGATGAATTGTTACCAGACCATCACCACTTACAAAAAAGTTTCATACAGTGGTGAGCTTCAGTGCATCCATACGATAAAAACGCCGTATCCCACACTCCCCGGCGACTTGATGTCGACTCCCCCGTTTATCTCTTTTGTGCACGATAAAACGCCTTATTTCGTAACCCAGCGCTACGAAAAGATGTTCTATGACAACGCCGTCGGTCCCGACGAAACAGGCAATGGTAACCCCACTCCCGACAACAATCTGCTTGTTGACATCTATACCTACAGTGGATACGGCTCGGAGCTCACACACCTCCAGCACACTAAAATTCCCACCTCTCAGGAAGATCCCGACAGCAACATCCTGTTAAAGTTCTTCAGCGTAGGTCTTCTTGACTATGACGGCGACTTCATCTTCAACGGTGACCAGATCGACTTCATTCTTACCGTACAGAAGTATCAGTTAAGCGATGATGACAACTATCTTGAATCATTCTTCCACGTTAACGCTGAGGGTGAGACAACTATGACAATCATCGAGAACTCCGATAATTATCTGGGGCTCAGCGATATTCCCGGTAAAGAACGTCAGTTCATGTTTATCGTGACTAACGACGATACTGCATCGGCAGCCACCTACCACTTCATCGACATTTATTCAGGTAACGAAATCCTTGCACTCCCCTCTAATATAAACGGTATAGGTCTTAAAGTTAACGTAGACCGCTACCCGGTAGGCAATTCCTATGAATATGCTTTCGAGACAATGAACGTTACGGAGAACAACGGTGACGTAATTGAAGATGTGGCATGGGTAACTACCGACGGAGATATCTCCCACGTCGATGAAATCAATCTTGGAAAGGACATTGCTCTTGCCACTGTATATATCGAACAGAGCGCACTGTCTCCCTATCTTTTCAATACCGATCCGGCACGCGAATACATGTGGCTTGTCAAGCGCTATATCGCCGCCGGCTCAACCGCGACCAACGAAGAACTTACTGTTGTCAGCACCAATGGCTCGACCCTCTTTACAGCCACTCCTGATGACAACAAAGGTGCCCTAAGTTTTATCGCACTACTTAACGCCGATAACAATCCAACTCTTCAAATTGTATATGCCAACAATGCGACATACACCAACGAATATCACCTTCTTCCGCTCTCAAGTTTTGAAAATGGAGGAGACGGAACTCTCGAAAATCCCTACAAGATTGCCACTATCGGAGACCTCCAGCTGATTAAGCATAACTTGACAGCTCACTATGAAATCATTAACGATATCGATGGTGACGGATACACATTCCATAGCATTCCCGGTGACTTCAAAGGCACTCTCAACGGCAACAACCACACCATCAAAGGCATACACTTTGAGGGTCGTAACGGTATCTTTGAGAATGTCAATAGCGAGACTGCCATTATCAAGGACCTCACTATCACAGGTGCATCAATGGGCGATATCACAAGCTCATACGTCGGATTCATAGTCGGGAATCTCACTCAGGGTACGATTGATAACGTTCACATACATGGTGCGACATTTAAAAGTTCAGAAAAAGACTATACATTCGGTGGTATAGTCGGCAACGCTGTTCTCAACTCAAATATTAACAACTGCTCCGTAACATCTGCCGACATCTATCTACCGGCATCCAACACGGTAGGAGGTATTGCCGGTCAGACAAGAACAGGCACAAAAATCAACGCTTGCTCATTCATGGGTCAGCTTACCGGAGAGTCAACTGTTGGTGGTATAGCCGGTTGTATCGCATCTGACGTATTTGTCACCGACTGCCATGTCGATGCCGATATCGCAGGATGCAACACAGTGGGCGGTATCGTAGGCGAGTCAATGCGTGGTCCTATCAAGCACTGCTACGTGGAAGGTTCTGTCGCAGCAACCTCGCCCGTATCAGTAAATTATGACTTTGGTCCCTGTGCCGGTGGTGTAGTAGGTCTCCTCAATCCCAAGAATTCAGGAGGCGATTCGGGCACATCAGTCGACTATGGCGACGTAATCACCGGTTGCTTTGTCAACCTCACTTCTCTCACCGGATACACACCTGTACGCGAGCCCCGCTATCCTGCCGAGCACAAAACAATCCACCGTATTGTCGGCAAGACCAGTGTTAACGAGGAGCCTGACGTCAAGAACTACGATTCTGAAGGAAAACCCATCTACTCTACAGTTCCGATGGCTACAGAGTACAACATCAGCAATAACTACGTTATCTCTACACTGAACCGTGGACAGAGCGATATAAATGCAGCCGAAAATACAACTGAGGGTGCTGATATTGACAGCGACCAGCTCGATCTCAACTGGTTCAAGAACACTCTTGGCTTCTCTTATGGCAATGACATCTGGAACGAGGCTTCAGACTGGGATCCCGCTCTCTGCCACGAGACCGGTTCTTACGCCAACCCCACAGAAATCAAAGTCGAGGTCGGCAAGCAGTTTAACATCAACGTTATCTTTGTAAGCCGCATACCCGTTACTGAAGAGAATCTGTTTGACACATTCTACTTCAACTGCGACGAGCAGGTTGTTGAAATGACAGGAGCCTACACCTTCTTTGGCAACACAATGTCGGTCGAGTTCAATGCACTCAACCCCGGCACTACAGTTGTTGATATCTGCAATGCCAAGTGTAATGTCACTGTTACCAAGAGTCTGTCAGGTGTTGACAACATAGCAACCGAAAACAATGAACCCGTTATCAGCTTCAACGGCAATGCCATCGTCGCTGACGGATGCCGCCTCGCTGTTTACAGCACAACCGGAGCACTTATCGCAACCGGTAATGACTCGGTAACCGTTGCCAATCTTGCGGCAGGCACTTATGTCGCAACAGCTGTAAACGCTGACGGAGACAAGGCTACCGCTAAGATCATCGTGAAATAAAATCATGCCGTGGAGGAAACTTCTCCTCAACATTACTTCGCATTTTAACCATTAAAAAGGTCGCGTCTTGAATCATCAATGACGCGACCTTTTTTATACACTCGCGCCACACGGTACAAGTGTTATATCCTGTTAATTTTTGGAAAAACTCATGTGCTAAATTAAACCTTTCACCATTTCAGACGTCTTAACCTATGAAACAGATAAAACAATATATTCTTGTTGATGTCAAGAATACTTCAAAAGCATAACCACGTTAGGGAACTTATCTCTATAACAATGGCGCATCAAGTGATTTGACGCGCCATTGCTATTTTTCCCCGGAAATCCACGCATATAATAAGACTAATTGCAAAAAATTATGCTGTAATTTTAACGTGGATATCATACGATAGTTTTAGAAATTTTTACTATTTTTGTGGCGCAGACCGCTATTGCAGAAGCCCGGTCCAGGGTAAAGCGAGGCGGGATGTTGTTTTAACATAATAAAGAAAGCGTTTATCAGCGCTGATTCTTGACACTTGGAAATTCTCGCAAAATTTCATGTTGATGTCAAGGATTGAGCAACGGTAGATGCCCGTGGTAATGTAATATCATGCTTTCGGCATGTTCCTTGGGAAAGGAACATCCGAACGCTACTGTTGCATATACAAGCGTGGGCTTCTGCGTTGCCGTCCGACATCAACAGGGCAATGCGAGAAGCCTCCAAGTGTAGGACGGTAACAGATACAGACTCCTACGCTTTTTCATTTTCTATCCCTACTTAAACCGCCGACGAGAGGAGAACCGAAGCACTCAACCCCACTTATGAAAAAACAGCTACTACTAATTTTGTTGGCGATGCTATTACCCGTTTGCTGTTATGGTTATGATTTCAACTATAATGGTATTTCCTATCAAATTATAGACAGAAATGCTAAGACCGTAAAACTTTATGATGGAAAATCAGCGAGCGGAGACCTTATCTTGCCATCAAAAGTGTCAGACGGAAACGACGAATACACAGTTCTGTCTATTGGCTACAACGCTTTCTTCGAATGTAGTGAACTGACTTCGGTCGTTATCCCAAACTCTGTCGAGACTATCGGATATTCCGCTTTCTATGAATGTAGCAATTTGACTTCGGCAACTATCGGCAACTCGGTACGGACTATCGAACAGTTGGCTTTCGCTTATTGTAGCGGTCTGACTTCAGTCGTTATCCCAAACTCTGTCGAGACTATCGAATCTGCCGCTTTCGGTGAATGTAACAATTTGACTTCGGTCACTATCGGCAACTCGGTACGGACTATCGGTCAGTTGGCTTTCGCTTATTGTAGCGAACTAACCTCGGTCATTATTCCAAACTCTGTACAAACTATCGGTGAGAACGCTTTCTATGAATGTAACAATTTAACTTCGGTAACTATCGGCAACTCGGTACGGACTATCGGTCAGTTGGCTTTCGCTTATTGTAGCG
>CAYTWG010000003.1:0-22964 GCA_964442005.1 uncultured Bacteroides sp. | reverse complement strand
AACTAACCTCGGTCATTATCTCAAACTCTGTACAAACTATCGGTGAGAACGCTTTCTATAAATGTAGTAAGTTAAAAAAATCAGCATATCCGGATAATATAAGCAATCCATTCCCAACCGGTCTCTGCCTCTGTTACCCTGCCGAGGGCGCGATAATTGAGGACGGATGGGTTTACGGTCCTGAAAAATCAGCTATCTATTTTGCTCCATTGTCTCTCGAGGGAGAATATACCGTACCCAACACAGTCCGGACTATTGACCACGGTGCTTTTATCAACTGTAGCGGACTGACATCGGTGGTGCTCCCCAAATCAGTTCAGACTATCAGATCCTATGCTTTCGAAGGATGTAGCGGACTGGAAAAAGCCGAGTTTGAAAGTATCGAGACTCTTTGTAAAATTAATTTTGAAAATTCATTTGCAAATCCCCTATATTATGCAAATCACCTATATATTAAAGGTGAAGAAGTGACGTCGGTTGAAATCCCCAACTCAGTCCAATCTATCGGTGCGTATGCTTTCTTCAGTTGTATCGAACTGACATCGGTCAATATTGGCAGTTCAGTCCAGTTTATAGGTGCGAATGCTTTCCAAAATTGTTTCGGACTGACATCAATCACTCTTGACAACTCAGTCCAGACTATCGATAAATATGCTTTTTCCAATTGTAACGGACTGACTTCGATCGAAATCCCTAACTCAATCGATACTATTAACGAGGGGGTTTTCGCCTACTGCAGCGGACTGACTTCGGTCGTTATACCCAATTCAATCCAATCTTTAGGCTATGGCGCTTTTTATAATTGCTTCGGATTAACATCAGTTGAAATTCCTAACTCAGTCAAGTATATCGGTAACTTAGCTTTCTATGGTTGTTCCAATCTACCCTCTATTGAAATTCCGAACTCAGTCCGGACTATCGGCAACAATGCGTTCAAAGATTGCTGCGCACTTACTTCAATCTCGCTACTTGACGGTGAAAATATCCTTGAATTTAGCGAAAATGTATTCTATAATGTGCCTATTCAGGAGCTTTTCATCGGTCGTCCATTTACCGCAGGCTATTTTGAGGGTAGCGATATAACGAAATTGACTATCGGTAACATGATGACTGAAATCGGCTCATCGGAATTCAAGGGGTGCGACAAGATTGAGACGCTAAAGCTTGGCAGTAGTCTGACTGCGATCGGCGACGAGGCTTTCGCCAACATCCCCGGTCTTGAATCAATCATAATGGGACACAGCGTCAAGTCAATCGGCACAAATGCTTTCGCAGGAGCGCCGGCTAATACTGTCAGTATCACAGCCCAAGTGCCCCCGACCGCTCCTGATGACACCTTCAGCAGCTACACCGGAAAACTATGGTTACAGGATCCCGGCGACAACTCGGTAGTCAACGCATATTATAACGCAAGTACCTGTTGGAATCGATTTGACAGCTATACTATGGTTTCACCCGTCAAGATAGAGGGAGAGACTCAGGAAATCAGTGGCAAACCGGGTGAAACGTTCCAATTGACGGCTAAAGTTCTACCTGAGAACGTAACCATGCCCCAGATTTTCTGGCGGTCAACCAACCCCGACATCGCCACAGTCGACGAAAACGGCTTAGTGACTATCCACGCCGACATCAGCGATATCATCTCACGTGCCCGCAGCGAAGAGACGCGTAGCTGCAATATCATCGCTGAGACTCTCTATGCCGACGGACCGGTATTAGAAGTAACGGTTTACAAAAACAGTTTAAATGATGACCCGACAACAGGTGTCAACAAAATCGACTATGAGGTGGACTATGGAGCTGAATATGAAGTCTATAATCTCAGTGGCATCAAGGTCAGCACGTCGATTGAAGGTCTTGAGCGAGGCTACTACATAGTCCGTCAAGGCTCGGTGGTGAAAAAAATCGCGATTAAATAAAATTAGGTAATATATTGATCGTTAAATTAAGACGGCGGGTCTCCATCATCAGGAGATCCGCCTTTCCATTATCAGTGGACGGGCTTAAATCAAGCCGGGACTGACGATGCCGATAATTTTTTAAGATGCCTCATTTCGACTATTATCATGATTGCCGCTACCAACGTGGCACAGAAGTCGCCGGACGGAAATGACGCCCATATTCCGTCGAGTCCGTAATAGCGGGGAAGGATGAGCATCAGAGGGATCAGAAACAAAACCTGTCGGGTCAAGCTAAGGAATATCGATTTCCCGGCTTTACCTATCGACTGGAAGAAGGTAGTCGACACAATCTGGAATCCTACCATCCAGAATACCATCATAGCTATCGAAAGTGCTGCTCCCGTAGCAGTGATGAGCGTATCATCGGAAATAAACACGCGCGCAACCATATCGGGGCAAATGAGGGCAATCCCCCAGCCTATCCCGCTGACTACAGTCGATGCACCCACAGCATACCAGAACGTGCGTTTCAGGCGATCAAACCGACCGGCGCCATAATTGTATCCGATAATAGGCTGCATGCCCTGACAGATGCCTATGATTACCGAGACAAGCATTGACGCGAACGTAACAAACACGCCCGCCGATGCTATTGCCTCGTCGCCGCCAAACTTGAGCAGTGTATTGTTTATTAATATATTTATCAGACAGCTTGCAACATTGACTATACTGGGAGCCGCACCTATCGCTACGATGCCCCACACAATTCTGCGATCGAGCCGATAGATACCTCTACGAAACTTGATAGGACCATTGTTTCGCACGAAATGAGCCATGACAAACACTGTCGACACTGCCATAGAGATATCGGTTGCTATTGCCGCTCCCTTTATGCCCATATCAAACACATATATGAACAGCGGGGCAAGCAGTATATTGAGCCCGGCACCGATAAACATCGTCACCATCGCTCTGACGGGGAATCCTGATGCCCTCATCAGATTGTTGAACGAGAATGTAAGATTCATCAACAGAAGTCCGGGCAGGATATAAGCCATAAAGTCATGCGCGTAAGGAAGTGTCGCTTCCGTAGCGCCGAACAACATCAGCAGATCATCGAGAAACCAGGCAAAAACGCCGAGATACAGGATGCCGATTCCCAGTGTCAACACCAACGCATTGCCAAGGACTTTAAGGGCACTATCGTTATCCCCGTTACCGAGCATTATCGACAGCCGCGCCGACGCACCGGCTCCGATAAGCACTCCGAGAGCTGTCGTCACGTTCATGACGGGAAACGTGATTGCGAGTCCGGCTATAGCTTTGGCTCCCACAACATGACCGATAAACGCACGGTCAACAATATTATACAATTGCATCACAAGCATCCCCACGACTGCAGGAACACTATAACGCCACAACAATCGCCCTTCAGGCATGTGCAACAGTTCTTCAAGATTAGCCTTATTGTCCTTATTCATAATTTTATTATATCGTGAATCAGCCCTACATGGCTACAAATCAGTCTTAATAATATTCATCACGCCTCAACGCTGACACTAATAATCTCAACAGAAAAAGAGGCAAACACAACCGGTTTACCTCTTCTTATTTTTTCCCGACAAACGGTCGACGGCATTATATGTCCGTCCACCGGCTTTGCCGTAGATTTATATCTTGATATTATTCTTATTTCGCAGCTTCGAGCTTTGCGCGTTCGAGATACTTCTCGATGTTGATATTGTTCATCGAACCATACTGAGGATAATCCTTAACGATTTCCTCGTAAATCTTGGCTTCAGCCGCATAATCCTGCTGAGCGCGATATACACGAGCAAGTTTCAGCATAAAGAACGGGGTATAAGCCTTGTTGTCGTCCGACGTCTTGATAGCTTTCTTGTAAGCGTCCACTGCGTCTCCGAGTTTATCAAGGTTAACATAGCAGTCACCTTCAAGTGAGTAAGCTGCTGCACCGATGATGCTTTCTGTAGGATCGTATTTTTTCACATACTTGAGGGCTTCCTCATATTTACCTTCCTTATAGAGGAGAATAGCTGCCTGAAGAGCTGCACGGTTACCTGCATCGTAACCCGAATTGTCGGCTACCGACATGTATTTCTGCATTGCGATAGTATCGTTACCGAGTGCAAGCTGCACGTCGGCACTGCCGATTGCATCGTTAGCCTTCTGGATGCCCGGCTGACGGAACATATAGAAATATACGAGTGCGATTACGACAAGTGCAAGCACTACGCCTGCCACCGTGTAGATTACTTTCTTGTTGTCCTCAAGCTTACGGCTTACTCCTTTCAGAGTATCGTCAAGATTGTCGATTGCGTTTTGTGCCTCAACGGGCTCATTCTTTTTTGCCATGTGATTATGTTAATTTTTCTTTGTTTACAATTTCGCACAACGATTCCCATATACAGTATCGTTTACGAACCGCAAAATTAATAGATTATTCCCAACCGACAAAACAAAAGAGGCACATTTCACACCTAAACTCCCATTTTTTTTGATTTTCAACCCGGCTTTACGCCATTTCTCACCATAAATTGATTATATTTGCGCAACTTAACTGATTCTTCACCCCCATAAAGTCATCAGCAAAATGAAAGAAATCGTAATATCGACCCCGATTATAGAAGCGAGCTATGACGAGCTCGACAAGACCGACCTCCGCCTTGTCGACGTTGCACGCGAAGCGACATTCCGCTCTTACGCTCCTTATAGTAAATTCAAGGTAGGAGCAGCTATTCTACTTGATAACGGCGAGGTAATCACCGGTTCAAATCAAGAAAACGTAGCCTATCCTTCAGGCACATGTGCCGAACGGTCGGCTTGCTTTTACGCTCACGCCCGCTATCCTGAGGCAAAGTTCAGAACCATCGCCATTGCCGCCCGCGACACCTCCGACGCCTTTGTCTCACAACCTGTGGCACCTTGCGGAGCATGCCGTCAGGCGCTTCTGGAATATGAGACTCTTGCCGGTGAAAATGTGCGAGTAATCCTCGTCGGAGATAAGTCGGTCTACATTTTACCGTCGGTAAAGTCGACTCTGCCTCTTGCATTCACTGAATTCTGATCAGTGCCTGCCTGTGGCTCCGCCGCGATTGCCGTTCTGACTGCTGCCGGTCGCTCCCGAGATGCCGCTTCCACCTGATGGAGCTATTGTCACGGCACCGGGACGCTGTCCCGAAGTTGAAGGCTGTGCCGGACGGTTGGAATTGGACGGAGCCTGAGGTCTATTGGACCCACCTATAGAGGGACGCGGAGGAACCGGTTGTGGCGGCACATTCCACGGATTATAGCCGGGATAAAAAGCCGGTGGCGCCGGCGTGTACCATGGTACGTTATTAAATGCCGTCGGGGGCGCTACAGATGGTGAATAATAATATGTATCGTCAAATGCGCCGTCGACAAACGGGACGCAACCGCTGAATCCTATAGTCGCCCCCGACAACATTGTTATTGCTAAAAGAATATATTTTGTCTTTTTCATAGTCCGTTATTCATTTATAATCTATAATACTTTTTATATAAATAAAACACTCGGGAGTGTCCCTTTGTTCTACAACGCCGACACATGCCGACCATCACCCTGAATCTCCCCGGAAACGATTAATATGACCGTACATTCCGGTCAGGCTACGGATTTTTTGTAACTTTGTCCTGATTTTTGATTTTATAATTCTTAACAAATCAAAAAATAGTTCCGTTTTTCGATAAAAAAGCCCGATTGGTCGTATTTTGATACTATAAAGTTAAACCATGAGGGGTGAAGTGCGTCTACTTTATTGTGTCGTAATCAAAGAAGAATATTAACAACTTCCAACCAATAAAATGAAATTTATTTTCAAAAACGTTTCAACTGCATTACTGTTTCTGATCTCGGCTACCGTCGCCACCGCCGCTGACATAACCGGAGTCATAACCGACAATTTTCATGAGTCGCTTCCCGATGCGACAGTCAGATTACTTGCCAGCCGTGACAGTAGTTTCATCAAAGCTTCCATCGCCGACATGAACGGACAATTCCGCATCACAAATGTAAACAAAGGCAAGTACATTCTTGAGGCTACATATCTGGGGTACAACAAAGCCTACAAAAACATTTCAGTCGGATCAAAGAACATTTCCGCCGACACTATCGTAATGTCCGAGTCGTCAATATTGCTGAAAGAGACAACCGTAATAGGCATCAAGACGCCTATAAAAGTAATGGAGGACACTGTTGAGTTTAACGCTGACTCATACAAGACACAGCCCAACGCCGTGGTCGAGGACTTGCTCAAACGCCTGCCGGGAGTCGAAATCGATACTGATGGTAAGATCACGGCAAACGGTAAGGAGGTGACCAAGATTCTTGTCGATGGCAAAGAATTTTTCTCCGATGACCCCAAGGTCGCCTCAAAAAATCTTCCGGTCAACATGGTCGACAAACTTCAGGTCGTAGACCGTAAAAGTGACCTGGCACGCATGACCGGAGTCGATGACGGTGAGGACGAGACAGTAATAAACCTCACCGTAAAAAAAGGCATGAAAAACGGATGGTTTGGCACAGTTGAAGCTGGATACGGCACTGACGACCGTTACCAGGGCACATTCAACATCAACCGTTTCTGGAATGGCAATCAGCTGACATTCATTGGCAATGCCAACAACACCAACGAGCTTGGTTTTACCGATGGTAACGGCAATCGGTTCCGTCGTTTCGGAGGCAACCAGGGCATCAACAACTCACAGTCATTTGGCGTCAACTTCAATATCGGCAAAGAAGAAATAATCCGATTTGGCGGTGACGTGATGTACTCCCACTCCGACCGTGACACCCGCAAGCGTCAGAACCGTGAATATCTGCTTGAAAACCCCTATACGACTGCCAGCACGTCTGACGCTACAGATAAAGGACACAACGTGCGTGCTGATTTCCGCATCGAGTGGAAACCTGACTCATTCAACTCATTTGACTTCCGCCCGCGCATGTCGGTCAACATCAATGATTCCGAGAGCGACCAGCTGTCGATCACTCAAGGTAAGAACCTCAGCTTATCACTTGGTAATTCTCACGGAAAGTCCTATGAAGCATCAGGTCGACTAATATATAACCACCAGTTCAAGCAACATCGCGGCAGATCGCTGTCAATATTCGGGAACTACCAGTTCTCCAACGTGCGGGAACACAGCAACACCTATGCCTACAACATGTTCTACCAGTTCAACGACTCGCTCGACATATATGACCAATTCACCGACAACCACACCTGGAGCAACTCTGTAAGCGGTCGAATAAGCTGGACCGAGCCCCTCGGAAACGTTAAAAACGGCAACTTCCTGACCGTCGCCTACCGCGCTTCATACCGATGGAACAATGCCGACAAACTTGTATATGATCGCCCGGTCGTTCTGTCAGAGACCGATTTCTGGAACTATCTGGTCAACGGTGTCGCCTACGACATCCCCGTACCTACGATTGACGAGAACGGAGACGTCCTTATTGACTCGTTGAGCAACCGGTTCCGAAACGACTTCTTCAATCAGGACATACGCGTCGGTTATAAAAAGGTAAGCAGATCATACACTCTTGATGCCGGACTGTCACTCGTCCCCTCGATGTCCCGGAGCATCAACCTGATGCACGACGCCAAGTCAATTCCCACCCGATGGGTATGGAACTTCGCACCATTCCTCCGCTTCCGCTACAAGTTTGGACCTCAACGCACACTCAATGTCGACTACATGGGACGTAGCTCGCAACCTTCAATGAATCAGTTGCAGCCGGTAGCCGATTACTCTGACCCCTTGCGTGTCGTTCAAGGTAATCCTGATCTGGACCCGACGTTCAACCACAACATCCGTCTGCGCTTCCAAAGCTTCAATCCCGAGTCACAGCAGTCAATCATGACTATGGCTGACGTGCGCATCTCCCAGAACAGCATCATCTCGCGCACCAGCTACAATCAGGAGACAGGCGCTCAGTTCACGACCTACGAAAACGTAAATGGAGTGTGGAACGGACGTATCATGAACATGTTCTCTCAACCGTTGCGCAACAAAGCGTTTACTTTCAACAACAATATCTTTGCCAATTTCAGCCAGACGGTCGGTTTCAATAACATGTTACGAAACACCAGCCGCTCGATAATGCTCGCCGAGTCATTCTCATTTGCCTATCGTCCCGAAAACTTTGAGTTTGAACTTCGTCCTACTTACCGCATACAGACGACATTCAACTCAACCAACATAGGCAACAATCCTACTGTCCACAACTACGGTGGAATATTTAACGGGTACTGGTACACACCCATAGGCATTATACTCAACACCGACCTCAATTTCCAGGCGACAAAAGGTTATGCCAACGGCTTCGACACCAACACATGGATGTGGAACGCATCAATCTCCTACCAGTTCCTCAAAGGCAAGCAGGCTACAGTAATGCTCAAGGTCTACGACATCCTCCATCAGCAACAGTCAGTCAACCGCTCTGTCACGGCAAACTATATCGATGATACCGAGTACAACACGCTTACCCGCTATGCTATGTTGACGTTCACCTACCGTTTCAACACATTCGGTAAAGGTAACGAACCCGCCAGCCGCAACCAACACCGGTTTGGTCCCGGTGGTCCTCCTCCCGGCGGCGGTCCGCGATAAAACAATTCTTTCAGTCCTCCGTTATATGATATATGGAAACAAAGAAAATAATCGCCAACATATCCGAGCGTCTCGGTATTGAGAAGCTCAACGAGATGCAGCAACTGATGGCTGTCACTCCCGCAAAAGAAATTGTCTTGCTCGCTCCCACCGGGACGGGCAAGACTCTTGCTTTCACGTTACGCATGTTGCGTGCCGTGCGCCATACTGAAGGTGCCGTGTCAGCCGTAGTAATTGCCCCGTCACGCGAACTCGTTCTACAGATTTATGAAGTAGTGCGACCCGTTGCACAGGGATTGAAATGCGTAGCGTTCTATGGTGGACACTCGATGACCGACGAAGTAAACTCGCTGTCGGTAGTTCCTGACATCATCATCGCAACTCCGGGACGACTGCTCGATCATCTCACCCGACGCCAACTCGACCTCGCTACCGTATCTACGCTTGTACTTGATGAGTACGATAAGTCGCTTGAGCTTGGTTTTTACGACGAAATGCGCCGCATCGTACGATGCATGGACCACCTGTCGACTATCATACTGACATCAGCGACAGCCATTGCCGAGATGCCCGACTTCCTGCGCCTCAACCATCTTGAGACAATTGATTTCACCGACCGTACCGCGCAACCGCGCAACCGCATGCAGTTTGTACGCGTCGACTCTCCCGAACGTGATAAAATCGACACCCTCATACAATTGCTGTACTCCCTTCCCAATCAGCGCGCCATCGTCTTTGTCAATCACCGTGAAAGCGCCGAGCGTGTACACTCGCTTCTTGTCAAAGAGGGATTTCCCGCCGGATTATACCACGGTGGTCTTGAACAACGTGAACGCCGTCTTGCCGTCGACATGCTCAACAACGGTTCCACCCCTATACTTGTCAGTACCGACCTCGCTTCACGCGGACTTGATATCGATGACGTAGGCAGCGTCATTCACTATCACCTGCCTCCTACCGTCGAAAACTGGACCCACCGTAACGGACGCACGGCGCGTATGGGTGCGTCTGGCACCGTCTACTCTATAATCGCCGACGGAGAAAACATACCGGAGTATATCACCTGGGACCGCCAGTACACGCCCTCATCGGTAAGTACCGACCCCATACGATCGGATCGTGCCACACTATACTTCAACGCCGGAAAACGTGAGAAAATATCGCGCGGCGACATAGCCGGCTACCTGATTCAGAAAGGAGGTCTCGCACCCGACGAAGTCGGCAAGATCGTCATTGATGACCACAGTGCCATTGCTGCTGTACCGCGCGACAAAGCACGTGACGTGATCACCGCCGTAGCCCCCCACCGGTTGAAAAACCAGCGGGTCAGAGTGTCGGTCATTTCTTAAAACAGCCCGCACTGCGCGTCTCTCGTGCCCGGTACTGCGCGTCCAAAATTTACAATTTGCAGATTGCGTAAAATATTACTATATTTGTAAGTTGAAATTGAAACTATGGAGCAGGAATACGATATACAATCAGCTGAAACAGCCGGAGAGGCTGCTGCAACTTATACCGAGGATGACATCAAGACGCTTGACTGGAAAGAACACATCCGACGGCGTCCCGGTATGTACATCGGCAAACTTGGCGACGGATCCAATTCCGATGACGGTATTTATGTGCTGCTGAAAGAGGTGCTTGACAACGCTATAGACGAGCACATGATGGGTTTTGGCAAACAGATTTCAGTCGACATTACCGAGACAACCGTCACCGTGCGTGACTATGGTCGCGGTGTCCCTCTGGGCAAACTCATCGAAGTTGCATCGCGCATGAACACCGGTGGTAAATATGACTCAAAGGCTTTCAAAAAGTCTGTAGGACTCAACGGCGTAGGTATAAAGGCTGTCAACGCACTGTCTACTGACTTCATCATTCAGAGTACGCGCGACGGACAGATGCGACGTGCCACGTTTTCCAAAGGCGAACTTATAACAGAAACCGATATCGTTAATTCCGACGAGCCTAACGGCACTTTCGTACAGTTCACGCCCGACAACTCCATTTTCCCTGACTACGCCTATCGTGAAGAATTTGTCATCCCGTTGCTGAAGAATTATACGTTCCTCAACACAGGACTTGCCATAGTATTCAACGGCAAGCGCTTCATTTCGCGTAACGGTCTGCTCGACTTGCTCCAGCAGAACATGACCAAAGACCCTCTCTACCCCGTTATACACCTCAAGAGTGATGACATCGAAATCGCTCTCACCCATGCCAACCAGTACGGTGAAGAATATTACTCTTTTGTCAACGGACAGCATACCACTCAGGGTGGCACCCATCTCACTGCATTCAAAGAAGCGGTATCTCGCACCTTAAAGGACTATTTCGGACGAAACTTTGAGTATTCCGACATCCGCAACGGTATGATTGCCGCTGTCTCAATCAAGGTCGAGGAACCGGTCTTTGAGTCGCAGACCAAAACAAAACTCGGCTCACGCGACATGGGTCCTGACGGTCCTACCGTCGCCAAATTTATCAGTGACTTTCTCAAAAAAGAACTTGACAACTTCCTACACAAGAATCTTGAGACCGCTGAGATTATTCTACGTAAGGTCCAGGAGAGCGAGAAAGAACGCAAAGCAATGGCTGGGGTCACCAAACTGGCTCGTGAACGTGCTAAAAAAGTAAATCTCCACAATCGCAAACTGCTTGACTGCCGCATACACCTCAACGATACCCGAGGTGACGATGAGAAAAAACTCGCGTCGTCAATCTTTATTACAGAGGGTGATTCCGCAGCCGGTTCGATAACCAAAATACGCAATGTCGAGACTCAGGCGGTGTTCTCCCTACGCGGAAAGCCGCTGAACTCTTACGGACTTACACGGAAAGTCGTCTACGAAAACGAAGAATTTAATCTTCTCCAGGCGGCACTCAATATTGAGGAAGGTATTGACGGACTACGCTACAACAATGTCATAATAGCGACTGATGCCGATGTCGATGGCATGCACATACGTCTGCTCATGCTCACCTTCTTCCTTCAATTCTTCCCTGACCTGGTGAAAAAAGGTCATGTCTACGTATTGCAGACTCCGCTCTTCCGCGTGCGCAACAAAAAGACCACTCGCCGCATGGGATCAAAGAAAAAATCCGGCACCCCTGATGATACTTACTACTGTTACAGCGACGAGGAACGTATCACAGCAATAGAGCGACTTGGCACCAATGCCGAAATCACCCGATTCAAAGGTCTTGGAGAGATTTCACCCGAAGAATTCCGCGACTTCATCGGAGCCGGCATGAGAGTCGACCGTGTAACCCTGCGCAAAGAAGACGGCGTAGCCGAACTCCTTGAATTTTATATGGGCAAAAACACTTCTGATCGCCAGAACTTCATTATAGAAAACCTCGTTGTTGAAGATGACTCAGAAATCTCCTGACACACGCCCGTCGGCAATCTACCCCGGGTCATTTGATCCTTTTACCATCGGTCACCTCTCTGTGCTCGAACGCGCGGCTGCTCTTTTCTCCCACATTTATATTGCGGTCGGCTATAATGAGTCGAAACCTTCAGGTACGCCCGTTGACAAGCGGATTGACGCTATAAGTCGTGCGGTCGCACACATCCATGGTGTCAGCGTCATTTCCTACACCGGTCTCACTGTCGACAAGGCGCGGGAGCTTGGCACTTCATTTATTCTGCGCGGAGTCCGTTCAGTCACCGATTTTCAGTACGAACAGCAACTTGCCGATATCAACCGCAATATTTCAGGCATCGAAACCGTTATTCTTTTCACATTACCCGACCATAGTTTCATAAGTTCCTCAATGGTACGCGAACTCAGCCACTACGGTCACGACGTGTCACAATTCCTTCCAAAATAAAGTATATCAGAAATGAAAAAAATCTCATTATTTATATCAGCACTCGTTATCAGCATCTCTGCTGCACTGGCTCAGAACGCCACAACGTCACTGACTCCGGAGCAAAAACTCGTTTATGCCAACCGTATCATCGAATCATATTATGTCGATTCTATCGATAGCGACAACGTGGTGGAGGAAGCTATCGTAGCGATGCTCAAAACCCTTGATCCTCACTCCATATATTCTGATGCCGAAGAGACCAAGGAACTGACCACGCCGCTTGAAGGCAATTTCAGCGGCATCGGCATCCAGTTCAACATGCTCAACGATACCCTCTTCGTCATCCAGACAACCGCCGGAGGTCCGTCTGAGAAAGTAGGTCTCTTGCCCGGAGACCGTATTCTTTCAGCCGGCGACTCAATATTATCAGGCGTGAAACGCCCCAATTCCGACATTCTGAAAATACTGAGGGGACCCAAGGGTACTGACGTGGACATCACGGTGCTGCGCCGTGGAGTCGAACGTCCCCTGCAATTCCGCATTACACGTGATGACATACCCATCTACAGCGTTGACGCGGCTTTCATGGCTGATCCCACTACCGGCTATGTGCGTATAACCCGTTTTGCCGAGAAAACCGATGAGGAATTTGCTGAAGCTCTCGGCAAACTTCGCGCCCAAGGCATGAAAAACCTTATTATCGATCTCGAAGATAACGGCGGAGGCTACCTCGGTGCGGCTACAAAGATTGCCGGACACTTCCTTTCTCAAGGTTCTCCTATTGTATATACTGAAGCTCCCAAACTCGGGACTGCAACTTATAAAGCCGACCGTAACGGTGATTTCCGCGACGGGAAAGTAGTTGTCCTCGTCAACCAGTACTCGGCATCGGCAAGTGAGATTCTCTCGGGAGCAATACAGGACAACGACCGCGGTCTCATCGTCGGACGCCGCACATTCGGGAAAGGTCTTGTTCAGCGTCCTTTCCCATTCCCCGACGGCTCCATGATACGACTTACAATCTCCCGCTACTACACACCCAGCGGGCGTTGTATTCAGAAACCTTATGATGCCGGTGACTTCGACGACTACAGCCGCGACATGCTGCACCGCTACGAGACCGGTGAGTTTTCAAGTGCCGACAGCATACATTTCGACTCTGCCTTACGCTACGAAACACTCAACCGCCACCGCACCGTCTATGGCGGAGGAGGCATCATGCCCGACCTGTTTGTTCCCATCGACACAACGGCTTACTCTGACTACTACCGCGACCTCATGGCAAAGGGTCTAATAAACCGTTTCGCCATCAGCTATGTCGACGATCACCGCTCTCAGTTAAAGAGTGAATATCCTACTGAAGAATCTTTCATCTCGGGTTTCAGTGTGACCGACGCCATGATGCAGCAACTCGTCGAACTCGGTACAAAAGACGGTATCAAATTCAACGAAGAACAGTATCACACGTCCGAGTCTATGATACGCACCATCATCAAAGGCATTATCGGACGCGACATGTTTGAGACATCGACATATATCCGTATAGTCTATCCCGTCCTTAACCCGATTTACATCAAAGGTCTTGAACTCATCAACGACACAAAAAGCTATAATGAGTTGCTTAAAGGCAACTGATTATAGCCCTTTGCATACACCTTTGATGATACGGGTAACCGCCATTGCACATTTTTACAAAACATGTGCAAATACCCAACAATTGTTAACACCAGGTCAATTAGGACTCTGAATTTGTTATCTATTAAATAGATAATAGTTACCTTTGCCCCCGTTTATAACATGGAAACGAGGCAAAACATGGTGACAAATTGTGTTAAACCTGGTGTTTCCTAAATAAATTGACATTCTTATGACCAATATATTGACCGAATTAATCGGCAAGCAGTCTCAGAAATATCATAACCGTACAGCCTACAAGGTAAAGGATGGTGATAAATGGGCTGCGATTTCTTGGGACTCATTCAACAACAGCGTCGAAGCAGCCGCGTGTGCTCTTGAAACGCTTAATGTCGGAGTCCAGGATACAATAGGTATTTTCTCTGCCAACTGTCAGGGATGCATCATTACCGACTTCGCGGCATACGCCAATAGAGCCATTCCTGTATCCATATATTCTACAAGTAGTGACGATCAGGTACGCTACATCGTTAACGACGCTTCTATTTCAATACTGTTTGTAGGCAATCAGACGCAATACCGCATAGCACGCGACATAATGCCCGACTGTCCTACACTGAAACAGATCATCACTTTTGACCATATTCAGACCGATTGCGATGACGTGACAACCATGACATTTGACTCGTTCATCGCTCTCGGCAACCATTCCTCTGACGATTGCCGCGCCGAAATAAGGCGCCGTCGTGACGGAGCTGTCCCCGACGACATCGCCACCTTGATATACACATCGGGAACCACCGGCGAACCAAAAGGCGCCATACTTCCCCACTCTTGCTTTGACGCTGCGATCGAGATACATCAGCAGAGACTTACCATGCTCAGCGAAAATGATACTTCGCTTTGCTTCCTGCCGCTCAGTCATATCTTTGAAAAAGCATGGACTTACTTCTGCCTCTTTATGGGTATCGAGGTAAATATCAACAGCGATCCTAAAGCGATACAGAAAGTGATACGCGAGGTACGCCCCACATGCATGTGCAGCGTTCCACGTTTCTGGGAGAAAGCCTACACCGCTATTCAGGAAAAGATGTCTGAGGCAAAGGGCATCAAGAAATGGCTGATTGAGCGAGCATTAAAAGTCGGACGCCGCCGCAATCTACAATATGAGCGTCTCGGCAAAAAAGCGCCATGGTGGCTTGAAAAGCAATACCGATTTTTCTATAATAAAATATTTGAGCCCATGCAGCGGGTAATAGGTATCGAACGAGGTAACATATTCCCTACGGCAGGGGCTCCACTCAGTGCCAATATCACTGAATTTTTCCACGCCTGCGGTATAAACATCGTAATTGGATATGGTCTTTCAGAAACAACAGCGACCGTCACATGCTTCCCCGAAACCGGATACGAAATAGGCACCGTAGGTACCGTTCTCCCCGGCATCGACGTGAAGATAGGCGCTGAAAACGAGATTCTTGTAAAGGGTCCGACAGTAATGAGAGGCTACTATAACAAGCCCGAGGCGACTGCCGACGCATTTACTGCCGACGGATGGTTCCGTACCGGCGACGCAGGGCACTTTGATGAGTCAGGCGCACTCGTACTGACCGAACGCCTTAAAGATCTGTTCAAGACATCCAACGGTAAATATATCGCCCCGCAGGCTATCGAGAGCCGTCTTGGCGAGGACAAATATATCGAACAGGTAGCCGTCATCGGTGACAAACGTAAATACGTCACGGCGATAATCATCCCTGCTTTCGAGGCGTTGAAGGAGTATGCCCGGAAAAAGAAAATCGAGTATCGTTCAATTGATGACCTTGTACGTAATAAAGACATACGCCGGTTGATTGAATCGCGCATCGAGAATCTCCAGAACGGGTTTGCAGCATTTGAGAAAATTAAGAAATTCACCCTTCTGCCCCGTGAGTTTACAATGGAGACAGGCGAGTTGACCAACACAATGAAGATACGACGTCCCGTCATCGCCAACCGTTATGCCCGCGAGATTGAGGCAATGTACGCCTGAATCAACTCTAAGATCTTCAAAACCTGCTACAATCGCTTCTCGCCTGTTAAAATCATGGCGAGAAGTTGATTATTATTATTTATTTTGTAACTTTGCACGTCAGTCACCCGACCGACGTTATTTTACCGTCACTTAAGGGGCTGTCCGACTCAATATTACTAATCTGCTATTATATGCGTCGATTACTCCTCATTCTTACCCTATTTGTTGCAACGGCTGTTTCAACCGATGCACAGACCACATGGGAAGAAATGAATCAGCACCCTGCCGGAGTGACAATCGACCGCACTGACCCCGACTTCATCGAAATAACGGTTAATGACGGCTACGTCTATGTGACCACAGTAAAACCGGTGACTATCAAGATTTTCTCAATCCTCGGTCAGCTTATCTCTCAGAAAACGATTCCCGCCGGAACTTCACGTACACACATTGCTTCACGAGGAATCTACATTCTTAAGGTCGGAGCCACCACGCGTCGCATAACTATCTGACACGCAATTATCAGAATTGCTCCTTACCAACCGCCCGAGGCTCCGCCTCCACCGGTCAGTCCTCCGCCAAAACTGCCTCCGGAGAAACCTCCGCCACCCCCAAATCCTCTTCCGCCACCTCCGACGCCACCAACTATGACCGGAGCGAGTTTTGCTATGCGGTAATACTTGTCATTGGTATGGTGACAGTTGTGGCATACATATCTCTTTATCCCCTGCCCTTCGCGGGTAGTGGTAGGCTGTTGGATAATACGGTCAGACTGTAGCGAACAAGCCCTCGCGCCGCAATCGGGACACACTGAATAGGTCTTGCTGTTGTTGACGTAAGGAAGGATGTCGGTCTCGTTGCACTGCGGGCAGAGCCACACGTCATAGTCCACCGAGTTCAATTTTTCCTCCGTGTCCTGTGCCGGGGTAAGAAAATCATTGTCATGCACCTCGTCAACACGGAACATCTTGTGTCCGCAATTTGGACAACTCCGCTTTTTCAACCTTATATGCCTCATTATCAAGACAAGTGGCAGCCACATCACAATCCCCATACCGAGAGTGACACATGTCACCATCAGACCGGGCAACCTTAATTTCTCGAGTTTCATGTACCGTTCATAACCGTCAAGTTTACGGTTAACGAACAGATTATAAAACAGCATCACGAGCATAAAAGTCACCGCCAAAATACTTGCAACCAGATAGACAGTGAAGAAATTATCATCGTCTGCGCCGTGTGCGTCGGCATTATTGGCATATTTTGACATCAGTTCCTCAGTAGCGTCTGGATCTTTCAATAATCCGGCGATAGCTGCCGCCGTCTCAATTATCCCGCCGTCATAGTCACCTTCGCGGAAATGCGGAGTCATGACGTCACGTATCAGCTGCCCGGCTCGCACGTCGGTAACTACGCCCTCCATGCCATAGCCGGTCCTGATTGCTGCTTTGCGGTCGTCGCGCGACACAACTACAAGCAGTCCGTTGTCACGGTCTTTTTTACCTATCTTCCACATTTCGAACAGCTCAGTCGCATAACTATCGACATCCTGCCCGCTCATATCTTCGACCACGACTACCGAGACCTCAGCCGATGTCGAGCGCCATATATCCTCGACAATAGAATCGACAAGAGCTACAGCCGCAGCCGACAATACCCCGTCAGGATTGCTGACATGAGCATCAGCACGCGCGACATGAACATTAGGCACCTCGTCGGGTGTACGCCCGTATGCATGCGTTACCGACATTACGACTATAAGCAATAGACTGAGATATTTCATCATGATTTAATCGGGGTGTTAAGATTATGAATCGGTTACACGGCAGGGAGACTCATTCCGTTAAGTTTCCTATAAAGGTCGAGCGCATATACATCGGTCATTGCCGACACGTGATCGACCACAGCTTGCACACGTCCGTAAAGCGTAGGAGCGGCAACATCATATTGCTGCGGGACCTTTGACAACAACAGTTTTGAATAGTTGAGAGACGGATATCTGACAGCATGCACGAGCTTCTCGAGCAGAAACGTGATGATACGGTTACCGGCAAGCTCGATATCCACGACATCACTCGCACGGTATATCTTGTCCCACGAGAGTTTGGTACATTTGCGATAGCTGTCGGCTTCGAGCTGATTCACATGAGCAAGGAGACTACCGCTGAAAGTACCTGAAAGGATTTCATCCTCGTGCGCTACAAACGCTTTGGCGCAACATGCCACCAGCACGCCTATCACACAAGACCTCAGATAAGCAATCTTTTCATTAGAATCATCCACATGCGACATAACCGTCTTGATATGTTCCAACCGTTCCCCCTCAAAGAATCCGAGTAACAAAGGGATCACTTCGTCCGATGACAGAATTTTAAGTTTGTGGGCATCCTCTATATCCATCACCTCATAGCAGATATCATCAGCCGCCTCGACTATATACACCAGCGGATGACGGGCATACTTCATGCCACCGTTACCGGTCTCCACTGACATCATAGCCAACTCGTCGGCGATTTTTCTGAAATCATCCTTTTCAGTAGTGAAGAAACCGAATTTATTTATTTCACCGGCAAGCGACGAATCAAAGGGATATTTCACAATCGACGCGAGCGTAGAGTAGGTCATTGCAAATCCACCGTGACGACGACCTTTGAACTGATGGGTCAACACTCTGAAAGCATTGGCATTTCCCTCAAAGTGTATCAGATCGTTCCACTGCTCGTCACTCAGTTCATCCTTCAATACAGCACCGGCTCCTTCCGAAAAAAAAGTCGATATCGCTTTCTCACCCGAGTGTCCGAATGGCGGATTACCGAGATCATGTGCCAGACAAGCGGCGGCTACAATCTCTCCAAGCGAATCAAGTTTGCCTACCCACTCCTCTCCCGCGTATTTCTTACGCAGGGCATTAGACACCTCGTTGGCTATCGAGCGTCCGACACTCGACACCTCCAGGCTGTGGGTCAATCGATTGTGCACAAATATGCTTCCGGGCAACGGAAACACCTGAGTCTTATTCTGTAATCTGCGGAACGGCGACGAAAACACCAGACGGTCATAGTCACGGATAAAGTCGCTGCGCGTACCGCGTTTCGGGTCATGGTAATCTTCCAGACCAAACCGCTTGTCACAGATTAACCGGTCCCAGTTCATGCGCTTATTCATCGCCGAGCTCTTCATCATATTTCTGAAAAAGGAAATCGTTATAAGGGAACCGTGTCAGATGTATCTCTTTTGCCTTCTCATAGAGCATCTGTTTCAACTCGTCGATATTGGTACCCTTCTTTGCCGAGATAAAAACACAGTTATCATGCATCTTGCTCATCCAGGTAGCCTTAAGTTCGTCCAATGACACGTTTTCCCGGGTGCGCGGTGTAAGATCATCCTCATCCTTAGGCTTGTAAGTGAACGCATCTATCTTGTTGAACACCATTATCATCGGTTTATCCTTACTGTCGCAGATGTCGCTTAACGTACGGTTCACGACCTCTATCTGCTCCTCAAACTGCGGATGACTGATATCAACCACATGCACCAGCAGGTCAGCGTCTCTCACCTCGTCAAGAGTCGACTTGAACGAGTCGACAAGATGGGTCGGCAATTTACGTATAAACCCTACAGTGTCGGTAAGCAGGAATGGCAAGTTGTCGATAATCACCTTGCGGACGGTCGTGTCAAGCGTTGCAAACAACTTGTTCTCGGCAAACACCTCACTCTTGCTCAACACGTTCATAAGGGTAGACTTACCCGCATTGGTATAACCGACAAGAGCCACACGTGTCAGCTTACCGCGGTTTTTACGCTGTATAGATTTCTGCTTGTCAATGCTACGCAACTCCTCTTTAAGACGGGCTATCTTGTCGAGGATTATACGGCGGTCGGTCTCTATCTGAGTCTCACCGGGACCACGCATACCGATACCGCCTCGCTGACGCTCAAGGTGAGTCCACATGCGGGTCAGACGCGGCAACAGATACTGATATTGTGCAAGCTCCACCTGAGTTTTGGCATTTGCCGTCTGAGCACGTTTCGCAAATATATCGAGAATCAGACTCGTACGGTCAAGTATTTTGACCTGAAGCTCTTTTTCGATATTTGACACCTGCTTTGTCGTCAGGTCATCGTCAAATATCACCATTCCTATCTCGTTTTCTTCTATATATTGCTTTATCTCGTCGAGTTTCCCCTTTCCGACAAATGTGCGCGGATTAGGATAATCAAGTTTCTGTATAAACTTCTTGACTGTAACGGCTCCCGCAGTGTCGGCGAGAAACGCCAGCTCATCGAGGTACTCGTTGACCTTAGCCTCGTTCTGCTGTTGCGTGATAAGCCCTACAAGCACCGCTTTCTCGGTAGTCTCTTTACTTATTACTAAATCTTTCATATAGAACTCGTAATTTTAATTACAAAGATAACAATTATTTCATACCAATGTATCACGCCACCCACAAACATATTAAAATATGGTAATATGAAACATCGTATAGCGGGGTAAGCCAAAATTGAAAAGACCCCGACAACGTCGAGGTCTGATAACTGATTAGAGAACAATAATTCTGAAAAATCAAATTATATTTTTCTCAATTTCACAAACAGTTCTTTTACATTTTTGTCAGGACCAATTTGAATTCATGGGGTAGGAATGCTTGCAGAACCATCTTTGTTTTGGTATGTTCTATGACAGTCCAGTTTCCAACAAAGGCACCGTTAAACGTAATCATATCTTTGGTTATATGATAGCGGAATGTGCCGTCGTATGAATCATCATCGTAAGCCGGAATGCATTTGCCGGATTCTTTAGAAAGGAATTGCATGACAAAGTGAGAAGAAATAGGCGTGTGATTAGGATATGCCGACCCGTTAAGTTCAGCATCCCACGTTGTTGCCTCAAGATATTCAGCGGTTAGTTCAGGTTTCGGTTCATCGTCCTTGCTACAAGCCGTCATAAAAAGACAGACAATGAACATAAAGAAAATAGAAAGTTTTTTCATTTTATTGTGTTGTTTTTATTATGTATCTGTATCTAAATTACTTTTATTTTTTCCTGACAGTAAACTCCAACTTCTGAAGTCCTTTTTTATGGATATTTGCAAGAATTAAAGCATAATGCAGTTCTTCGTCTGACTTCATTTCGTTGCATATATAGTCAAACTCATTTTGTGGTATAACTTCTTTGAACATAGGACCATGCGAGTTATTATATACACGCCTGATTTCATCAGATAGAGGAGATAATACATAAGAATATATCGCCATATATGATGTGCCGATGAATGTGAGATAATCCGGATCAGCCTTATCTAATATGACCTCAAGCCATATACGGCAGACATCATAGGGCATCCCTGTTGTTTGTGCATTACGGTAGAAGATTCCTCCATTGTCATCGATTTCAAATACCGGGCTTATTTCATATTTTTCAATCGGGCATAAATCATAGTATTCGATATCTTCCTCTGTCCTTATTTCCTTTTCGATAGGTTTTTCGGGGTCAACCACATGTCGGTCATCAAGAATGCGCACGAGTGAATACTTACGGTCGCTTCCGTCCTGCGGAGGATTAGCAAGAATGGTTCTTTTGACATCAAGATAATATTCATGTTCTCTTTCGTATGTGAAGCCTTCGATCGCACCGAAAGCAAGAGTCTCCCATACTCCGGGATTATCTTCCGACATGACCAGCATGCATTCCTCCGGTTCACCCGTCATGCCGAACATGAAACCGGTTTCACTGGAAATCGACATTCTTATGACTTTAGTCCGGTCAGCAGGCTCATCGTCATGGTGGCAGCTTGCCATAAAAAGGCAAGTGATGAAAAGAAATGGAATTATCAGTTTATTCATAATTTATTTTTTAAAGGTTTCTTCTTAAAATAGATACCGCATTTACAAAAATACTGCACCTATATTTGTAATTATGTCAATTTATTCTTCAACTTCAACGATACTGAAAACATTAGTCAGATTATAAGGCTCGATACTTATGTTTTCCCATGTGCCGAAATAAGATGTCACGATGTATTCCTGAAGTTTCTCTGCGCCTAACGATCTTGGAATATTGGGGATTGCCAATTTAAGTGTAGAATCGTCACCAGATGAATGTCCTATCGCTGATTTTATTATTTTACAGTCAAATGTTGTGTTCGGACTCCAGGCTGTTCCACCGGCACCTAATGTTATCTCAAGAGTCGATGCCGTGCCGTCTTGTGGTGTCCAGTAAAGTTTCGATTGCGGAATGGGGATTATAAGATCGTCGATGGATCTGACCTCAAATGAATTTTCATATATCTCTCCGGAAGTTGATCTACTCTTTACCGAAACGTAAAGACATCCTTCACACTTAAATTCCGGTTCTTCTGAAAACACAATTTTCTGTATGTTGTCGGCAATAATTATTTCGGCATCCCTACTGTCTTTTTTTATCAGATTCCCTCTCAATGAAAAGCTCACGCGTCCTTTGAGCATAGTAAGAGGCACTTTGAAATCAAGCGGTTCCCCGGAATAAGGTTTGTCGTCTAAAGTATATCTACCTGTGCCATTATTAGCTATAAGAGATACACTTCTCAAGACAACACCTTTTGGTGCCGACATCTCGATATTGGATACACTAATTGTCAATTCTTCAGTGATGTTAAGCCATGGGGCATTGGGATAGTCCTTGACGTTAGCGGTAATTTTGACCTGAGTGGTATCGATAGGTGAAAGTTGCGGATCATCATGATCCGCGCATGACTGGATGATTGTGCTGATAGCGACCAACAATGTAATCAATAAAGATCTATTCATACTTTTTTTGATTCTCCTTTGGCTCGATAGAGAGATTGATATAAAAGAAACGTGAGCCAACTATGCCACGTCTTAGTTTGTAGGTCGTAGGAAACCCTTGATGCAGATGTAACAATAGCGACCCACGCATATGCGTGAGAACCACTATGCTA
>CAYTWG010000002.1:0-81451 GCA_964442005.1 uncultured Bacteroides sp. | reverse complement strand
GTTATGAAGGACTACTTCAGATATTGGATTGACAGTATCCGTCAGATGCCGTCCCATAATTAAACCCGGAGACATGGTAGTAAGTTGTCTCAATTTTTGAACGATCACGTGAAAACTCAATTAGAAAATCTCTAATAAATTATGAAACAAGTCAATTTTATATTCATACTGCTGTTGTGTTGTCTGTCATCGTGTGCGTTCTTTTCAGAAAATGGAAATCTATCGTTTTAGCGAGGATGAATTGAAATGGTTATCTTTCTGGTCATGACAGTGGAATAGCGATTTTATGCTGTTTTTTAACGGATAAATCATACCCGTAATCTTGTCGCTCACGCAATTTTGTACTACATTTGCACTCACTAACAACTAAAGCCTTAATCAACCATGAAAAGATTATTCACCCTGCTTTTTCTCGCTCCCGCGATTGCTGCCGCGCAACCGGCTCCCGTCGATACCGACTCATTGATACTCGTGTCGGAACAGGACGAGCCGATGATGACCGGCAAGTATGCTCCCTCGTGGGAATCTCTGTCTCAATATGAAGTACCGGAGTGGTTCCGCGATGCCAAGTTTGGCATATGGGCTCATTGGGGACCACAATGTGTCGAGGAGTCAGGCGACTGGATGGCACGAGGCATTTATCAGGAGGGAAGCCGCGAATACAAGCATCACGTCGAGAACTACGGACACCCGTCGGAAGTAGGATTCAAGGATATCCTTCCCCTCTTTAAAGCCGAGAACTGGGATCCCGACTATCTCGTGGGGCTATACAAGAAACTTGGAGCACGATACTTTTTTGCGCTCGGCAACCATCATGACAACTTCGACCTGTGGGACAGTAAGTACCAGGAATGGAACTCACAGGCTATCGGTCCCCACAAGGACATACTTGCCGGGTGGGCTGAGGCATGCCGCACGCATGGGCTGAAATTTGGAGTGAGCCTGCACGGTGACCATGCGTGGACGTTCTACGAACCGGCTCGCCGCTATGACCGTAAAGGCGACAAAGCCGGAGTGCCCTACGACGGACGCATGACAGTAGCCGACGGCAAGGGGAAATGGTGGGAAGGTCTTGACCCGCAGAACCTATATGCCCAGAACCACCCCGACAGCTACGGGTCATGGTGCGATGACATGATTGACGGACAATGGGACTGGGGCAATGGCGTGGCACTCCCTACCGTAGAGTACATCACCAACTTCTACAACCGCGCTCTCGACGTCATCAACCGTTACAACCCCGACTTGCTCTACTTCGACACCACCGTAGTTCCCTTCTACCCCATCAGCGATGCCGGTCTGAAAATCGCCTCTCACTTCTACAACCACAACATAGCCACCCATCCCGACGACTTCTCGGCGGTGATGTTAGGCAAGATTCTCAATGATGACCAGAAAAAGGCGCTTGTGTGGGACGTGGAGCGCGGTGCGCCCAACTACATCCCCGAACAGCCCTGGCAGACATGCTCCTGCATAGGCAACTGGCACTACAAGCGTAAAGAATACGACCTGAACCGCTATAAATCAGCATCTGATGTCATCAAGCTGCTTGCCGACGTGGTAAGTAAAAACGGCAATCTGCTACTAAGCGTTCCGTTGCGCGGCGACGGCACGTTTGATGAGAAAGAGGAGGCGATCATCAACGAAATAGGCGACTGGATGGCTGTCAACGGCGAGGCGATCTACTCGACACGCCCCTGGCTGAAATTTGGCGAAGGTCCCATCGCCGAGTCAGTCATCGCGCTCAACGCACAAGGTTTCAACGAGGGCTCATACACCAAAGCCGGAGCCGACGAAATCCGTTTCACCCAGACCCCACGCTCGCTTTACGCCATCAGTCTCGCATGGCCGGAAAACAACGAGATTAAGGTTAAATCGCTTGCTTCTGACTCTGAACTCCACAAAAAACGCATACGCCGCGTTGAACTCGTGGGCTATGGCAAAGTTCCGTTCCGTCGCACCGCCGAGGGACTCATAGTCTCGCTACCCGACGATGCTCCCCGCTCATTCGCCCCCGTACTCCGTATAGCCAAATAATCAGACTGATTATACCACGATTAACAACACAATGCGAGCCTGCGACTTCAAGCAACAGTCGCAGGCTCGCACTATATTAATACATTCCAAAATAATCAGATACGTTCAAGCACAGTCGCTATGAGATCGGTCACCGCCGTCTTGTAATTGGGATTGGCGTTGGAATTCATGCGGTTGGCGATTATCGAGCAGACAGTCATACAGCGGTGTCCCATAAGCCGTCCGAGACCCTGGAGAGGAGCACTCTCCATCTCATAGTTGGTCACCTTACGGTCATGATAACGGAACTCCTCTATTGACTTGTTAAGACCGGGATTGGCAAGCAAAAGTCGTAACTGGCGACCTTGAGGTCCATAAAATCCTACGGCAGAGATAGTGTTGCCGCGCACCATATCATCCTGTCCTATCTGATTGACAAGGTCGGCATCGGCATCCACCACATAGGGATTCGCCCAGAGAGGATTCCAGTTGGTATGCTCGCAGAACGCTTTTTCAAAATCGAGGTCAGCGACTTCATTACGCCCGGCATAATAATTCAGTACTCCGTCAAATCCGATCGCTTTCTCAGCGATAACGGGAGTCCCGAGAGCAAGCTCGGGTTGAAGCGCCCCCGAGGTTCCGATACGTACCATTGTCAGTGTGCGGTGCTGGTCCTTTATCTCGCGTGTGGCGAAATCGATATTGGCAAGCGCGTCAAGCTCGTTGATGACTATGTCTATATTGTCGGGACCTATTCCGTGAGACAGACACATGATGGGTTTCCCCTTATAAGTGCCGCCGATGGTGTGAAACTCACGCGACATCACTTCAAATGTCTGAGTGTCAAAAAAACTTGCCACGATATTGACACGTGACGGGTCTCCGACAAGGATTATACGGTCGGTAAGCTGTTCAGGTTTCAGATGAAGATGAAACACCGACCCGTCAGAGTTGATAATAAGTTCTGATGATGGGATTATCCTCTTGTCCATGGTAATAAATAACGTCTTATTGTTCTGATTAATATAATTATATCGCTGTTGAATGGTCAGGCGGCAACGTTTCTCACCTGAAGCCGACGCCTCCTGACATTACAACAACAGTCTACTGTCAATAGTTTTCGTAAGCCGGTAACGGCTATTGGGCAACTGAGTAATCAGGTCTCTTAATTCAAGACCTATCATTATCGACATTACCGTACCTACCGGAAGCGCGAGAACGTCGGCAAGCCGCTCGGTATCATCGTCGGGATTTGTTGCAAGATGCCTCAGCACCTTCAACTCGTCATCGGTCAGATCGACAGGCAAACGGTCGTTATCGACCTGTTTCCCGAGATCGTCCCAGCCCACATCGGTCATCAGACGGTCTACTGACGTGAATATCCGAGCTTTTGCATCGGCTATCAGACGATTACAGCCGTCGCTGTAGCGATCGGTGACACGCCCCGGCAATGCGTAGACCGGTCGACCGGCTCCGGCAGCAATGCTTGCTGTCGCAAGTGCTCCGCCCCGAGCCCCTGACTCCACAACAATCAACACGTCGCTGAGAGTGGCGACGATACGGTTCCGTGCAAGGAAATTACTGCGGTGGACAGGGGCGTCATGATGATAGTCCGACAGCATCATCCCGTTGCCGCGTACCATGCGCGATGCCGTCTCTCGGTGGACAGCGGGATAGATTGTCGACAACCCGTGAGCCACTACCGCCACGGTCGGGATCTCATGTCGCAGGGCGGCACGATGAGCGCTGATATCTATGCCGTAGGCGAGACCGCTTATCACGGCAAGATTGCCTACACGCTGCGACAGCTCGCCGACAAGCTCCTCCGTGAAAGCATTACCGTAGGCGGTGGCATGCCGGGTACCGACAATACCGACAGTCGTCATGCGGTTGATATCGCAATTGCCCAGCGTATAGACCATCACCGGCGCTTTGGGACAGTCATCAAGGCGATGATAGTAATCGTCATCGGAGAAATAATGGCAGCTGACACCGTGGCGCCTGATAAACTCAGTCTCCCGCCGAGCCGATTCCATCGCCTCATACCTCACCTGAGCCTTGACCCACTCGTTGCGTCCCGGAAACATTGCCTTAAGCTGACTTTCAGGCTGATCAAAGAGTTCATCGAGACTGCCGACACGATGCAGCACGTCGATCGCTTTCGCCCGGTCCATTCCGGGCAAGAGCGACAGGGCAATTCTGCGGATCAGCTCGTTATCAGTCATTGTATTGATCAAACGGGTTATTTCAGATAGTCACGGAAGGCATCTTCAAGCACATCACCACGGCTCAGTCGACCGTTTTCAAGCACGACGACAGTCACCAGTGCCTTCACTACCGCGTCACCGTTACTGTTGTAAATATCCTGCTGGAAAATGTAACGCGGTCCGCGACGGGATATGTTGAGACAGCTTGTCATCGTCTCTCCAAGATGCAGCGGAGTGAGATAGTCGATCTCGACGCGCGACAGCACCGGGTCAATTCCGTCGTTGTGCATCTCACGGAATGAAGTCCCCGCCATAGCGCAGAACTCGTGACGGGTATGCTCAAGATAGTGGAGATAGCGGGCATTGTTGACAATTCCCTGCACGTCAACCTCGTAGTCGCGCACCTTCATTTCGAGCGCAAATGTATAGTCTTTTATTTCCATTATTTCATTTTGTTGAAACGCGATTGTAAAGTTAATGAAAAAATTTTATCGATAATAGTTTGCGCAGCCATAAAAAATGGGATAACTTTGTCAACCGTATTTCAAGGATCAATCGTCATGCATCGCCGTTATCGATTTATATTTCTGTGTGTCAGCCTATTGCTTACCGTATCCGAGTTCAATGCACGATGCTGCACATCGGCTATCGCCTCGGCGTCGGTCACCCGTCACGGCAATCCGATGATATGGAAACACCGCGACACGTCGGCGGCTCATAGTTTTGTCGGACATGTCGAAGCGACAGACTCCACCATGGACTTTGTCGCGCTCTTCAACTCGACCGACTCATGCATGCTTGAAGCATGGACGGGAATGAACCGTGCCGGGCTCGCAATAATCAACACGGCTTCCTATAATCTCGCTCCCGACACGGCTCGTTACCGCGACCGCGAGGGTGAAATCATGTCTCTCGCACTCTCTCGTTGCGCCACTGTCGACGATTTTGCCGGAATGCTCGACTCGCTGCCGCGACCGATGGGCGTACAGTCCAATTTCGGAGTCCTCGACGCTTCAGGAGCCGCCGCTTATTTTGAGACGTGGGATGACGGCTACCGCCGATGTGACATAGCTGACAGTCCGACACCGGGACTTATCGTCCGCACAAACTATTCTGTCACCGGGACTCCCGACGCCGGCATGGGATATATACGTGAGAATAATGCTATTGAACTGCTCTTGCCCCACCTACAACGTCACGACATAGCCCCGGAAACATTCACCGAGGAATTGTCCCGCTCTTTCTACCACTCGCTGACGCGCCGCGACATGTCAGAAACCGACTGTGATTTCATCCCCGATCAGGATTTTATTCCGCGATACAGTTCGGGCGCGTCAATAGTCATCGAGGCAATACCGTCACCCGACCGTGACGGATCCCGCTACGTGATGTGGACCGCGCTCGGCTATCCGCCTTGCTCCCGGGTAATTCCGGTGACGCTCGACAGTGTGCCCGAACTACTGCGCCCCGATCCCCAAACACACCTCGCCCCCCTTGACATCGAAGCTTCGGAGCTTAAGTCTCGCGTATTTCCTATATCCCGCGGAAGCGGCAAACATTATATCTACCTTCCCGCTCTGCGTGAAATATCGGCTGAACGCCGTTCCGTCTCCCTTGAAACATATAAAAATTATCCGCGATGAATCCCGCAATAACTACCATCATCTTTCTTATCGTATCAAATATCTTCATGACATTTGCATGGTACGGACACCTGTCGCTTCAGAACCGCGGTGTCTCGACCAACTGGCCTCTCTATATCGTCATCCTTTTCTCATGGGGCATAGCACTGCTTGAATATTGCTTTCAGGTTCCAGCCAACCGAATGGGGTTTGAAGGCAACGGCGGTCCTTACTCGCTTATACAGTTAAAAGTCATGCAGGAAGTAATTACCCTCGTTGTATTTGTCATTTTCAGCGTGATCGCCTTTGACTCGTTTGCCCTCCGCTGGAATCATTACCTTGCTTTCCTTTTACTGATAGGAGCCGTCTACCTCGTATTCATGAAATAGTGGTCACGCACCCGCCGGGTATCATCAGTATTCCATAACCATCAGGTTTTTTAATAAATTTTTTCAATATTATTTCGTATCTTTGCAACATATTGCCACCGGAATTACACCTGTGGCAGTATTATAGCATTTATGTATATTAAACTGAATATATGAAAAAAATCTTTTTAGCTTTACTTACTACAGTTACACTTATGGCTCAAGCTGAAAATCCGTTCTTCAAAGAATTTGACACTCCGCACGCTACCGCGCCGTTCAGTAAAATCAACAACAGCCACTACGAAGAGGCTATCGACCGTGGGATACGTCTCGCCAACCAGGAAATAGAGGCAATCTGCAATCAGCGCTCGACTCCTGACTTCGAGAACACGATTGTCGCCCTTGACCGCGTAGGCGCTGACCTCAACCGTGTCGCAAACGTATTCTTCAACCTTGCCGAAGCCGACAGTGATGACGAGATGATGGACATCTCGATCCGCGCTTCACAGAAGCTCAGCGAATACTCGACAAGCATCATCCTCAACGAGCGTCTGTGGGAACGCGTAAAGCAGGTTTATGACAACCGCGACAAGTTTAATCTCGACGCTGAGGACGCAACGTTGCTCCAGCGCACATACGACTCATTTGCCCTTTCAGGCGCAAACCTTCAGGGCGAGGACCGCGAGAAATACCGTAAACTCTCAGCCGAACTGTCAGAACTCACTACACGATTCGGACAAAACGTGCTTAAGGAGCTTAACACCTACGAAATATGGCTGACAGCTGACGATCTTGCCGGACTACCCGAAAACATCGTGACCCAGGCTGCCGCCGATGCTGCAGAAAAAGGTCGTGAAGGCGAATACCTGTTCACACTCGCGCAGCCCACTTACATCGCGTTTCTTAAATACTCCGAACGTCCCGACCTCCGCGAACGTTTCTACCGACTGTACACCGGTCGTAACATCAAGGGAGAATACTCCAATGTCGAGATCATGAAACGCATTGCTGAAGTGCGCCGCCAGATTGCAAATCTTCTCGGCAGCGAGACATACGCTCAGCACGGTCTGAAACGCACCATGGCTCAGAAGCCTGAAAATGTCTACAATCTGCTCAATCAGCTCCGCGAAGCATATCGCCCCGCTCTCGACCGAGAAATGAGCGAACTCACTGCATTTGCTTCCGAAATAGAGGGACATCCCGTCACCATCAACCCGTGGGATTACAGCTACTACAACAATAAGCTGAAAAATGCGCGCTATGATTACGACGAGGAGGCTCTACGCCCCTACTTTGAATTGTCCAACGTGATTGACGGGGTGTTTGGTCTCGCAACAAAACTCTACGGACTGCAATTCACCCCGGCAAAAGATGTAGACGTATATCATCCTGATGTAACTGCTTACGAGGTTACCGACGCGTCAGGCAAATACATCGGTATGCTTTACACCGACTTCTTCCCTCGTGCATCGAAACGCCCGGGCGCATGGATGACAAGCTTCAAGGAACAGTGGACCGAGCCCGACGGCACAAACTCACGCCCCCACGTTTCTATCGTAATGAACTTCACCAAGCCTACCGGCGACAAGCCCTCGCTGCTCACCCCCTACGAGGTTGAGACATTCCTGCACGAGTTCGGGCACTCACTCCACGGACTTCTCACTGACTGCAAATACTCCAGTCTCTCAGGCACATCGGTCTACCGCGACTTTGTAGAGCTGCCGTCGCAGTTTAATGAGAACTATCTGACCGAAAAAGAATTCCTTGACGGATTTGCCAAACATTACATCACCGGCGAGGCTATTCCGCAGGAACTCGTCGACAAAATCATCTCGTCGGCACAGTTTGGCGCCGCTTACCAATGCATGCGTCAGCTTGCTTTCGGATTCCTCGACATGGCTTGGCATGACACGAAAGCACCCGTAGACGATGCCGTCGCGTTTGAAATCGAAGCAATCACCCCCGTCCAGATATTCGCCCCCGTTGATGGCTCTCTCACTTCACCACAGTTCAGCCACATATTCAGCGGCGGCTACGCAGCCGGCTATTACAGCTACAAATGGGCCGAGGTGCTCGACGCTGACGCGTTCGCCAAATTCAAAGAAAACGGAATATTTGATCCGGAAACCGCCCATTCGTTCATGACCAATATCCTAATGCGCGGCGGTACAGAGGACCCGTCGGTACTTTATCGTCGTTTCCGCGGACAGGATCCCACAATCGACGCGCTGCTTGAACGCGACGGAATAAAGAAGCCTGCTCACAACGCCGACCTTAACCGCAAAGACTAAAATATATTAAGAAAACAACGCGCGTCCCGTTACCAATTGACCGGTAAACGGGACGCGTTGTTTTATTAAGACTTTTAATGTGTTGGCGTAATCAGGACCCTTTGAGCGATTCAAGCTCCATTGATTCAAGTTCCCAGACCGACATTGCGTTTTCAAGCTGCTTATTTTTAGCCTGATGCTGATTAAAAATATCTCCCGTGGTCTCACCGGCAGCTATCTTTCCCTCTATCTCGGCAATCTCAGCCTCGATGCGGGCAATCTCAGCCTCGGCTTCAGCGACTTTTTTCTCGGCACGTCGTATAGTTTTCTCACGCTCACGCTGCTCGGCATAGCTAAGACGAGGACGCTTCTCCTGCTTCGGAGCCATCTCCGATTTACTTGCCTGAGCATTATCAGCCGATTTATCGGGACGCGTCGACTGCTTTGACATCGTTGTCGGCGACTTGGAGAGTTCAAGCTCGGCAAGCGACGCAATTTTCTTCTTTTCAAGAAACTCGTATATTCCGCCGAGACATTCGCGCACCTTTCCACCACCAAATTCATAGACCTTCTCAACAAGCCCGTCAAGAAACTCACGGTCGTGGCTCACAACGATCACAGTGCCGTCAAAATCCTTTATCGCCTGTTTCAGGATATCCTTGGTTTTCATGTCAAGATGATTGGTCGGCTCGTCGAGTATCAGAAGATTGACCGGTTCAAGCAACAGGCGTATCATTGCGAGACGAGTTTTCTCTCCACCTGAAAGGACTTTCACTTTTTTGTCCGACGCCTCGCCGCCAAACATGAATGCGCCGAGAATATCACGTATCTTAGTGCGTATGTCACCTACGGCTACTCGGTCTATGGTATCAAAGACAGTAATCTCACCATCAAGCAGCTGAGCCTGATTCTGAGCGAAATAACCGATTTTGACATTATGACCAATCTTGAGTGAGCCGGTGAAGGGTATTTCATTCATTATACACTTTACAAGCGTAGACTTTCCCTCGCCGTTTTTACCGACAAAAGCAACCTTCTCGCCTCGCTTGATCGTAAAGGTGGCGTTGTCAAACACCTGATGCTCGCCGTAGCGTTTACCCACATTATCAGCTATCACCGGATAATCGCCCGATCGCGGCGCCGGGGGAAAACGGAGATTGAGGTGTGAGGTATCGACTTCGTCGACCTCTATTCTCTCGATCTTGGCAAGCTGTTTTATGCGGCTCTGTACCTGGACCGACTTTGTCGCCTTGTAACGGAAGCGCTCGATAAAATCCTCAGTCTCCTGAATCTGTTTCTGCTGGTTCTGATAGGCACGCATCTGCTGCTCAAGACGTTCCTGACGCAGAACTACGTATTTTGAATAATTGACCGAATAATCATAAATCTTACCCAGCGAAATCTCGATGGTACGATTGGTGACATTATCAATAAACGCACGGTCGTGACTGACAAGAACAACGGCGTTGGCCTTGGTAATGAGGAAATTTTCAAGCCATTGAATCGATTCTATGTCGAGGTGGTTGGTCGGCTCGTCGAGCAACAGCACGTCGGGGCGCTGAAGGAGCAACTTGGCAAGCTCAATGCGCATACGCCATCCTCCGCTGAACTCAGCCGTAGGGCGGTTGAAGTCGTCTCGAGTAAAACCGAGACCTGTCAGCGTCTTTTCCATCTCAGCCTCGCAATTCTCGCTTTCCTCCATGGCAAGACGTTCGGTCAGCGACGTCATCCGTTCTATAAGTTCTTGATAATCGGAACTTTCATAATCATCACGTTCAAGAAGCTGACGATTCATATCCTCCAGATCAGCACGCATGCTATCGATATGCGAAAACGCCGTCCTGACCTCGTCCATAACTGTCAGAGAGTCGCTTATCGTCATCTGCTGCGGAAGATAACCGATAGTGATGCCTGCCGGAACTGCGACCTGCCCCGAAGTGGGTCGCTGCAACCCTGCTATAATTTTGAGCATAGTGGATTTACCCGCTCCGTTTTTACCGACAAGCGCGATACGGTCCTTGCGATTTATGACATAGTTAATATTGTCAAACAGTGACTTGGCACTGAACTCTACTGAAAGATTCTGGATTGATATCATTTAATAATTGCACCGTTATTTCTTAAATCATCCGTGTAAAAAAATGCGTCCGCCAAATCGGGGAATAGCAGTTCCACATCCGGGACTACAAAGGTAGAAACAATTGCCGTTATATCAAAATTCCCCGACAACTGTCATCTCCTACCTGACGCCCTCATGTGCTTTTCGTTCAAAAGCCATAACCGCCCGATTATTAAAGACATATAAATATAGGGCACGACATTGCAAAATGACGTCCCCCGGATAAAATCTAAAAAATCTTCAACGGATTATTTGCGGCGCGAGGGATTGGCGATAATAATGCGGCGGTCGGTGATAACTATATCGACAGCCACGTCATGAGGCTCGACATCGATAGCATCAACAAGCTGAAAATCATAACCAACACCTATTTTTGTCGCACGGCAGGTTTTTAGCAACCTGTCATAATAACCTTTACCCCTGCCTACTCGATTGCCCGACGTATCATAGGCGACTGCCGGAACTACCACAAGCTCGATGTCATTCATGTCGGCAGTGTCATCGCCGGTCGGCTCCTCGATGTGGAATGCGCCTAAAGCAAGCCGACTGCGGTCATAAGGCAGTATCTCAAGATTGACCCCGTTGACTCGTGGCAGGAAAAAGTGCTTGCGCGTGTGCCACTTGTCGATAAATTCGAGCGTCGAAAGCTCGTCAGGCAATGAATGATACAACAGTATATTGTCAGAGAGCATGAAAGCTATCGACTCCTCAATGCTGCGGAATACTCTTTGGGCGGCATCACGTCGCTCTGCCTCAGACAGCAATGCTTTCTGAGCTTTCACACGACGTCGTATTTCATCTTTTTTCATTTCGTTCAGTTTCTGTCATTAATAGATTCTGACGCGCCTATTCCCACGGGAACACGTGTATTCCCCTCAAGAATCTCCTTGATGGCTCGTTCGACGTTAGTATCGGAGACATTGATTATCTCAAAATAGGCTCCGTACCCCAATGTATCACGAGCAATCAGCGCTTTCAGTTGATTAACAATCAAGTCACGCGAAATGTTGATATAATACCACTGAGCGGGGATACCGTTGCTGACTGCATATCTGACAAACTGATAGAGCAGAGCATCATCGGCGGGCAATAGAGAAAGAAGCTGAGGAATATCGCTCGCCTCCGAAAGCTTCTCGCGGTTATTGTCGCAATACTCAAACGCAAATTTCTGTAACAGACCGGCATTGGCAACCTTAATATAGTAAGAGCTGATACCCGACGTGTCATTAGGAATGAATATGTCGGGCATTATACCGCCACCGCCAAACACCTTACGTCCGTGGAGCGTCAAATACTCCATGTCGGTATTAAGTTTTATAGAATCAGCGCTGAACGACTCGCCGTGATTAAATCGGTTAATAAGGTCGTTGCTGTAGGAAACCGCATCGGAATAATCCTTCTGGATACTGCGTCCCGATGGCGTATAGTAACGTGCAATGGTGAGTCGTATGGCACTACTGTCGGGGAGCAGAGACTGCGACTGTATCAGTCCCTTGCCAAACGAACGGCGACCGACAATCAGTCCACGGTCATTGTCCTGTATCGCTCCGGCAAGAATCTCGCTTGCGCTTGCCGAGAACTCATCAAGAATAATAACCAGCTCACTATCCTGAAATGCACCTGATCCGTCGCTGAACAGCACAGAGTCATTTTTACCGTCACGACCGCGTGTAGAGACAATGGGCGAATGAGCCGGCAGGAACTCATTGGCAATACGTATAGCCATTTCCATGAAACCGCCGGTATTACCGCGCAGATCAATGATGAAATCGTGCGCGCCGGCACGTTTCAGCTCCTGCATCGACTGCCAGAACTCATCAAATGTAGTGCGTCCGAACTTATTGATTTTGATATATCCCACTTCAGGCGAGGCAATATAGGCTGCATCAATAGATGTCACAGGGATATCGCCGCGAGTAACCTCATAATTAAGGAGTTTCTTTGACGTATTGCGCTTGATTCCGAGCGTTACGCGTGTATCACGCTCACCACGCAAGGTTGCCATGACCTTCTCGTTGTTAAGTTCCTCGCCGGTAAAGTTCTCGTCGTCGATAGTAACGATACGGTCACCGGCAAGAATACCGATTTTCTCGGCGGGACCGCCCGGAATCACTTCAATCACTTTAATCGTGTCATTATTGATCATGAATGATATACCGATTCCACCAAACGAGCCGTCAAGATCTTCGTTGACTGCCTGAAGCGACTCGGCAGGGATATAGACTGAGTGAGGATCAAGATTGGAAAGCAGTTCGGGAAGCGTTTCTTCAAGTAGCGAGTCGATGTCAACACGGTCAACATAGTCATTGCGTATCAGCTCCAATATCGTACCGAACTTCTTCTCGGTCGCCGAACGACCGCCTGTGTGATTCATAGAAACGCCGATGCCGATTCCTGCGGTTAACGCAAGCGCAACGATCAGCGGCACCCAAAAATAGATTTTGTTGTATTTGTTCATCGATTAATTTTTCAGTCAGGTTCTTTCAGTCAATCTCTTTGATATGAACAGTTTCCACGCCGGCACGGTTGAGCAGTTCGATGCCGTCGGCAAGACGATAAAGTTCATTGAAAACCACTCGCCTGATGCCCGCCTGTATAATCAGTTTGGAACATTCAAGACAAGGCGAAGCTGTGACGTAGAGCGTGGCACCGTCACTGGAATTGTTGCTGCGGGCGACCTTGGTTATAGCATTAGCCTCAGCATGAAGCACATAAGCCTTAGTCACACCATTCTCATCCTCGCACACATTTTCAAATCCTGACGGCGTCCCGTTGAATCCGTCGGAAATAATCATCGAATTCTTGACGATTATGGCTCCGACCTTGCGCCGGCGACAGTAGGAATTTTCAGCCCAGATACGCGTCATCCTCAGATAGCGTTTATCAAGTGCCTCCTGTTTGTCGTTTTGATCCATACAGATGAAACTGAAATAGTAAATTTATACATATAATGCATGCAAATTTACTAAAAAAATCTCTAATGACAAAAAGTAGCTCTAACGGAGAATGATCAGAGGATATACCTTAAAACGAGATACGCATTTTCCATGCACGTTCACCCTGCCTGATAATGCAAACAGAACCGTAAACAGGTTTGGCAACACGTATGCCCTGTAATGTATATACTTCGTAAGATTGCGAGAAATCAGGCATAGACAAATCATCATCAACAATCACCTCGTCAATACCCGCGGCATGTTTCCTCATTAACAATACCCTATCAGCACGAAATTCCTGCTGAGCCGCACCATTGCGCAGGTCAGCCTGCCAACCAAGACAATAGTCTCCCGGATTTCTTACAGTAAAATATATGCCATGATAATCTTTATCCATCCTGACATCATTAATATCACACCATGCCAGTGCTTCGTCAGTGACAGCAGATGTCGGGATAACCTTATCATTAAAAAAGACATACGCATCGTTCATCTGATAAAGGGCGTTATAATGGGCACCGAAAAAATAATCTCCTTTATCAAGATATGCACGACGATAAATACGTGCGTCAGACAGATCGCCGTCGTTATTCTTATTCCTGTCATCCCAGACACCGAGCATCAATGAATAAACACCAGTATATTTGTCAAGTCCTTGTTTAATACCCTCCGAACCGACATTAACCGAAAAGTTTTCCACCGTCCAGTTTAACGGGCGAGCAAAGCGCGAACCACTTTCCGTTCCGGTAGAGGTGAAATTTTCAGCCTCTATCAAAACTGCTTCAGTCATATCGACACCGAAATCCATACTTTCCACCCCACCCCTATTTCTTGTAGAAAGAAAGGAATCCCAGAGATTTTTCAATTCAAAATATAACGCTGCCGAGTGTTCCTCGCCTATATGCTCCTGTCGGTCGGCGATGTCATTATATACGACCTGCATCGACTTGAAATTTTCTTCGCTGAAATGACCGGAATTAATACCAAATATGCCTCTTGCTTCTATTTTTTCCAATCCATCGTTGACTTCAGAAAGTAATGCGGACAAGTCGTTCATATCACAATCAGCAATTCTAAGCAGCGTCACCTTTGTAGCGCGAAATTCCTGAGTCTCGCTTCCCCCCGATAGATCAGCCTGCCAACCCAGGTAGACATCATGTTCCGCATCGACATAAAACCACAAGCCATAATAATCGGTACCGCTCTCTGCACACTGATTCACCCGATAGAATGCAGTAGCTGTATCTGGAAGAGATGATGTTGTCGAAAGATTATCAGACACAAACATGTATGCGCGGTCAGAAATATTATAGGTAGTATTATAGGTAGCCCCGAAGAAATATAGACCTTTTGGGAGGGTCACCTTACGATAAATACGCGCATTGGCAAGATTTCCTTCAATATTGGCACTTCGGTCATTCCATATACCGAGACTGAGTGCATCCACACCGGAATAGCGATCAAGTCCCTGTTTCACGCCATCTCCACCATTAGGAATCTTATAATTTTCCACTATCCAGTTAGCGGGACGTCCAAAACGTGTCGAACCCTCAGCTCTCTTAAAATTCCAACGTTCGATAAGTTTATCTATCGTCATATCCTCCCGACAATCAGTTATATCAGGATAAAGCCCTCCCTTATTGATACCGTTGACAAGAAAATCACGATACATTTCATTAAGTTCATTAAAGAGTCTTTCAAGTTCCGTATCATCAATTGTCACATCAATATTACGCAACGAATCAACCGTTTCACACAGAGAGTTATATCTTAAAACATTATACTTGCCGCTACTGACATAACTTGTACGTCCCTCTATTCCCTGAATAAAAGAATCAACAGTCTCAATGAGGGCTGAGAGCCTCTCAGCCATTGTGATGGTCGCATTATCAACTGTTATAGCAAGCACCGGGGCTATTTCATCAGAATGTTCCGACGGGAGTGTCACATGAAGTCCATCATTATCATGACTGAATTCGACCGGTCCATACCCCAAAAGTCTGACCGACGTAACGTTTCCGCTGTAAGTAGCGGCAAGCTTTGAGAATGACTTTATAACATAATCCGATTTATCAGACCAACCTAATATGGTGGCATATATCGTACCGTCTTTCTGCACGAAACGTACATCATCAGAACTATAATTCAGTCCCTCGTTAAATCCTTGTGCATTCATAGGATTATCAGCTTCAGCAAGAGGTCCTTCACCGAATGTTTTCCAAGTGCGCGTTCCATAGATACTCTCACTGTTTATATCCATCCATGCCTTGATACCGTCAAGCACGGCACGTTCCTTTTCATCAATAGTACCGTCGCCCTTGACAGGGATACTAAGCAACAGATTGCCGTTTTTACTTATAACATCGACAAGCATTCGGATAACAGTAGCCGCACTTTTATATCCGTTATTATTATAGGTTGCCTGATTATAATGCCAGTCACCTATACAAGTACAAGTCTGCCAATAATCCGACTGCATACGGTCAGGAATCCCTCGCTCGACATCCCACATCATCGCATCCTTAATATGTGGCTGCAACTGCTTTCCTGTCACAACCACCTGCTGAGTTCCACCGTTATTCAATGCACTGTAGTTGTAATAACTTGAAAGGAAATCAAGTCCCCACTGCTCGTCACACCCCCAGAAAGGCAATGCCGTATCATCAAAATATATCATGTCGGGATTATAGTCATACACGAGCTGAAGCGTGCGGTTCATAAGTTTTTTGCGGTAAGCCTCATCAGGTATCGACACCCCGTTACCCCAGTCCCACTGACTGTGGATCGTTCCGGAATTATCCCATCCCGCACTATGCTGATGATTCTGAGCATATAACTCCTGCGGGTCATAACCTTTCCACCATTTTTCGGATCCGTCGGAATTAAGTTTATAACCGTCCTCCTTAGTCAGATTACCGTCAAATCGCTGCGACGGTTCAAGCCATGACCACGCATGACTGGCATGCACACTCACTCCTAAAGGTAAGCCGGCTTTTTTACACGCTTCACTCCACTCGCCGACAAGGTCGCGTTTCGGACCTATGTTTACAGAATTCCACTCCTGATAAGGACTGTTCCAAAGGTCAAAATTATCATGGTGATTAGCCAGTGTCATGAAATATCGCGCCCCCACACTTTTGTAAAGATCCACGAGTTCCTGAGGGTTCCAATTCTCGGCTTTCCATTCATTACAAAGATCTTTCAGCCCAAATACCGCAGGATTACCATAATGGGATTGATGCCAATTATACTGCCCGGATCCGGGATAATACATAAACCGAGCATACCAGTCTCCGGCTTCAGCTTCACACTGCGGACCCCAATGAGCCCAAATACCAAATTTCGCATCCTTAAACCACTCCGGGCATTCCCAAGCCGAAAGGCTCTCCCACGACGGTTTAAAGTTTCCGTCAGTAAAAGCCTGATCCTGTAACGGGGCAACAGCAGATGCAGTTAACGCAATAGGAGCAGAAAGCAATAACAACACTTTTTTCATATAGGTCAGATTTAAAGTTTATCTTATTTTATAGGTAATTAATTTCATGGATAAGATTCAACAACGCACGCCATTAAATATCGCATACAAAGTTAACACATCCTCATATTTAATCCATCATACAAAATCGGCTAAAAACAGGACAATCCTGCTATTTTTCTTTCTTTTCCACATAATTCGCGCATAATATACCTGCCGACGCATTAAATCCGCGAATCCTGCACATTGAACAATCTGATTAAATATTAATGCGCAAAGTTAAAAGCCCCTGTTTCACAACGGGATATTGAGAAACAGAGGCTATTATTAAATCAATCTGAACTTATAACAAATTATTGTCTACCGGAAAAGTCACTTTGACAGAGATAGTGTCACGATTGACTTTGCCGGGAGAGTGACACGGAGAGTGCCTTTGCTTATCTTAGCATTGCTGAACGGAGCAAGTTTCACAACTTCACCTTTGCCAAAATCATTATAATCATTGATATTTTTTGAAGTCAATATTTCGCCGCTCACCTTGTTCATGTCAAATGTTCCGAGAGGTATCTCTACGTCACATTCCTTTTCAAGGTCAACGTTAGCGAGAGAGATGGTCAGAACACCGTCTTTCTCCGACGCGGTTGCGCTGATGGTGGGAAGCACGCGGGGGCGTGACGAGCGCTCCGATCTTACCTTACGTGTCGAGCAATCCACATGGAGCGGAACGAGACGTGCTCCCTGATGGGGAATGTACATCTTAAACACGAAATAGGTCGGGGTGAGCACCATGTCATCGCCATTAGTAAGCACCATCGACTGGAGCACATTGGCAATCTGAGCGATGTTGGTCATACGCACACGATCGGTGAACTTATGGAACACGTTGAGAGACAATGCTGCAACAAGAGCGTCGCGCATAGTGTTCTGCTGATAAAGGTGTCCCTTAATTGTTCCGGGCTCTTCATCCCACCATGTACCCCACTCGTCGACAAGCAGACCTATACGCTTGTGAGGATCATAGACATCCATGATTGTAGCGTGACGACGCACCACGTCCTCTACTTCAAGACATTTACCCATGGTCCAGTAGAACTCCTCGTCGGTAAAGTCAGTTGCTGAACCTTTAGAGCCAGACCATCCCGGAACGGTGTAATAATGGAGCGATATACCGTTCATAGTGTGACCTGCCTGCTTCATAAGTGTCTCAGTCCAATTATAGTCATAGTCGCTGGCACCTGAAGCAATCTTATATAGATGGTTGCCGTCGTAATTGCGGCAATAGGTCTGATAACGACGATAGAGGTCGGCATAATACTCAGGATGCATGCTACCGCCACAGCCCCAGGACTCGTTACCGACACCAAGATATTTGAGATGCCAGGGCTTCTCACGACCGTTCTTCTTACGTAACAGCGCCATAGGACCGTCCTCGGCAGTAATATATTCCACCCACTTGGCAAGTTCCTCAACAGTACCCGAACCTACATTACCGCTAAGATAAGGTTCGCAACCGAGAAGTTCACACAGATTGAAAAATTCGTGAGTACCAAACGAATTGTCTTCCACAGTACCACCCCAGTTATTATTGACCATGCGGGGGCGGTTTTCCTTTGGTCCGATACCGTCCATCCAGTGGTATTCATCGGCGAAACAACCACCGGGCCAGCGGAGTACCGGAACCTTAAGATCCCGGAGCGCCTGAAGGACATCGTTGCGGTAGCCGTTGGTATTAGGTATGGGAGAGTCCTCTCCGACCCATAGACCGCCGTAGATACATGTACCGAGATGCTCGGCAAACTGTCCGTAAATCTCGGGCATGATAGTATCGGTCACAAACGGATTGTTCTCGAGAGTAATGGTTGCCGTCTCTTTGGCGGCATAGGCAGGCGATACAGCAATAACTGCTGCGATAGCCGCCAATCTGATAGTCTTTTTCATTATTATATTGATGGTTTATTTGTCAGACACACGCTTGAAGATATAGACAGCAAATGAATCAGCAGCTACAGTTGCGTCAAATGAGTTACCGTCCATGTCAAGAGGAGCTTCGACAGGAGCCACTCGGGTCGGATTCTCAATAGTGTTCTCGGCATCGGGGTCGTCAGATGAAAGGGTAATCATCTTGTCGCCCTTGAGAGTCATTTTCTTCTTGAGACCGGTGAAATCCATGTGAATGTCCTGAGGTTCAGCCGACGTGTTGGCAACTTTGACAATGTAAGAATCAGTATTGCTGTCAAACACGGCACTTGCAAAGAGACCGTTCTGTCCCTCGGCTCCGCTGACAGGCTTATTGTCCATGGTCAGGGGCACGACATTAGTACCCTTATTTGTGCTGTAAATCTGCTGCACGAAGTAGCTGCTCGTGGGTATCGAGGACAGATTGTCAAACCAAATCATGTCGGGACGCCACTGCCATCCCTCAACATGAGCGAACAAAGGCGCGTAAGTAGCCATGTGGACAATGTCGGCATTGCGCTCGAGACCTGTCATGAAAGCAGCCTCGAGAATAGCCGGACGGAAATGGTTCCATTTTTTCTTCTTGATGTGGCAGGCGTACTCACCGGCAAACACTTTAGGACCTTTACGATCATAATTATCATAACGGGAGCCCTGCTCAAGGAACCACTGTTCGGGACGATAGAAATGTTCATCGACAAGGTCGGCTTTAAGACGGGTCATCTCAGGCCAGAGATAGTCAAACTGCTTGCCTTCGGAATCGGGACCTGACGAACCGACGATCTTCATATCGGGATAAGCCTTGCGGATTGCCTTTATAAACGGCTCGAGACGCGCGGGATACTCCTCGCCCCACTGCTCGTTACCGATACCGATGAATTTCAGATTAAACGGTGCGGGATGTCCCATCTCGGCACGCAGTTTACCCCACGTGGAGTCAACCGGACCGTTGGCAAACTCGATGAGATCAAGAGCGTCCTGAATATAGGGTTCAAGATCCTCCACATGCACATGAGCCTCGGGATCATCGTTCTGATACTGGCACGCGAGACCTACGTTAAGAATAGGCAGAGGTTCGGCGCCAATTTCCTCTGAAAGAAGGAAATACTCATAGAATCCGAGACCGTAGCTTTGGAAATAGTCGGGGAAGAAACGGTTGGTGAATGTATAATGCCAACGATTCTCGTTTAAGGGACGATTTTCAACGGGACCTACAGTGTTTTTCCACTGGTAGCGCGTGGCAAGGTCAGTTCCCTCAACAATGCAACCGCCGGGGAAACGGAACACACCCGGCTTAAGGTCGGCAAGTTTCTGCGCGAGGTCTTTGCGCATACCGTTCTCATGTCCGTTCCATGTATCGACAGGGAAAAGCGAGACATGCTCGAGATCCACAGTCTTTTCAGGCTTTCTGAGGAATATACGGAGACGAGCTTTAGCGTTAGTCTGGTCGGGAGTCAGAACTGCGGTATATTTTTTCCACTCCTTGCCTTCCACCTCTATTTTAGCCGAGGCAAGTACCTGGGTCTCACCCATGCTGGCGGGATCGATTATCTCTACACGAATTTTGGATTTATCGGAGTCGACAGTACGTGCCCAAACCGAGAAACGATATTCTTCACCTTTCTTGACCCCGATACCGAAAAAGCCTTCGTTTTCAATACCGGTGTGCTTATGTCCGTGACCGGCATCGGAGAGACGCACATAATGAGGATTACGCTCAAACGGACCGTCCTCGCGGAGCTCCACGTTACCGAAGCTACGCCACCCCATCAGATTCTGGGGAAATTCAAACGAACGGTTCTTGACGAGTTCGGCATAGAGACCACCGTCGGCTGCATAGTTAATATCCTCAAAGAAAAGACCGTACATTGTAGGCTGCACAGGGGCGCCGATCTTGTTGGTCTGAATAACAAAGTCATTGGTCGCGGCATTAAGTGAAAGCCCGGCTGCAAGAGCCATCAGCGACAAGAAGCTTGACAGATTTTTCATGTTCTTTTTAAAGTATATCTTAAGTGTTATTATAAATTCAATCAGTTACTATTTTACGCGTTTACCCCACACGGAGCATCCGTCGGAATCGAGACCGGTAAACAAAATCGTTTCCTTTTCACGTTCCCAATCATGACCAGCATGTATTATCAGGTCTCTTATCGTCTCACCGCCGACCGATAATTCGAGCAATTGGCTGTCGCCGTCAAACGTCCAGCGCCCCTTGCTGCCGCCGATATTTCCATTCCCGTCAAACGAGTACAACGCAGACTCAGCGCACTCTCTGTCGAGTAATCCACCTTCGCCCCAAAGAACCTGTCCGGCTTCAAGTCCACGAGATGATTTCGGGTCGCGTATACGTATCACTTCCCAATCGCCGGCGAGATCTCCGGCTGAAAAATGTCGGTCCTCACTGCCGGCATAACGCTCCGGAGAAACGGCTGTCCACCCGTCAGGCGTAAAGAAAAGACGGCGCACATGCAGAACCATCATCTCGTTAGCCGGAGCAAGTCGTCCCTGATGAGCAATGAAATACCGCCCGTCGGGAGATGTAAATACACTGCAATGACCGGTTCCCGCCCAACCGCTGTGACCGTCAAAGCGATAGGGAGCCGTCAGAATCGGGAAATTATCGGTAGTGTCCTGCATTTCCTTGCCAAAGAAATCGACGAAAGGACCGGAAGGAGATGAGGAACGTCCGACACGCACGTTATAAGTCGTCATCAGCGGCTCATAGCTGCCAAAGAGATAATAGGAATCCAAGTCGGCGTTATATATTATTTCGGGAGCCTCGAGATTATCAACCTTATAATTGGCACGGCGTGCCACAACAGTCCCTTTATCGCCGTCGTTCAAAGCAAGCCCGGTCGCCGGGTCAAGCTGCAGACATGATAAACCTCCGAAATAAGAGCCATAGATCATCAGCCACTTGCCGTCAGATGTAGCGATGACCGTAGGATCGATAGCGTTGACAGCTGATGTCGTATCGGTTTTCACAACACATCCCATCTGAGTCCACGGACCTTCGGGAGAATCTGACTCGGCAAGTCCGATATATGATGTATTGCGACCGAAAGCCGACACACTGAAATATAACCGGAAGCGATCGCCACATTTTATTATATAAGGAGCCCAGATATTGTGAGCGCCTCTACCGTCATTCCGGGACTTAACCCACTCAACAGCTTCGGCAGGGATTTCAGGAAATGCCCATCCTACAAATTCCCAGTTGACGAGGTCAGGTGATTTGCGCACTTGAATAAAGCCCGACGGTATCGAGTCACCTTTACCGGGGCGTTCGCGCAACAGAAAGGCGTCAGTGGAATACATATAGTAACAGCTGTCGACAAAAAGACAGGAGGGATCATGAACATTATAAGTACCCCACGACGGATAATCAGCCATTTTGGTCAGTTCCTCGTAATTGTCAATCCATGGATTAGGCGAATCATATAGTTCAAACGGCGACGAACGCCGGCATCCGACACCTATAATCAGCAACATCAACGGAATAATCAATACTTTATAGTTCATGGTATGCTCACAGGTTATAAAAATTGGGATAAAATTAAGAATTATATATTAATTCCATGGTGGATTTATGAATAATTAAGGTGGACAAGCATTAAAAGATGGCAATTTTGCATTTTTTCAATATTTTCCGTCCAAAACTTATCAATCGGGATAAATATAATTCTTACATTTGACAACTGATTCAACCGCATCATTGAAGTTGCCCTATTAATTCCACCATGAAATTCCGTGAAATCATCAACAAAATTCTGTCGGCTATAGCTGTTGTCACGATGCTTAACACAGCTTCCGAGACCCATGCATCGCCACAGCCTGCGTTTATCGACAATTATAACGTGGGCTATGTGACTGCACGTGAAGGGCTCGCCAACAATAATCTTGATGACATTTTCAAAGACAGCGACGGTTTCCTGTGGATCGCATTCACCGGAGGCGGACTTTCACGATTTGACGGCTATGATTTCGTTAATTTCAGTCCTAACTCACAACGCTACCATATAAAAAGCGGATTTGTCAAAAATGTGGTTGAGGACAAATTTCACCGCCTCTGGGTTGCGTCAGAAGGAGGTCTCGATGTCATTGACCTCTCGACGCTGACCGACGGAACTCCTAAAGGCGCCGACTCGCTTCTGACTGACATATCCGAAAATAACATTCTGTCAGTCTATTGCGATACAAAAGGAAAAATATGGCTTAACACCGATAGCGACATCCATTGCATCAAGTTCAATGACCGGGGAGAAATAATTACATCGGCGACAATGCCGTGCCGCGGCAACTCCCACATGGGATTGATAGCACGTGACGTAGAGGAGAACGGATCAGTGTGGATAGGCATCTCGGGAACTGTGAACCGTGTGACACTTGACCACAACGGCAAGCTTTCCACGAGCCGGATTTCAGAAAATCTGACAGCACTCCCCGATGTCGAATATTTCAGTGATTTCGTCGCAAGAGAAAACGAGGTGTGGATTTCAACCGACCGCGGACTATATCGCTACGACACCGTCAAAGACCTTGTCAAACACTACGTCCATGAATCAGGCAACGAGACATCTCTGTCGCAGAATTTTCTAACCGACATAGCCGTGACCGGCGACAAGCAACTCCTCATAGCATCGCTGCGAGGTCTAAATATCTACAATCCGCTCAAGGACTGTTTCGAGCGAATGCACAACGAGCTCAACAATCAGTTCATCAACATGATACTCACCGACGGCGAGACTATTCTGATTGCTACCGAAGGGGGCGGGATAAATCGATTGACACCCCGACGGCTAAACTATTCATTCTATAAAAATCAGCCAAACAATCCCGAGTCACTGTCTCCCAACCCCGTCAATGCCATTGCTTACGGTTCTGATGGATCATTGTTTGCCGGAACGGTCGAGGGCGGTCTCAACCGACGTCTCCCGCACAAAAGAGGATTCATCCATTACACTGTCGCCGACGGAATACTGAGTCACAACTCAGTCAGCGCCCTCGCTATCGACAACGAGGACCGGCTGTGGGTCGGGACATGGGGAGGAGGCATCGACGTGCTGTTTGCCCACTCGCCTGAGATAGTACTCAACCATATTCATGAACTTGACATTTCAGGAGCAAAACTATCATATATCGGCTCACTCATCTACGACCCTAAAAACTACGGAATGTGGATCGGCAGCAATCAAGGACTACTGTTCTACGACTGCAACGATGGACAACTATCGTCGATAATAGCACCCGTCGACAACAGCCACATGTACGGCTTTATCGGCGCCGCTATCGACAGCAACAATCTCCTATGGGAAGGCTGCGCGGCAGGACTATTATCCATTGACCTCAACAACAGAAAGCCCGACGGGACATTTCCTTACACGATCAGACCTTACAAACTCGATGATCCTGAAAGCAAGACAGCCGAACACGTGAGCTGCATATTTGAGGATCGAGACAAGACTTTATGGATCGGAAGCTCGGGGCACGGAATATATAAACGCATTATCAGCAACGGTAAAGAACATTTCATAAATTATACTACCGACAACGGTCTCGCCAACAATACCGTCAAGGGAATCATTCAGGACGAATCCGGGAAAATATGGGTTACGACCGTGAGCGGACTGTCATGTCTTAAACCCGGAGAGGAGCATTTTATATCATACACCTGCCCTGATGAGTTACCTGACGACCAGTTTTATTGGAACGCCACATACAAGACTCCTGACGGGAAATTACTACTGGGAACTACATGCGGACTACTTGAGATAAACCCCGACAACATTTATGAACGGATCTCACCGTCACCCCGTATCGTATTCACTCAGCTTTATGTCGCCAATCAGCCCGTCACGTCAACCGACAGCGGCATTATCGACGGCGACATCTCCAACGTGTCGACTGTAAGAATCCATGAATCAGATAAATCCGTCTCTTTAAAATTTGCCGCGCTCGACTATGGCGACAACAGCGATGCCATCTACAGTTACATGCTCGAAGGGTTTGATCGGGACTGGATTACCGTCGACAACAACCGCCGGTATGCCGCCTATACCAATCTGCCGCCCGGTACTTACCGACTGCTCGTGCGTTATGCACCCGACCACACGTCGGCGTTTTCCGACCCGGCAATAATGACAATCAAGGTAAAACCGTATTTTTATCGTACCACATGGTTTATATGCCTCGCCGCGTTAATACTGGTACTGATTATTTTTGGTGTTTACCGTTCACGTATAAAAGAGCTGACGCTGCAGCGTCAGCTTCTGACGTCAGAAGTCGCCCGACAGACTTCTGAACTTGCCGAGCAGAAATCCGTCGCCGAAAACCATGTCATCGAACTCGCTGAACAGAACCGTATTCTGACTGACCAGAACAACGAAATCTTGCGTCAGAAAGCCAAATTGAGCGAGATGAACGAGCAGGTCAAGACCATGACCATGGACCGCATATCGTTCTTTACCAACATAACCCATGAGTTCCGCACCCCTATCACTCTCATTATCGGTCCGATAGAACGAGCGCTAAAACTCAGCACCAATCCTAAGGTAATCGAACAGCTGCACTTTGTGGAGCGCAACTCGAAATACCTGTTGTCACTCATCAATCAGCTGATGGACTTCCGTAAAGTCGAAGCCGGAAAAATCGAGTTATCCCAGTCTCTCGGCTACTTCCCGACATTTATCAACGGACTTGTCGACACGTTCCGACAACTTGTCGACGACCGCCACATAACTATCCGACGCGTATTGCGGTTACCTCATCGGGAATTTGTCTACGACGAAGAAGCACTGCGCAAGGTTATAACCAATCTGCTGTCCAATGCCATCAAATTCACTCCCGACGGCGGCTCTATAACCGTATATGCCGCTGCGAAAGAGAACGCCGACGATGAAAAAGCCGGAACGCTCTACCTCTGTGTCAGCGACTCTGGCGAAGGTATTGCCGAGAGTGAGATTCCCCGCATATTCGACCGCTTTTTCCAGGGCGGCAGCGAATTGAAATATCCGCTTGCTGGGACAGCCGATACGGGCATCGGTCTGTACCTGTGCCGTAATATAGTAGAGCTCTACGGCGGAACCATTACGGCACGCAACAATCATCGTGCAGGATGTTCATTTCGTGTCGTGCTACCCATTCAGGCTTTTGGTGACGAGATTGTAAACGAGGACCGCAAAGAGGATAATAAACCGGCAAAGCCACTGCCTCAGGAAACTGACCAGAACGCGTCGTCGATAACAATACTTGTGGTCGAAGACAACAACGACATGCGAAAATACATACGCACCATTCTTCAGGATCATTACACCGTCATCGAAGCGACTAACGGAGCCGATGCCATACACATCCTGATGGAACAAAACGTCGATTTCATAATCAGCGACCTCATGATGCCTGTGATGGACGGAGTCGAGCTGTCGCGCCATGTAAAGGAAAACTTCGCTATCAGCCATATTCCGTTCCTGATGCTTACTGCAAAGACCGCCAGCGAGTCACGCATAGAGAGTTACCGCATAGGAGTCGACGACTATCTGTTAAAACCATTTGACGAAGATGTGTTGCTCGCCCGTATCGAGGGAATACTCCGCAACCGTCGCCGCATGCATTTGAATTTCAACAAAGAGATGGACGTGAATCTGCTTGAAATCGCCAACGAGTCGCGCGACAAGAAGTTTATCGATCAAGTGATGGAAGTAATTAAGTCTAATTACACAAACTCCTACTTTGAGGTAGGCGATTTTGCCGAAGCACTTGGGATCAGTCGCAGTCTCCTCAACAAGAAACTGCAGAGCCTGCTTGGACAGAGCGCAAGTCAGTTTGTACGTAATTACCGCATGAACATAGCACGCGAACTGATTCTTAAAAACCGTGTAACAAAGGCGATGAACATTTCGGAAATCGCCTACGAAGTGGGATTCAACGACTCAAAATATTTCACCCGCTGCTTTACCAAGCAATATAACATAACGCCAAGCGCTATGCTCAACGGAGATTCTGACATTCAATAATTTACGTCAAGAAGGCTCATTACACTACACGCTATTTTTTCACCTGTTTACCGATTTGTCCACCTTAAAAATCGGTTAGTCCACCTTTTGCTGAATACGTCATCATATCTTTGCATTGATTAACTTATGTATTAATGTTGCTTAACCGATGTTGCTTTTTTAGATATTATTCATAAAAAATCAAAACACCAGTAGCTTCCTTAATTATACCGGAAAAATTTAAACCTAAATTTAATATAGTGATTATGCAGACTAAATCATGGATGTCTCTATTGGCGGTTTCAACCGTCATGATGGCAGGTAGTGCCTGTCATGAATGGGGAGAGTCTGATCCTCCCGCAGCTGATGACATTTTCCCTTCACTGGAAAACGTGGCTGTCTACAATTTCGATGAGGAACCTGATCCGTTCCTGTTCAAACTCAACGCCTATAACAATGGCGAAATACCGACAATAGTCGATGACGAACAGAAAGGAACGGTGCTCAGCCTCAACAACGGCTATGTCGAAATGCAAAACCCTCTTAAAGCGGTAAATGTACAGAATGCCGTTTCACTTACATTCTGGATGAAACAGGATGCAACTCCCGATGCAGAAACAGGAGAAGTTCCTGCACAGGATCTCACCGGAGCTCTTATCGGATTTGAAAACGAAAACGCTACCGGCAAGATGTTTTTCACCGCCAACGGCTGGATAAGCTATGACGGCGTTGACGGAAAATGGAACGAAAATGATCCTTCGGTCTACAAAACAGGCTATATGCCTGCCGGAGAATGGCACTACGTGGCACTCATAATCCGTAACTCGGGATATGCCATCTACGTTGACGGAGAGAAAAAGACCGATCAGGTTGTCACCGGATTTGACTGCTCAAAGATTGTCAAATTCATGAACAAGGTCAATACATTATATATAGGACACGGTGCCGACACTCAGACCGCACCCTGGTTTATTGATGATTTAAAAATCTACCGTAACGCCATTACCGATAAAGAAATCGCACGACCCAATCTTGGAGGTGGTGGTTCAGGTCCCGGCTCAAATGACAACATAGATCCTATTGAACCGGTATTCTTCAACTCATTTGACGGTGGTCTCAACGGCTGCACGATCATAGGTAGTGGCGAAATCAAGTACATAGGCGGCGCTTATGGTAATGTGTTCTCCAACGGTATGAACGGCATGCGCGAGAACTATCTCCTCCTCCCCGAGGATGCACTCTCCCACTCAGCCGAGACACAGGCACTCACTATCTGTTTCTGGGTCAACCGAGGCAACGAGACCGAAAGTGCCCATTACAACTGGAGTCCGATCTTCTCGGCTTACGCAGCAGCACCCGCCCCTGACAACGGAATGCCGATGATGGTGTGTCAGTACCGTGGTATCCTTCAGGAAAATTGCAACGGATGGAGCGACTACACCAATGATCAGAACGTCAACGGAGTCAATGCAATCTACCACAATGACACCGGCGCTGACTGGCTTGCCGACGGAAAATGGCACTACTATACCGCTACGTTCACTCCCACAAACGCTAAGGTATATTTTGACGGCAAGATCATAAACGAGTGGGAAATTGACGGTGTAAACAACACCGCTGCAGGTATGCTCACCGACGGACACCTTCTTAAATACATCTGTCTCGGCGGTAACCAGGCTTGGAACTGGGCTGACCCCGACCCCGGATTCTGGTTTGACGACCTCGCAATCTACAATCAGGAACTCAGCGAGGCTCAGATTAACAATATCATGGGTCTAAAGACTAATGTCATTTACGGCAATACCTTCTCCGGAAATGCCGGCGACGCAACTCTCATGGGTAACGGACAGTTCATCACCAATCCGACAGCAGGATTCGGTACAATCTTCAAGAATGCAGTAGGCGGTATGCGCGAGAACTACCTCCTTCTTCCCGAAAACTCGCTCAGCAAGATTGCCGACACAGAAGAACTCACCGTTTCAATGTGGATCAACTCGACCGATGCCGGTGACTACTTCTGGAACCCCATATTCACCGCTTATGCCGAAATGCCCGGTGGCAACGGCTGCCCGATGTTTGCATGCCAGTACCGCGGCGTCGTTTCGGTCAACACTAACGGTCCCGACAACTCAGGCGACACATGGTGTGACTACGGCGACGACATCTGCGACAATCCTCCCGTAATTCTCTATCACGGAGATCTCGACTGGCTCGCCGACAAGCAGTGGCACTTCTACACCGCAACTTTCACCCCGACACGCGCGATCGTCTACTTCGACGGTAATGTAGCCAACTCATGGACTCTCGACGGTGTGAGTCGCGGTCAGATATGCGACCTACGCACAGTCGCAACGCTGAAATGCATCTGCCTCGGCGGTAACCAGGCTTGGAACTGGGGAGACCCTGACCCGGGATTCGGATTCGATGACCTCATGATCTACAACAAGGTTCTCACACCCGACGAAATCAAGCAGATAATGCTTTTGAAAAAGTAAATAAACCATTAAATCACAAAATACCTTTATGAACAATAAACGCAGTACAGCAAACGGTTGGTGGAGCAGATTGCTCCGCCACCTGCTGCCCGCTTTCATAATGATACTCGCCGGGCAGAGCGCTTTTGCACAGACGCAGGTCACCGGAGTTGTGAAAGACTCGACGGGCGAACCGCTCATAGGAGCCAGCGTAATCGAAAAAGGGACATCAACCGGTACGTCAACCAACTTTGACGGCGAATTTGTCCTTTTTATTAAAGATCCCGCCAAAGCGGTCCTGACAGTTTCTTATGTAGGCTATCAGGCAATGGACGTGCCTGTTGCCGGTCAGAAAAATCTTGACATCGTGCTTCAGGACTCGTCAGAGACTCTTGACGAAATAGTTGTCGTAGGCTACGGTCAGCAGAAAAAGGAATCGGTTGTAGGCGCAATCTCACAGGTAAGCGCAGCCGACCTTCTCGAGACTCCTTCAGCAAACCTTTCGCAGGCAATTTCCGGTAAAATCCCCGGTGTGATCACATCTCAGACCTCAGGCGCCCCAGGTGCCGACGATGCGTCGATCTACATCCGCGGTCGTGCCACATTTGCCGGCGACGCCCAACCGCTTATTCTTGTCGACGGTATCGAGCGCTCTTTCTCTCAGATTGCACCCGACGATATCGAGACGATCTCAGTACTTAAGGACGCATCGGCAACAGCAGTTTACGGTGTGCGCGGTGCAAACGGTGTTATGCTCATCACTACCAAGCGTGGTAAGGAACAGCGTCCTGTTGTGAGCCTCACCGCCAACTGGCAGTGGCAGACTCCCACTCGCAAAGACACATATCTCGACTCTTATCAGTCAGTCACACTGCTTGAAGAAGCCCTCGCCAACGACGGTCTCCCTTCGCAGTATTCGGCTAATGACATCGACATGTACCGCCAGTCGGTAGCCGGCTTACTGACAGGCACCAACGCCCTCCTATATCCCAACGTCGACTGGTATGACGAGATTCTGCGTTCATCAGCTCCTGCACAGCGTTACAACGCCAGTGTACGAGGCGGGACAAAACGCATGCGCTACTACGCATCGCTCGAATATTATGATCAGGAATCTCTGTTCAAGAATCTCAGTAACGACACCTACGGAAACTCGTCAAGCCTTAACTACAAGCGTTACGGATTCCGTGCCAATGCTGACTTCTTCCTTTCCAAGGATCTCACACTGTCGGTCAACTTCGGCACCCGATTTGAGGAACGCCGTGGTCCCAATTCCGATGAAAGAGGTGATTACAGCCAGGTTTACTACAACCTCAACCATACCCCGGGATGGCTGTTCCCCGTTGCTTATTATCTCAATGACGGAGATATCACCCGCACATATTACGGCGGTAGCTCACAGTATCAGGACAACATCTATGCCCGTCTCGCCGACGGCGGTTATTACAAGGCTGTCAACACCATCAACGAGACCAACTTCATCGCCGACTACAAGATGGACTGGCTCACTCCGGGTCTCTCGGCTCGTGCAATGGTATCATTTGACTACGAAAACTACCACCGCAACAACTACAGCCGCAGCTTTGCCACCTATGCCCTCCTCAAGGACGGTAACGGTAATGCTCTCGACCCCAACTCCCCCGACAGCTTCAACCGCTTCAACACCACGTCGCTGCTGTCATCAAGCTACTCAAGCAACACGATCTACAAACTCTACATCGAGGGTCAGATCAATTATAAGCGCCTGTTCAACAACGTCCATGACGTGACAGCTATGGTGCTCTACATGCAGAACGACTATCGTTACAACGCCGACCTCGCAAAACGCTACCAGGGTATTGTTGGTCGTGTCACATATGCCTATGACAACCGTTACCTCTTTGAGTTCAACGCCGGCTACAACGGTTCAGAGAACTTTGCCAAAGGAAAACGTTACGGTTTCTTCCCTGCAGTATCAGCCGGATGGCGCATCAGCCAGGAAGGTTTCATGGACAAGACCACCGAATGGCTGAGCAACCTGAAACTTCGTGCCAGCTATGGTCAGGTAGGTAATGACATCTATCAAATCAACGGCGTGCAGCAGCGTTTCCTCTACGAGCAGAAATGGTCACAGATAAACAATGACTACTATTTCGGCGTAAACGGTCAGACCGGTATTTTCGAGCAGCAGTATCCCAACTATGGTGTCACCTGGGAACGCGCACACAAGTACAATGTCGGTCTCGAATTCGGATTCTTCAACAATACCCTTACCGGTAATGTCGATCTCTTCTACGAAAAACGTAACGACATCCTGACCGAGTACCTCACCCGTCCCTGGTGGTTTGGCGTGACCTCGGCAGCCGGAAACCTCGGTAAGACCACCAACAAGGGTTTTGAAATAGAACTGCATTATAATAATGTAATCGGCAAAGATTTCAATTACAACATCGGCTTCAACTTCTCTCATGCCGCCAATGAAATCACAAGCATGGACGAACCGGCTCTCAAGACCGATTACCGCAAACGTGAAGGTCACCCCATCGGTCAGTACTTCGGTCTCGTAGCCGACGGTTTTGTCACTCAGGCTGACATTGACGGAGGCAATCTTCCCGTATCTACCTACGGAACGGTCAAAGCCGGAGACCTCAAATACCGCGACATGAACAAGGACGGTTTCATTGATGACCGCGACGAGACATTCATCGGGTTCAGCGATGTACCTGAAAACGCCTACTCGATATCGCTTGGCGCCAACTACAAGGGAATCGGACTCTCTATCATGTTCCAGGGAGTTGATCACGTAAGCCGCTATTACGATGCAGAAGCTATGTATGCTTTCGTTGCCGGCGGTAAAGTCAAGGAACATCACCTCGACCGTTGGAATCCTGCCGTAAGCGAGGCTCAGAACCTTGCCAACGCCAAGTATCCGCTGCTCCACTATGACAACTACGGCGACCACAATCAGCGCACCAACTCGTTCTTCCTGAAGGATGGTTCGTTCTGCCGACTGAAGAACATCGAAGTGTCCTATTCTCTCCCCGAGAAATGGATCAAACACGCCTACATGAGTCAGTGCCGTATCTTTGTAAACGCCAACAACCTCATCACATGGGATCACCTGGGTGGACTGACTGACCCTGAAAGCAACGGCTCCAACCGTTACCCCATCTGTAAGACTGTAAACTTTGGTGTCAACATTCAATTCTAATTATCATGATAAAGATAAAAACCATAAATATAGCAGCTTTGGTCCTTGCCGGGTCTATGTCGCTCGTTTCATGCAGCGACTTCCTTGACAAGCAGCCCTCCAACGAGCTTACAGAAGGAAAGACATTCGGCTCTTGGGAGATGCTTGAATACTTCCACAAGGACACTTATAATTTCCTGCGTCACGGTGCCAACCGTCTCAGCTCATCGTGGCTCGACGCTACGACTGACCTTTCCGAGACTGCAATGGCAACCGGCGGCGCACGCACATCGTTCAACATCGGTAATTACTATTCGGGAGGCGGATACTCCGAACTCAATGACACCTGGGAATCACGCTACCGCGCCATCCGTAAGTGCAATATGGTAATCAACCGTATCGACATCGTTCCCCAGAACCCCACACAGACTCAGGAAGAATACGAGAGCAACAAGCGCATCATGATCGCTGAAGCGCGTTTCTTCCGCGCATATTTCTATTGGGAAATGTTCCTCCGTTTTGGTCCGGTGCCCATCATCACCGAAGTGCTCGACCCGTCTGAGGACATGATTTCAGATTACCGCAACCGTCCGACCACCAAGGAATTTGTCGTTGACTTCATCCTTCAGGAACTTGCTGAAGCCGGTCGTGACCTCGTAGACTACGAGACCGGTTCGACCAACGCACAAAGCGGTCGTATCTGCCAGCCGATGGCTTACGCTCTCATCTCCCGCATAAATCTCTACATGGCATCGCCCCGATATGCAGCCGAGAGCGGTATCACCTGGGAACAGGCAGCCGACGCAGCAAGCACGTTTATCACCCGTTTCGGTGACAAATACTGGCTCCTCGACGAAGAAAACGACTCGCCTGAAAATAACTACGGCAATGCAGTCCTTCTCACCCAGTACACCGGTAACAACCATGAAGTCATTTTCTTCCGTAACGACGTGGTTGCCAACTGGGGCTCAATCAGCACCGATGTTCCTGTAGGAGAAGGTGGTAACGGAGGTAACTGTCCGTCACAGAACCTTGTTGACATGTATGACATGATCGACGGCTCTGCTCCTTTCGCCCAGTATGATGCTACCGGAGCCCCCGTATATGACAGCAACGGTCTGCCCGCAATCAATCCCTCAAGCGGTTACAGCGACGCTACCATGTGGCAGAACCGTGACCCCCGTCTCAATGCGACAGTCCTCTATCAAGGCGTCGAATGGGGCACCACCCGAGCCGACAGCCGTATAAATGTTATCCGAGGCATGGCTGACAATCCTATCGGAAACGCCAATGCCACTCCTACCGGCTATTACATGCGTAAATACATCCCAGCCTCAATTCTTTCAAGTAACCACGGCGGTACGGCATACCGACTCTGGACAATCATCCGCTACGCCGAGATTCTCCTCAACTATGCAGAAGCTCTCAACGAAGCCTATGGACCGACCGATCGAGTATGCGAAATGCTTGACGCCGTACGTCACCGTGCCGGTATCACCGGTAACGTGGCTGACCGCGCTGATCTCAAGAACAAGGACGCGATGCGTAACTTCATCCACAAAGAGCGTACTATCGAATTTGCATTCGAGGAACACCGCTCATGGGATGTACGCCGTTGGAATGTCGCTGTCGAGGCACTCTCACGCCCCATATACGGTGTAGAAATCACCCGTGTGGGACACTCTGACGGTACACCCGACTATGACTATACTCCCGGTAACTACGCCATCACCCGTAAAGTGGCTCAGACACGTGTATTTGAAAGCCACATGTACCTCTATCCCATTCCCGAAGGCGAAATCTGGAAAACCAATATAGCCAATAATCCCGGATGGTAATTTTTAATCTGAACATCGAATACCGTAACTTATGAATAATATCATAAACATAATGTCAGCCACAGGAAAATTCCTGCTGACCGCAGTGCTTGCCGGCGCTACAGCGCTGACCGCCGCTGCCGCCGGACGCGAAATCAAGGGTAGAGTTGTCGATCCCGAGGGCAATCCTATCCCCGGCGCCATCGTTAACGTTGCAGAACAGAGCCGCATCGTCATCACCGATACCGACGGCTACTTCTCGCTGAAAGATGTCTCTTATGACGACGAGCTCAATGCCAAGGCTATCGGCTACATAACCGTAGTGGAACCCGTCGGTGACGATATCACATCCGATAAAGTCATGGTTATCACCATGCAGCCTCAGACCGACATCTACAGCAACATGATGGCGGCTCCTTTCACCGAGATGCAGGCAAAGTATATCACCGCTGCGACATCAGTCGTTGCAGGACAGGAATTACAGCGTTATCCCGTCACAGTGCTTCAGAATGCTTTCAACTCGACATTGACAGGTGTTCAGACTTATGAAGCCTCGTCAGAACCCGGTTGGGCTGAGACAAAAATGTATATCCGTGGTGTACGCACGATGAATGCCAATGCCCGCGACCCGCTGGTAATCGTCGACGACGTTGAGCGTGACATGTCATTCCTCGACGCCTTCCCCATCGAGACAGTGACCGTAATCAAGGATGCCGCAGCTACGGCTCTATACGGTATGCGCGGTGCCAACGGTGTAATCCTTATCCGCACCAAGCGTGGCGAGGCTGGAAAGACCAACATTCAGTTTACTCAGGAAGTCGGTTTCCAGACCCTCAGTAATACCGTTGAGAACCAGAACTCCTATAACACCGCTCTCACACGTAACCGTGCCAACTACCTCGACGGTCGCGCACCGACATACAGCCCCGAGCAGATCGAAATGTACCGCCGCGTCAGCAACGGTGAGACTCTTCCCGGCATCGACAAATACAAATACTTCGATACCAACTGGTTTGACGAACTGTACCGTGACACCGCACCCGTCGTTAAGACCAACCTCCAGATCTCAGGCGGTAACAACCGTGCGCGCTACTACGTTTCATTCTCTTACCTCCGTCAGGAAGGTATGTGGAGCGAAAAGGGTACTTCGTTCAACGATCGCTTCAACACCCAGCACGTGCTAAACCGCTGGAACCTCCGTACCAACCTTGACATCAATGTCAACAAGTACCTCAAAGTGGGGCTTGACCTCGGCGGTCGTATCGATAATATCAAGCAGCCTACAACCGGCGTATTCAGCCTCGTGACATTCGGTGCAATCGAAGCCGACCCGATGCGTCCTGTATATACTCCCCAGGGCTATCTCTATTATGACTCCAAGGCTCAGAACCCGACATTCCTCCTCGGATCATCGGGACAGGAAAAAAACCGCCGCCGTCAGCTCTACTCGACACTGACAGTCACCGGTGACCTAAGTCCCATCACCAAGGGTCTCAACATCCGCGGTGTCATCAGTTTCGACGCTTACGATGTGTTCCAGAGCACTCAGACCAACCGTATCGCTACTTACTCTTATGACTACAACAACGCCGACGTGACCGATGTAAGCCAATTCAAACTCTCACAGACTAACCAATACTCCGAACTTACCAACCCGTCGACTCACGAACGTGCCAACTCATGGACACTCAACATGCGTCTCGGTCTTGGATACAACCGCGTATTCGGCAAGCATGATGTCAATGTCAACGCATTCATCCGCACCTACCAGCGCCGCCTCAACGTGCGTGAGGCTTCGGTGTCAAACGCACAATACTCGTCTGACCGTTTCCTCTCTTACAACGGTACGGCAACCTATGTTTTCGACCGTCGTTACGTATTGACCGGTAATGTTTCACACATGGGTAACGACAACTATGCCCCCGGCGACCGTTGGGACACTTTCTGGGGCGTATCGGCAGGCTGGCTCGCCAATAACGAGTCATTCCTCCAGAGCGAAAACATCGACCTTCTCAAACTACGTGCCAGCTACGGTCGTGCCGGTATGAACGAGACAGGTGCGGGACGTTATCCCTACCAGTCGATCTATCAGGCTGACAACGGCTACTCATTCGGTACCAACGCAACTTGGGTGCCGGGCTATGCCGAGGCAACCGCAGGTGTATCAAACAACAAGTGGGAAATCTCCAAAATGCTTGACCTCGGTCTCGACTTCGACTTCTGGCATCACCGCCTTTACGGTTCGGTTGACTTCTTCAAGGAATGGCGTTCCAACATTCTTGTCAACCGTTCCAACATCACTGACATCCTGGGCGCATCGTTCTCTCAGGACTCGTTTGGAAAGGCTGAGTCACGCGGTGTCGAGTTTACCCTCGGAACAACTCAGAAATTCGGTGACTTCACTCTCAATGTAGAAGGACTCTTCTCTTGGAATACCAATAAGATTACCGAAATGGACGAAGTAGCTCCCGCTGTGGAATGGCAGGCACGTACCGGACACCGCATCCGTGACTTCGCTACCGTATCATCGATTTACGAATGGGAAAACCGTACCGTTATCGGTGGATGGAACCAGTACCGTTTCGAACAGTGGGCTTCTGATCCCAACCTCGTTGCAACAAGCCATCAGGATGCAATCGATCACCCCGAGAAATATCCCTATAACTCGGCATCGGGTGGCAAACAGGCTCTCGGTACAGCAGTATTCCGTGACATCAACGGCGACCGCATCATCGACACCCGAGATAAAGTGCCCTACGGCTATACAATGATCCCTGAAATGACTCCTTCACTCTCAATCTATGCCGCATACAAGGGCTTTGACCTTAAAGTTGTCGGAACAGCATATCTCAACCGCTCGGTATTTGTATCTCCCGCACTGACCTTCTCAGAATGGTCATCCAACGCTACCCACGAGGTAACCAAGGCGTGGGGTTACTACACTGACGATCCTACTGATCCGCGCAACATCAACGCCAAGTATCCACGAATCTCCAACTCTTTCAACGCTATTGACTCGAGCCGTGGAGCCAATAACAACGACACCGGTTCCTACATGAACGACATCTGGATTATGAATGGCGATTATCTGTCGCTGCGCAACATTGAGTTTGGATACTCACTTCCCCAGAAACTCATAGCCAAGGCTTACATGACACGTTGCCGTGTCTACTTCAACGCCTACAACGTTGCCGAGTGGAGCCACCTTCCCAAGGGCATGGACCCCGAGAAACCTATGTCATTCTGCTGGTGGTATCCCAAAACCCGCATTTTCTCATTCGGACTTAACATCGCTTTCTAATCCATGAAAAAATTTGCAAATATGAAATTCAATAAAATATCTCTGTTCGCCGTTTCGATGCTCTCTATTATGGGAACATCATGCGGAGACGATTATCTGAATAAAGAAGTCGACCTCACAATCGACGCGGAAACAGTCTTTTCCGACTATGACCGCACACGTGGTTTTCAGGCACGTCTCTACGATTACCTCCCCGACGCATTCGCCGGCTACAATGACAGCCAGTTCCGCGGAAGCAATGAGTGTATGACCGACAATGCACTGTCTGACTGGGGTGTACACTATTATCACGCAATGATGCAGGATGCCTATAATGCTACCGACCACTGGTTTGCCAACTTTCATTGGGCACGTAACTACAAGGGCATACGTCAATGTAACATCTATCTCGCAAACGCACGTCCCTCGGTTGTTGGTAATGCCGTTAAGAACGGTGACGACAATCGTCTGCACGACCGCTGGATCGCTGAAATACGTATCCTGCGCGCCATCTGTCACTTCGATCTCATCACCCGTTTCGGTGACATTGCTATCGTAGGCGATGACGAAGCCGGCAACCCGCTTATACTCGAGCCGTCATCGACGCTTCCTCCCCGCATCAGCGCTGCCGAGGCTCTTAAATGGGTTATCGCCGAGTGTGACAAATACAAAAACGACCTCCCCTTCCGTTATGCCAACGAAACCGAAAACTGGGGTCGCATAAACGGTGCCGCAGCCTATGCGCTCAAGTCTCGCGCCGCGCTCTATCTCGCGTCTCCGCTCTATAACACCAATGGTGACCGCCAGCTCTGGACTGACGCTGCAACTGCCGCTACCGAATTTTTCACGGAGAATGCCCGCCAGAGCAATCCCTACCGACTCCACACGACAAGCGACAATGACGTCAATGAAAACTATTATGACTGTTTCGTGACCAACCCCGTTCTCAACAACGAATACATCCTGTCACGCTCGGTATGGACCACACTTAACATCGAGACACAGATGGCTCCTTGCGGATTTGCCGGTGCCATCAGCTCCTCGGGTCGTATCAATCCCACCCAGAACCTTGTGGATTCCTACGAAACACTCAAAGGACTCCCAATCGACCAGGATCCCGACTACGACGATCAGAACCCCTATGTCAACCGTGACCCCCGTCTTGAACAGACCATTCTGCACCAGGGCTCTCTCTGGGGCATCGGTTCTGAACAGCGTGAAGTCGACATGAACGGCAATGCCGACGCTGAAGGCGGTCTCGGTGTTGACTTCACTCATGCCAATGGCGGAACCGCTACAGGATATTACTCAAAGAAGTATGTTAACAACATCCCTTGGGATAACACTGTGACAGGTGCGCGCCACGCATGCCCCATCTTCCGTTATGCCGAGATGCTTCTCAACGCTGCCGAAGCTCTCAACGAGGCAGGTCAGACCGCTCAGGCTATCGAGTATGTCGACCAGGTACGTGCCCGTGTCGGTATGCCCTCTTACGCCGGCAAAGGACAAGCAGAACTCCGCGAACGCATACGTAACGAGCGCCGTATCGAGCTCTGCTTTGAGGATCATCGTTACTTCGACACCCGCCGTTGGAAACTATATGACGAAAACGTAAGCGCCGCCGCCGAGGCTTCAAAACCGCGCTACCAGCAGGTCTATAACCTCTATGCCGTTGAAATACGCCGCGGAACCAACACGCTTTACAACTACGGCGCACCCTACGGAACGGTAGGTTACTCGGTACAGTCCTTCACAAGCCCGAAAAACTACTTCTGGCCTATACCCTATAACGAACAGGTAAAGACCGGTTATCCCCAGACCCCCGGATGGGAACTCTGATGACATTCAACTCACAATCTATCATCTGAAATATGAATAAGAACAGAATATTCCTTTTGTCAGCATTATCGACAGCCGTCATTTTAATGACCGGCTGCGATGATGACGACATCACTGTCGTCGATAACGCCCCTGTAATCGAGGTTGCGGCTCCTCAAGCTGTTGAACAGACTACTGCTTATGTTACTCTCAGCACAGCCTTTAACCTTCCTGGCGGAACTCGCTATACCAACGCCGGTTACTGCTACAGCAACACTCCGGCTCCCTCTATCTATGACTCCACTGTGAACGGCTCAGTAGAAAACAACGTCGTGACCGCCACTATCACCGGTCTCGCCCCCAACAAAATCTACTATGTCCGTGCCTTTGTTTGCCAGTACAATGGCGAAACTGTCTACTCTCCCGAGTTTCAAGTCAACACAAGCGAAGGAGAACTTAACGAGGCACTGTCAATGTATGAGGCTCCTGTCTATGCTGATCACTATGTTGATGTAGCATCTTGGGATCAGCGCTCACAGTGGAACCTTGCCAACGTTCATGACCCCTCTGTAATGAAAGCCGATGACGGATACTATTATATGTATCAGACTGATGCTTCTTACGGCAATGCCCATGACGGACACGGACACTTTCACGCCCGCCGTTCCAAGGACCTTGTCAATTGGGAATATCTTGGTGGCACCATGGACGAAGCTCCCGCATGGATAGGTGAGAAATGCAACGAATTTCGTGCAGCTGAGGGACTTGCACCCCTCACTCTCACAAAGGATTCTTACGGTTACTGGGCACCTGTCGCCCGCAATCTCGGTAACGGAACCTACCGCATGTACTACTCCGTTGTCTTAAATCACGCCATAATCGACGGCACTCAAGGCGGTAAAGAGGCTTGGGCTGAACGCGGCTTCATCGGTATGATGGAGACCACCGATCCCGCCTCCAACCACTGGGAGGACAAGGGTTACGTAATCTGCTCGTCATCTGACCGTGGTCTTAACTGGTTCTGCGCCAATGACTGGGCAAATGCCTACTACCGTTTCAATGCCATCGATCCTTCTTACATTGTGACTCCGGATAATCACCATTGGCTCATTTATGGCTCATGGCACTCGGGAATCGCCGCCCTCGAAGTTGACGCCGTTACCGGAAAGCCTCTTGCCCAACTCGGCAATCCCTGGGCTGACAATGCTGATGGCATAGCTGATTACGGAACTCGTATATACACCCGTGCCGCCAATAATCGCTGGCAAGGTTCTGAGGGTCCCGAAATCATCTATCGAAACGGATATTACTATCTGTTCCTCGCATACGACGGTCTCGACGTGCCCTACAACACACGTGTAGTGCGCTCGACATCGGTGACAGGTCCCTACGTAGGAATTGACGGAACCGATGTTACCACCCTCGGCGGAGAAGCTTATCCTATCGTCACCCACCCTTACAAGTTCAACAACAACCCCGGATGGGTAGGTATATCTCACTGCGCTGTGTTTAACGACGGTAACGACAACTGGTATTACGCTTCCCAGGGTCGTCTCCCCGCCGGAGCCTACGGCAACGATTTCGCAAATGCCATAATGCTCGGACACATCCGTTCAATCGTCTGGACTGCCGACGGCTGGCCTGTTGTTCTTCCTGAACGGTACGGCGCCGTTCCCCAGGCAACAGTGATCGAGGATGAACTCGTAGGCAACTGGGAACATATCGACCTCAACTACAGCTATGCCAATCAGCTCACTTCACAGACAATGACTCTCAACAGCGATCACACCGTTACCGACGGTCCCATGAACGGACAGGAATGGAGCTACGACGCCGTTTCTTCGGTTCTCAAGATCGGTGACCTGAGCCTCAGCATTGCCCGTGAATGTGATTGGGAAGCCACTCCCCGCACTCACACTATTGTTTATGCCGGTCTCAACGGCAAGACTACCCTGTGGGGTAAAAAAGTAAAATAAATATAGGTTTCCAAATATCTATAGCAACGAGACGGTACCGGGCTGAAGAAGCCAGGTGCCGTCTTTATGTTTTCTTCTCTTTAACCGTTATACGGTAAGTTTTTAAAGCTTTAACAATCACGCAATTTGTTTGACGGTTATTTTGTCGTACATTTGTACGCTGAAATAAACGTCGCCAATATGCGCAACCTGTTGTACATAATAATTCTTCTGGTCTTTACCGGCTGTCACTTTTCCAAACCTCAGACGAGAGCGCTCGACGAGGCTCAGCGCCTGATACAAAGCGACCCGACGGCGGCTATGTCGAAACTCAATGAGGTGGACGTTTCCGAGTTGCATGACTCCGCGACAATGGCGCGATGGGCACTCCTTTACAGTGAGGCTATGGTTATAAACCGGCTATACGCCCCTAACGACACCATCGTTGACATTGCCATCAATTATTATGGACGGCACGACATGACCGACGAATTAAACAAAGCATCACGCCTGAAAGCACTGATTAAATCGACCGGTCAATCCGACGCTCTTGCATCAGCTCTATATCTCCAGAAAGAAAAGGAGTTCTTTTTATATAAAGAACGTGCGAAACGTGAGATATACATGCTTGTCTCCGTTATTATCCTGATCATCTCAGCCGGCATAATAATCTGGATGCGCCAGCACATTAAATTACAATTGATGCGTAATAATGCTCTTGTTGCCGAGGCGTCAGGTCTCAGAAGCATCATCGATGCAGGTCGTGGCGACCTGACCCGATTGGAGTCAAAACTACAACGATTACTTGAACACCGGTTTGCCCTAATCGACTCCCTCTGCCAGACGTATTACGAGTCTCAAGGCACTAAGACAGAACGAAAAGCTATCATCGAAAAAGTAAAGAGCGAGATAGAATCGGTGCGCACCGACTCATTTGCAGACATGGAACAGACCGTCAACGACTGCCGTGATAACATCCTCGTCAGGATCAAAGAAAATTATCCCGGCATTAAGCCCGAGGAATATCAGCTGCTGGTATATCTTGCAAGCCGGCTTTCGACCCGTACCATCAGTCTCCTTCTCGGTGAATCAGTCGACGTTGTCTATAAACGTAAATCGAGACTGAAAGCGCGACTTAAAGAGATTGCCGGAGTCACCGACACTGACATTCTGTCAATTTTCTGACCTAAGTTTCATCCTTGTCAGATTTTTCCGGAACGCGCCACTATATCACATTACATATCAACCCATTACAAACCGTAAAGTCAGACCATTTTTTTGATTTACTCGTCTTGTGTGAATAATTTTGTATCAAAAAAATTACTCACATGAACGCAAAAATCATTTTTACAATTATCTCAATGTGTATCGCCGTCAACACAGGTCTGACACAGATTCAAGAGACAACCGACAGCCTTACGCTAAAATTAAATGAAGTCATCGTGACGGCGAGACAACCTGTCACGAAACTCGTAGGCACAACACTCGTTTCCACCATTCCCGGTTCCAATCTCGCCGACATAGGTAATGCGCTTGACGTACTCGCACAACTCCCGATGATCAGGGTCCAGGACAACGCCGTCAGCGTCATCAGCAAAAGCGATGTCGAAATCTATATCGACGGACATCCGATGCACGATCAGCTGGAATTACAGCAGATACTGTCGTCCAATCTGAAGAAAGTTGAATTGCAGATGGCTCCCGGAGCAGCTTATAAAAACACCACCGGAGCCGTATTGAGAATCACCACCAAGCGTAATTTCATCAAGGGACTATCGCTGTCTGACCAGTTCCTGTTGCAACGTCAACGCCGATGGTCAGTCATGGACAATATCGACATGAAATACCGTACCGGAAACTGGGAGTTCTTTATAAACGGATCGATTAATCATGATAATAAGCTTATAAAAGGTACTACCCTCAACACGCTCATGTATGACGGACGTGAGACTGTGGTAGGGAGCCGTCAACACAACTCCTATACCACAACGGCAGGAACCGTAAGAACCGGATTCTATTATACTAAAGACAAGCTGTCGGCAGGCGCATACTACCGGTACAATCCCGAGCGTGGCAACTTCATCAATTCAGGTACGGAATGGCTTGACAATACCCCGGCTCTGAATCGTGAGATCGACAAGGACACCCGCGCGGGCAGCCATCTTTTCTCTGCTTACTTCGAAAACACCTTTGCCGACAAATATCTGCTGCACTTTGACGGAGATTTCAAGCAGTCATCAGGCAAAAACAGTATTGGCACAACATATCCTGAATCGGCACAACCTGATGTCAACTCCACCGACCACCGTGAGTCAAAGATCTGCGCAGGGAAACTCTATCTTGAGTTTCCGCTATGGAATGGCAGCTTTACCGTTGGTACACAGGACAGCTACACCCATACCACACTTGACTACCGCATGCTGAATGTCAATGTAGAAGAATATATACCCTCCTCATTGAGTGACGCCCGGCAGACTTCAGCGGCTCTGTTTGCATCTTGGTCGAGAATGTTCGGTAAGCTCTCCCTTTCAGCCGGTGCAAGATATGAGTATGTCAACTATGATTTCAAGACTGACGGTAAGCGTGACGAGGATGTGAGCCGACGCGACCATTTGCTTACACCCGACCTTTCCATCGGTTACAACTTCAACGACGATGCACAGATAAGTCTCAGCTATCGGATGACGACAGTAAAACCGCCCTACTCTCAACTGACCGGTGCGCTTAATTACGTTGGATTGCATGAAATCGAAGGTGGAAACCCCTCATTGCTTGACGAGAAAATGCATGATGTCAGATTGTTCAGCACATGGAACGGCTTCATGCTATATACCGATTATATCCGCAGTATCAACTCCTACGCCTATGTCAAACAACTCTATCCTGCCGAAAATCTGCAACTGATCATGCACCCTGTCAATATTGACGTGTCAGCACTAAACGTCTATATGATATGGAGTAAACAGGTCAATTGGTGGACTCCTGACATAACAGTCGGTATGTATCGACAGTGGCTTACACTCGACCACACCCGCTACAACAGACCGATTTTCTCCTACTATTTCGACAATACATTCTCACTGCCTCACGGATGGATTATTACAGCCAACATCAGCGGACAGACGCAAGGTGACATGCACACCAACCGTTTCGGCACAACCCCGTTCACGATGGACGCATCAATAGGCAAGACACTAATTAACAGATCACTGACCATAAAACTGTCGGCGACCGATATCTTTAACACAGCCAACAATGACTGGACGATGAACACATTCGGCGTACATGTCGACAAGCGCCAGAGTTATGACCGACGTGGGCTTCAACTCAACATAATTTACAATTTCCAACCACGCAAAAGCGCATACAAAGGTAACTCGGCAGCCGAAGCCGAAATGAAACGGTTATAGCAACTTTTAAACATTGATTCGGTACAATGCCGTTATACCGATACACATTTCATACATTGGATTTTAAATTTATTATAAATACTTAGCAGTTAAACGGTAATTTATTAAAATATTTTCTGTATATTTGCAAAATATTATTTAGAATTTTATAATCCAATCATGAAAATACGTAAAGTGCTTTTATTTTTAGCGGCTCTTCTTTCCATAGTGCCCGCTCAATCACAAAAAGTCTATAATCAATTTGGGACCGACGATATTAACGACCTGGCTCTCATATATATCGGCGGACGCCACCGTCCTGACTGGAACAAAGAACTTTTCCGTCCATACGTGGCACACACGTTTGCTGACGGACGCAAGACATGGATGTTTGACGGCTTCCTGATGATTGAATTCATGTCTCAGGACGAAAGCGGCTCGAGAAAATTCTCATTTGGTGAATATCATGCCGACGGCGCCAATAAAGAAGAGTGGGAATGGCTGCTCGATCGCCAGCTCGGTATCAGTACCGGTCTCGGCTGTACAGCTCTTGATCAGGTAATCGGCGAACTAAAGACTGAACTTGGTACGCCAAACCATAAACACAAGGTCGTACTGACCACCATTGTCCCGGTCGACGCTACAAAGGTATGGGGTCGCGTCAACGGTCGTGCTCTTGATTTCAGCCAGACCGCTGACCGCATTACGGCTATGAAATGGTATGCCGACCTTGTCAAAGAGAAATGGGCATCATGTAACTTCCAGAATATCGAGCTTGAAGGAATGTACTGGGTCTCGGAGGAAATGAAAGTTAACGGTCCTATTGCCAAAGAAGTTAACGCCTACTACCATTCGATCGGTCTTAAATCCTACTGGATTCCCTATTTCTCGGCTCCCAACCGCAACAATTGGGAAGAATATGGATTTGATATCGCCTATACCCAGCCCAACTACTATTTCCGCGCGGAGACTCCGCTCAACCAGATGCTCGAAGCTATCGGTGAATCCCTGACCTACGGTCTCGGTCTTGAAATGGAGTTTGAAGGCTACAACTTCTCATACCCCGGCAACAACAAACCGGTCGTGCAGTTCACACCATCAAACTGCGGACTATACGGCTATTCACCCGAATTTTATCAGCGACTCGTCGACTATATCGACTGGTTTGAGCGCTTCGGCGTTTTTGCCAACTCTTCAATAGCCTACTATTCAGGCTACCAGGCAGTATATGATTACGCACACTCCGGACATCCCAAAGACCAGGAAATCATGGATCGTCTTGCATCGCTGATGGAAGAGCGCCACATCGCGGCAGGATGGCATGAACGTCATCTCGGCGGTGTGGAATCGACGGAAACTGCCGATAGTGAAATTGCCGTCGGAGCAAAAGGCTACATCTACATCAACGACAACGCCGGTAACAATGTTACTATCACCAACATTGCCGGTCAGACAATCTACACCTCGGCAAAGTCTGACAACGCCGAGAGACTTCAATACGGCGTAGCGGTACACTGCCCCGCAGGGGTCTACATTGTCGCCACACCTCAGCATACGGTCAAACTTATCGTACGCTGACACCTTTTGAATAAAGCAATAATAACGGGGACATCAGATCTGTGTCCCCGTTATTATTTACAACCGATATAATTCCTTTCATTTTATTATAATGAATATAAAGCCCATACTTCTTTCTCTTGTCCTTGCTGCCGCATCAGCAACAAGCCTTGACGCTCAGACTGTCGTAAATCACTACGCGACTGATGCCATAACCGATCTCGGACTGATATGGATAGGCGGTCAGCACCGTCCCGAGTGGACAAAAGAACTCCTGACCCCCTACGTCACCCATACCTATGCCGACGGACGCATGACATGGTTTTTCGACGGATTCCTCATGCTTGAGGGCACCGTATGGGACGCATCGGGCTCAACACCCTACCGCCTTTCAAGCGGAGGGATAGGCGGTCCGTCGACAAAAGCGGTTTGGGAGTATGTCCTTGAAAAACAGCTTGGCACCAACGATGGCAACGGCTGCCGCGCCCTCGACAACGTGATTGAGGACATGATACCTATACTGGGCACACCTTCACATAAACATAAGGTCGTAATGTATGTCCCTATGCCTATACGCAATCTCATGATATGGGGACGCATTGACGGTAAAGCGCTTGATTTTTCCGAGAAGGATGACCGTGTCAAGGCTATGCAATGGTATGCTGACTTGATAGAACGCCGTTGGAATGAAGAAAACTTCAAAAATCTTGAACTTGAAGGCGTCTACTGGGTCGACGAGGATCTATACAACAGCGACGACATGATTCTGGCGATGTCGCCCTATTATCATGCCAAGGGTTGGAAAATATATTGGATTCCCTATTTCAACTCCAATCGTTTACGCAATTTTTGGGCTGACTATGGCATCGATGTCACCTATCTGCAACCCAACTACTATTTCCGCTCAGACACCCCGATGGAACAGCTGTTGCTGTCGCCTGTTGAAGCATATACCTACGGCATGGGGCTTGAATTTGAGTTTGAGGGATATGACGGTAAAAGCATGTCGCCATCCTACAATTCCGGTCTCTATGACTGCCATCCCGAATTTTATCAGCGACTCGTCGACTATGTTGACGTGTTTGAAAACTATGGAGCGTTCAACGATGCAGCTCTATCCTGGTATTCAGGCTATAAGGGGTTCTACGATTTCTCACTATCGTCCCACCCCAAGGACATCGAGATAATGGACCGGATAGCATTGCTCGTCGAAAACCGCCATATCGCCGCCGGATGGCATGAACGCCATAACGGAGGGATTGACACTGCCACCCTCGGAACCGACGGCAGATGCCTTGCCTATGGTGGTAACGGTTTCATTTACATCGCCGATGCCATCGCATGCGAAACGACAGTCTACACCCTTGACGGGCGTATCGTACACTCACAGGACAGACCGCTGGACACTGAATCGCTTAACTATGGTATGACAGTTAAATGTCCGGCAGGCATCTACATTGTTTCGTCGCCGGCGTGCTCCGTCAAGGTACACGTAAGATAAGCAAGCCAAACGAGTGCAAACCATGCTCTTTCTTCAAAAAAATGCAGTTTCCGGATGACGACTTCAGTGAAAATATCAGTCAGTAATCGCAGCGTGCTATTTTATGTCAACCGACTTGTTGGTGTTTTCACGGAAAAGTTGTAAATTTGTAAATTGAAAATTAAGCACTTCAACAGAAATAACACAAAATACAATTATACGATATGAAATTTAACGTTTCGAGCAAAGCTCTCTATCAGGCAGCTTCGGCAGTCAGCAAGGTTATAAACTCAAAGAACGCCATGGCTATCCTCAATAACTTTCTCTTCACTCTCGAGGACAACCAACTGACTATCACAGCTTCAGACATCGAGAACACGTTGACAGCGCGTGTCGATGTAACCGATACCGACGGCGAAGGCAAGTTCTGCGTCGACGCCCGTCGCGTTGTTGACCTTCTGAAAGAGCTTCCCGACATGGGCATCACTTTCAATATCGATGACAATAATCTCGCTATCGAGATCAAATACCCCGGCGGTAACTTCAATTTTATCGGAATAAACGGCAACGAGTACCCCTCTAACCGCGAAGATAATCCCGGCGAAATCAACTGCCGTTTCACTGCACCTACCGAGCAAATTCTGAAAGGTATAGACAACACCCTCTTTGCTGTAGGCAACGATGATCTGCGTCCCCAGATGATGGGTATCCTTTGGGACATCAAACCCGATGCCATCACGTTTGTCGCCACTGACACCCGCAAGCTCGTGCGTTACCGCAACTCGATGTCGGCTCCCGGCGTTGAATGTTCTTGTATCATGCCGCTCAAGCCCTCGACTATTATCAAGAACGTGTTTGCTAAAGAAGAAAAAGTCAACATCACCATCGAGCCTAAAAGCGCAACATTTGAAACTGACAATTTCACCTTTAACTGTCGCTTCATAAAGGGTAACTTCCCCGACTACAACCGCGTTATTCCCACCAATAACCCCTATGTCCTGACAATCGATCGTGCATCGTTCCTCAATGCTGTCAAGCGCGTCGGTGTGTTCGTCGATCCCGGTCACGGTCTTGTAAAATTCAAGCTCACCCCCAACGAGCTTATAATGAAAGCGCAGGACAACAATTTCTGCACCTCGGCACGCGAGTCCCTCGCATGCGATTTCACTGGCAACGAAATGGTCATAGGGTTCAGCGCACCCTACCTTATTGAGATTTTCAATACTCTCTCGACCACCGATATCGTCATAAAGCTCTCTGACCCCAGCCGTCCGGGCGTATTCCTTCCCGACGAAAACGCAGCTGACAGCGACCTGCTGATGCTTCTCATGCCCATGACCGTTTCGGAATTCTAAAATCTTTCAGCAATCCTCTCATCTCTCGATTGAAATAGCAAAATGGAACTAAATCTCAAGAAACCGATAATATTCTTTGACCTCGAGACTACCGGTACCAATGTCACTGCCGACCGCATAGTTGAGATTTCGATGATTAAGATCATGCCAAACGGTGAAGAGCGCCAGCGCACACTGCGCATCAATCCCGAGATGCCGATTCCTGCTGAGGCTACTGCAATCCATCACATCAGCGATGACGACGTCGCTGACAAACCGACATTCAAGATGATTGCCAAAGACCTTGCACAGAGTTTCCTGGGTTGTGACATCGCCGGTTTCAACTCCAACCGTTTTGACATCCCTATGCTCGCCGAGGAGTTCAGCCGTGCCGGTGTGACGTTTGATTTCACCAAGCCCCGTTTCATCGACGTGCAGACTATCTTCCACAAGAAAGAACAGCGCACACTCGTGGCAGCCTATCGTTTCTACTGTGGCAAAGAACTCGATGACGCACACTCGGCTAACGCTGACACCCGCGCCACCTATGAAGTTCTCAAGGCTCAGCTTGACCGTTATGATGATCTGCCCAATGACATGGAGGCTCTCTCGGCTTTTTCAGCGGCAAACCGTAACGTCGACCTGATGGGGCGAGTAATCTATGATGATCAGAACCGGGAAGTGATCAACTTCGGTAAGTACAAGGGAAAACTGGTTGTTGAAGTACTGAGACGCGACCCAGGCTATTACAGTTGGATTATGAACGGCGACTTCCCTCAAAACACCAAGGACGTTTTCACCAACATAAAACTTCGTTCGGTCTGATGTTACGCGGGAAACACATCATTGTCGGTATAACCGGTGGAATAGCCGCCTTTAAGACGGCAAGTCTCGTACGGCTGTTCGTAAAAGCAGGCGCAGAGGTTCAGGTCATCATGACGCCGTCAGCAAAGGAGTTCATCACTCCGCTCACGCTCTCGACTCTAAGCGGTCGCCCCGTCATAAGTGAGTTTTTTACCGCCAACACCGGACAGTGGAACAGCCACGTCGATTTGGGATTGTGGGCTGATGCAATGGTCATTGCACCCGCGACAGCATCATCGATAGCAAAGATGGCTAACGGAGTTGCCGACAATATGCTCATAACCACCTATCTGTCGGCTAAATCTCCGGTATTCATCGCTCCCGCGATGGATCTTGACATGATGGCTCATCCATCGACCACACGCAATATAGCCATGCTGCGTTCCTACGGCAATCACATCATCGAACCCGCTGAAGGTGAGCTCGCAAGCCACCTGATAGGCAAGGGACGGATGGAAGAACCGGAAAAAATATTTGAAACTATCGACCGGTTCTTCAATAAAGGCAAAGACCTTGAAGGAAAAAATGTCGTCATAACGGCAGGTCCCACCTACGAACGTATAGACCCGGTGCGTTTCATCGGTAACTACTCTACCGGCAAGATGGGATATGCCATCGCAGAGGAGGCTGCAGCACGCGGCGCATCAGTAACGCTTGTGTCGGGTCCCGTCAGCATCAGGACCGCCAATCCCGCGATCAAGGTCGTCATGGTTGAATCGGCAAATGAAATGCTTACAGCTACAAAAGACGCATTCGAAACAGCCGACATAGCTATATTTTCAGCCGCAGTCGCCGATTATGCACCCGCCAGATGTGCTGACAAAAAAATCAAGCGTGAGCATGAAAGCCTCGACTCAATCCAACTGGTGAAAAATCCTGACATCGCGGCAACATTGTCATCGGCAAAACGTAAGGGACAGATTACCGTAGGATTTGCATTGGAAACGAATGACGAGAAACTCAACGCTTTGGAGAAACTAAAGCGCAAGAATCTTGATCTCATAGTGATGAACTCACTGAGAGACCCCGGTGCCGGATTTGGCACTGATACCAACAAAATAACCATATACACCTCAGGCGGGACAGTCTGCGAGTTTGGACTGAAATCCAAGCGCGACGTTGCCGCCGACATTATCGATTCTATAACAGACTATGAACACCACTCTCTTTAAAAGATTATTATTTCTGCTTGTAGTGCCGGTACTTGCCGGCATTACAGGCATTAAAGCCCAGGAGCTCAACTGCACAGTCGAGTTCAATACCGATCAGGTACCAGGCTCCAATAAAAGCGTATTTGAAACGCTCCAGTCAGCTGTCAATGACTACATGAACACAACCAAGTTCTCCAACGCTCAGTTTTCGGCTAACGAGCGTATCGAGTGCCGCATGTTCTTCACCATCAAGGATTATTCCGACAACGTGATGACCGGTGATCTTCAGGTACAGTCGACACGTCCTGTCTACAACAGCTCTTATACCACTACTCTCCTCAACTTCAAGGATACAAAGCTTGAATTTTCCTATCAGGAGGGTGAGCCACTGATTTTTTCAGAGAATACGATGGAAAGCCAGCTCACAGCGATACTCAATTTCTACGCCTATCTGATACTTGCTGTCGATTTTGACTCATTCTCTCCTCGCGGAGGGCAACCATTCTATGACCGTCTCGCCATGATTGTCCAGATGGCGCAATCGTCTGGAGAAACAGGCTGGAAAGCCTTTGAGGACAACAAGAACCGTAGCGCCGTCCTCAGTTCTTTTACCGACCAGTCGACACAAGGCATCCGTGACCTGCTCTACGAATATCACCGCACCGGACTCGACGAAATGTCAGTAAGCCCCGACAAGGGACGAGCAAAAATAGCCGGAACGCTAAATTATATTTCCAAAATCTACTCCGCGGCTCCCATGTCGGTCGCTCTGTCGATGTTCAAGGATGCCAAGCTTGACGAATTGGTCAACATTTATTCCAAAGCTCCGCAAAACGAGCGTCAGGAAGCCTACGACATCTTACAAGGTATTTATCCGACCGAGACCGAACGTATCAATAAAATTAAAGAGGGAAAAACCAAATGACAAGCAAGCCATCATGATTGAAACCCTTCACATATCCAATTACGCACTTATCGATACTATTGACATCACGTTTCATAATGGGTTCAATATCATCACGGGTGAGACCGGTGCCGGCAAGTCGATAATTCTGGGGGCGCTGTCAATGCTCTTCGGCGGGCGCGCCGATACAAAAGCTGTCAGAGATCAGCAGCGCAAATCAGTCATCGAAGCAGTCTTTTCCGTAGCGGGGTATCCGGCTCTCGAGACCTACTGCAAGGAAAACGATATCGAATGGGATGCCGGCGAGTGCATTCTGCGACGCGAGATTCATCCCAACGGTCGTTCCCGAGCTTTTGTCAACGACACACCGGTGACTCTCGCCAATCTCCAGGCAATAGCAATTCAGCTCGTCGACCTCCACTCCCAGCATCAGAATCTGCTCCTTGCCTCGCCCCCCTATCAGCTACGTATAATTGACTCGCTCGCCCACAACGAGCAACGGCTCGCCGAATACAATTCTCTATACAATGACTACCGGACGGCACTCCGACGATATAACCACATGCGCCGGGAACTCGCAACCAACCGTGCCGACGAAGAGTATCTACGGTTCCAGCTTTCACAGCTTGAAGAACTGAAACTTATAGCCGGTGAACAGGAAGAACTTGAACGTGAGCGTGACCTGCTTGCCAACGTAACCGAGGTAAAGGAAGCGCTTCATGCCATAGGTAACGCTTTTACTGAAGGAAATCCTTCGGTCATGTCGCTGTTACGTGAAATCGACATAAACGCCCGCCGACTCAGCGACATGCTTGAGGACGCGACACAACTGTCTGAACGGCTTGAAGCTCTGCGCATCGAAGCCCAGGACATAGCTGACACATACGCCGCCTACGACAGTGACATCGCTGCCGACCCGTCACAGCTTGAATCGGTCGAGCAGCGACTGAATGACATCTATGACCTTCAACGCAAGCACAAGGTCGATACCGTAGAGGCACTGATAGAGATACGCGACACGCTGCGCACACGTCTTGACAACGTCACTCATGGCGATGACCGGTTGAAAGAGCTTGAGACCGCGGCACGCAAGGCTAAAGCCGCCGCCCTTGACAAAGCGAAGGAGATATCGGCGATAAGACATCAGGAAGCCGAGAGATTTGCCGAGACGCTCAAGGAGCGAGCCATACCGCTCGGCATGAAGAATCTCCGGTGCCAGATTATTGTCTCGCCCGGAGAAATGGGACCGACAGGAATCGACAATGTGGAGTTTCTGTTTGCATTCAACAAGAATCAGCCGTTGCTGCCCGTCGGCAACACGGCTTCAGGCGGCGAAATATCGCGTCTCATGTTATCGATAAAGTCAATTGTCGCCGACAAGATGCAACTGCCGTCGATCATCTTTGACGAAGTCGACACCGGCGTGTCGGGCGATGTCGCCAACCGCATGGGAGAAATGATGCAGCAGATTTCACGCAACATACAGGTCATAGCTATAACCCACCTGCCACAGGTCGCCGCAAAAGGCAACTCCCATTACAAAGTATTCAAGGAAGATGACGACAACTCGACACTGACACGTATTGTCGAACTCACTCCTGACCGCCGCATCGACGAACTGGCGATAATGCTCAGCGGCTCAACTGTCGACGAGGCTGCCCGTGCAAATGCCCGGTCGCTTCTCGCCGCTTCTGATAACTCAACAACTACCGTTTAATGAAATGGAACGTAACGATTACATATTTGGAATCCGCGCTGTCATCGAGGCTCTCGAGGCTGGCAAGGAAATAGATAAGATTTTCATCAAAAAAGACCTTCAGGGCGACCTTGCCCAGGAACTTTTTGACAAGATGAAACAATACCGGGTACCGGCTCAGCGTGTCCCCATAGAGCGTATTAACCGTATAACCCGTAAAAATCATCAGGGTGTAGTGGCTCTACTCTCAGCCGTGACCTACCATCGTCTCGACATGCTTGTACCACAGCTTTACGAAGAGGGCATTCTGCCGTTCATGGTAGTGCTCGACGGAATCACCGACGTGCGTAACTTCGGAGCGATTGCCCGTACATGCGAGTGCGCCGGTGTTGATGCAATAGTCATTCCCGAGCATGGCAGCGTGACAGTTGGAGCTGACGCTGTCAAGACCTCGGCGGGCGCGCTACACCATCTGCCGGTGTGCCGCGAGCGTAACATCGTAGGAGCCGTGCGCTTTCTGAAAGATAACGGCTACCGTATCGTCGCCGCCTCGGAAAAAGCCGACATCAACTATACACAAGCCGACTATACCGGACCCGTGGCAATCGTAATGGGCGCTGAGGACACCGGCATATCCCCCGAAGTATTGCGGCAGTGCGATACCTTTGTTTCGATACCGCAATTCGGTAAAATCGGCTCGCTCAACGTGTCGGTCGCAGCAGGCGTAATGATGTATGAAGTTGTGCGTCAACGTCTCAACGCTGATATGGAGGTCATCTGACCCCCTCTAACCTCATGTTAAAGAAACAAACTGTTTATTTTTACACTATAAATTTTTTATGGCAAAAATTGGTTCGGTAATGACCCCCGTAGGTCGTAAAGCCCTGCTTCTCGGCAGCGGTGAATTAGGTAAAGAAGTGGCAATAGAACTCCAGCGTTATGGCGTCGAAGTGGTTGCGTGCGACAAATATCCCAATGCACCCGCTATGCAGATAGCCCATCGTTCTCACGTGTTCAACATGCTCGACGGCGACAAGCTCCGCTCGGTCATCGAGGAAGAAAAACCATCTCACATCATCCCCGAAGTCGAGGCTATCGCAACCGACACCCTCGTGGCTCTTGAGAAAGAAGGCTACAATGTCACCCCTACCGCCCGCGCGGCATGGCTGACAATGAACCGCGAAGGAATACGTCGTCTTGCAGCCGAAGAACTCGGAATCAAGACTTCACCCTACCGCTTTGCATCGACCCGCGAAGAATTTGACGAGGCTATCAAAGAGATAGGCATCCCCTGCGTCGTAAAACCGATTATGAGCTCGTCGGGTCACGGACAGAGTACCGTAAAATCGCCCGAGGCAATTGACGCCGCCTGGCGTGAAGCACAGGAAGGCGGTCGCGCCGGAGCCGGTCGCGTGATTGTCGAGGGATTTGTTGATTTCGACTATGAAATCACTCTCCTTACCGTGCGCAGCGTGACAGGCACGACCTATTGTCAGCCCATCGGACACATACAGATCAACGGCGACTATCGCTACTCATGGCAGCCACAGCCCATGTCGGAAAAAGCGCTTAAAGCAGCTCAGGAGATCGCAAAGAAAGTGACCGACGCTCTCGGCGGCTATGGAATCTTTGGCGTGGAACTGTTTATCAAAGGTGATGAAGTGATCTTCAGCGAAGTGTCGCCCCGTCCCCATGATACCGGCATGGTAACCATGATTTCGCAGGACTTGAGTGAATTTGGTCTGCATGCCCGCGCACTGCTCGGACTCCCCGTCCCCGCCATACGTTTTTACCGTCCGTCGGCATCACGCGCCATCGTTGTTGAGGGTGACACCGACATGATTGAAATGGACAATCTCGAGGAAGTGCTCTCGGAGCCTGATGTACAGATACGCATTTTCGGCAAACCCGAAATCAAGGGACACCGCCGCATGGGTGTCATCCTTGCCTCAGCCGACACTGTTGAAGAAGCCCGTGCCAAAGCTGAACGCGCCTACGAACATCTACGCGTAAACGTCCTCCCCCGCAGCAAGTAATCCCGGCTACACACGGATAAAAATCTATAGCCACGTCAAGAAGTCTCCACCGCTTCTCGACGTGGCTACTTGTTTTCCGACATGAATTGCCGGTTTATCTAAGATTGACAAAAAGACAGCACACAATCTTATAAAATCACAATTTTAAATATCTGAAACGCTTGTTTGAACAAAAAACATTGCTTACCTTTGACACATAGAACGGAACCCCTATGAGATACGTCACACTACCCGATAACCGTGTGCGTCCGTTGCCTTTTTATCTGGCAATGGAAGAATTTCTTGCTAAGAATTTCGACGAGGACTTTTTCTTCATGTGGCAGGTCAAGCCGACCGTCATATTCGGGCGCAATCAGCTGATTGACACTGAGGTTGATATCGATTACTGTAACCGTAACGGAATCGAGGTCTATCGGCGTAAGAGCGGCGGGGGATGTGTGTTTGCCGACATGAGCAACATCATGTTCTCTTACATAACTACTTCCGACCACATTACCACAACGTTTTCCCATTACACCGATAGCGTCGCTGCGATGTTGCGCCAGCTCGGTCTCGACGCTACAGCGACAGGTCGTAACGATGTACTGATAGGTGACCGTAAAGTGTCGGGAAATGCGTTTTACCATCTGCGACACCGCGCGATTGTCCATGGCACAATGTTATATGACACCGACATGTCCCACATCGCAAAAGCAATCACCCCGTCGCAGAGCAAACTGCAATCAAAAGGGGTCGAGTCAGTACGCAGTCACATCACGACCATCCGTGAGCATCTTGACATTTCAATCGATGAATTCAAGGAATTTGCACGACATGAAATGACCGACGGCACACTTGTGCTGACCGACACTGATCTCGAGACCATCGAACGTATCGCCGCCCCCTATTTCAGCAGAGAATGGATCTACGGCAACAATCCGCGCTGCAACCGCCGCGAATGTATACGCATCGACGGTGTCGGAGAGTTTACCGCCGAGGTTGAACTGTCGGGCAACCGCATCGCCGATATAAATCTCTCCGGCGACTTTTTCTTACTCGGTGACCTTGACTCTTCGCTTCTCGACCGCCTGAAAGGCACCGAATACACCCGGGAATCCATTGTCGAAGCCGTTAACGGCATTGACGTAAGCGACACAATCCCGGGTCTTACCAACAGTCAATTTATTAATATGCTAATATAATCAAGTCCAACTATCATGGAAAATATTAAACGAACCTGTCTTTACGACCGCCACACGGCACTTGGAGCCCAGATGAGTCCATTTGGCGGATTTGACATGCCCATACAGTATCGCGGCATAGTTGAAGAGCACAATGCCGTGCGCCACAACGTAGGTGTTTTTGACGTTTCACACATGGGTGAAGTGACAGTAACCGGTCCCGAGGCTGAGAAATATGTAAATCATATTTTCACAAACGATATAACAGATGCCCCCTGTGGCAAATGCTATTACGGCATGATGCTGCACCCCGACGGCGGCACGGTTGACGACCTGCTCGTCTACAAGCGAGGTGAAAACGACTTTTTCCTTGTCATCAACGCCTCCAACATCGATAAAGACGTAGCATGGATTACCAAGAATGCCGAGGGATACGATGTCATAATTGAAAATCTGAGCGATACTCTCGGAGAAATCGCCATCCAGGGACCTGAGTCGGAAAAGACGGTGGAGAACGTACTCGGCATCGCCTGCTCCGACCTCGAATTCTACACATTTAAAAATTCAGAATTTGAGTCAGAACCAATCCTCATCAGCCGCACAGGTTACACCGGCGAGGACGGTTTCGAGATTTACGGTTCCCACGAAACAATTGTCTCGATCTGGGACAAGCTGATACTTGCCGGCGTAGAACCGTGCGGACTCGGATGCCGCGACACTCTCCGATTTGAAGTCGGTCTCCCCCTTTACGGCGACGAACTCGCTGACGACATATCTCCTATCGAAGCCGGTCTCGGAATATTTGTCAAGACCGATAAACCCGAGTTTATAGGTCGTGACGCCGTCATGAAACTCAAAGCCGACGGTGTCAAACGTAAACTCGTAGGTCTTGAACTGAACGATCGCGCTATCCCGCGTCACGGATATGAGGTGCTTACACCCGATGACGAAGTGATCGGAACAGTCACCACCGGTTATCATGCCATCTCGGTTGACAAGAGCATCGCAATGGCACTTATCGACGCACGATTCGCAGCTCTCGACACTCCGTTAAAAGTCAGAATACGCCGCAAGACATTCCCTTGCACCGTGGTAAAAAAGAAATTCTATAAAAAGAGCTACAAAAAATAAGCGTCAACCCCCATTTCACAAGTAATCAAATATCTAAAAATAAATACAATAACAACTATGGCTAAAATTTATTATTCTCCCACTCACGAATACATCAAAGTTGAAGGCAACACAGGTTTCATCGGCATCACTGACTATGCTCAGCATGCTCTCGGTAACGTGGTTTATGTCGACATGCCCGAAGTAGATGATGAAATCACCGCAGGTGATGATTTCGGTGCAATCGAAAGTGTAAAGGCAGCAAGCGACCTTATCGCTCCCGTATCGGGTACTGTTGTTGAAGTCAACGAAGCTCTTGTCGACAACCCCCGTCTGGTCAATGATGACGCCATGAACAACTGGATCATCAAAGTAGAGATTTCCGACCCCGCTGAGCTTGAAAGCCTGCTTGACGAAGCTGCTTACAAACAGCATTGCGAAAACGAACATGCCTGATTAACCGGCACCTAATCTCAACAGTTATCAGAACATGACTCACCGTTATTTCCCCCATACGGACAACGACATCAAGGTTATGCTGTCACGATGCGGGCTGCATGACCTTGCTGATTTATACTCTGACGTTCCTGACAAGCTGAAACTCACCCGCCCCTACGATCTGCCTGAAGAGAAGAGCGAGAAAGAGGTGCGCGATTTCTTCAATGCTCTCGGATCCAAAAACCGACGCCTCGCCCTTTTTGCCGGTGCCGGATTCTATGATCGTTATGTACCGGCAGCCGTCACTTCACTTATCGCGCGATCCGAATTCCTGACAGCCTACACCCCTTATCAGCCAGAGATTTCTCAAGGCACACTTCAATATATATTTGAGTATCAAACCATAATGACCCGCCTCACGGGCCTGGAAGTCAGCAACGCTTCTATGTATGACGGCGCGACCGCAACCGCTGAAGCCATGATGATGGCTGTCGCTCATGCCCGTAAACGTAATCGTGTCCTTGTCTCGGCAACTGTCAATCCTGCCGTGCGCAACGTCATTGACACCTATGCCCGATACCATGGTATCACAGTTGATACCATCGACACCATCAACGGCGTGACATCGCGCGAGGACATTGAAGCCAAACTTTCCGCAGGCGATGTCGCCGGCGTAATAGTAGCCGCTCCTAACTACTACGGTATCGTAGAGGACTTTAATGGATTTGCCGACACATGCCACGCAGCAAAAGCACTTTTCATCATGAACTGTGTCGCAAGTGATCTCGCAACAATCAAGACGCCCGGTGAATGGGGTGCAGATATTGCCGCCGGCGATGCACAGTCGCTCGGCATGCCTCTTAACTATGGCGGTCCCTATCTCGGATTTCTCTGCTCAACCAAGTCTCTGATGCGCAAGATGCCGGGACGTATCGTCGGCGCTACAAAGGATGACAAGGGACAACGCGTGTTTGTCCTTACACTTCAGGCACGCGAGCAACACATACGCCGAGAAAAAGCAACCAGCAACATCTGTTCCAATCAAGGGCTCATGGCTCTCTACGCCACTATTTACACTTCGCTGCTCGGCACTGCGGGACTCCGTGAAGTCAACGCTTTAGGATGTAACGGCGCCCATTATCTTGCCGAGCGCCTGACAGCGACGGGTAAATTGTCGTTGAAATATCCCGGACAGCCGTTCCTCAACGAGGTCGCCCTGAAAGCTGATTTTGATCTCGACAGCTTAATTAAGACCGCTGTTGACAACGGTATAGTGCCCGGTGTAAAAATATCCGACGACACGCTGCTCATCGCCGTTACCGAGATGAACACCAAAGAAGAGATGGATCGTCTGATTGAACTTGTATCTAAATTTTGAAAACCATTTTCACCTCACTCATAACAACTTATCATCATGAACAGAGAATATTACGGAAAACTGATTTTTGAGTTGACTCGCGCGGGGAGAAAAGGTTACAGTCTGCCTTCCAATCATCTCCCCGATGCAACGGATTCCATTCCAGCCGACCTGTGCCGTCATCAATCACTTGACCTGCCCGAAGTCGACGAGTTGACAGTCGTACGCCACTATACCAACATGAGTACTAACAACTTCGGCGTTGACACCGGATTCTATCCTCTCGGCTCCTGCACGATGAAATACAATCCCAAAATCAACGAAGAGATTGCCGCTCACCCGGCTTTTACGGGACTTCACCCCTATCAGCCCGCTTCAACTGTGCAGGGCGCACTTGAACTTTACCATACGCTTCAGAAATTCCTGTCGGAAATCGGCGGAATGGCTGAATTCACCCTAAATCCATTTGCCGGAGCACATGGAGAGCTGACCGGTCTGATGGTCATTCGAGCATACCACAACAGTCGCGGCGACCTCCGACGCACTAAAGTGATTGTCCCTGACTCGGCTCACGGAACCAACCCGGCAAGCGCAGCTGTTGCCGGACTCGAAATAGTAGAAGTAAAGAGTCGTCCCGACGGCACTGTCGATGTCGATGACCTCCGTCCGCTTCTCGATGACACCGTAGCCGCAGTTATGATGACCAACCCCAACACACTTGGCATCTTTGAACGCAACATACCGGAAATCGCCCGACTTGTTCACGCAGCAGGCGCACTGCTCTACTACGACGGAGCCAATCTCAACCCGATGCTCGGAGTGGCACGTCCCGGAGACATGGGATTTGACGTAATGCACATCAATCTCCACAAGACATTCTCCACGCCTCATGGCGGCGGTGGTCCCGGCGCCGGTCCCGTAGGTGTACGCGACGGACTTCAGCAGTTCCTGCCCAATCCCCGTGTAATCAAAAATGCTGACGGCACTTATGCCGTGGTCCATGAGCCGACAGCGCTCGGACAAGTGACAGGCACGCTCGGAAACTTTGCCGTCGCAGCCCGTGCCCTTTGCTACATCCTGTCGCTCGGTCGTGACGGAATGATGCTCGCCGGCTCACTCGCCACCCTCAACGCCAACTACATTAAAGAGTCCCTCCGCGATGCCTATCTGCTTCCTATCGACGGAGTCTGCAAGCATGAGTTTGTGTTTGACGGTCTGCGAGACAAGTCAACAGGCGTCACCACGCTCAATGTCGCCAAACGTCTGCTCGACTACGGTTTCCATGCCCCGACAATCTATTTCCCGCTGCTGTTCCACGAGTCACTGATGATCGAGCCCACCGAGACCGAGAGTCTCGAGACACTCGATCGCTTTATCGACGTAATGCACGAAATAGCCCGCGAGGCATCCGAAACACCCGACGTAGTGAAAAACGCGCCTCATCTGACACCGGTCATTCATCCCGACGATACCGAGGCAGCGCTCCACCCCGTCGTTACGTTTGACCAACTAACAGCCACTCAGGAGTGATGACGACCTCAGACCTCATTATAATCGGTGCAGGACCCGGCGGCTACGAACTTGCCGCCGAGGCTGCACGCGAGGGACTAAAGGTGACGCTTATCGAACGTGACCTGCCCGGAGGTACATGCCTTAACCGAGGCTGCATACCGACCAAGGCTCTGTGCCGCGCCGCCGAGGTGGCTCTGACGATAGCTGACGCCGCACCTTTCGGAGTAGACGTTACATCTTTCTCGCTTGACTATGCCCGCGCGGCTGAACGCCGTGACAACGTCGTGTCGCAACTGCGCGAAGGCGTCGTATCGCTGCTGTCATCGGTAAACATGGTGCATGGCGAGGCACGTATAGCCGATGCTTCGACCGTCGCAGTGGGAGACGAACTCTTCAAAGCTCCGCGCATAGTCATAGCCACCGGGTCAGCTCCCGCGCGGCTTAATATCCCCGGTGCCGAATTTACAATCACGAGCGACGAACTGCTGACCTACACGCAGCTGCCACGCCGTATAGTCATCATCGGAGGCGGCGTCATAGGCATGGAATTTGCCTCGATTCTCGCTGCTTTCAATGTTGAAGTGACCGTTATTGAATATTGTAAGGAAATCCTTCCGCCGTTTGACAAGGACATTGCAAAACGCTTGCGTACAGCCCTGTCACGCAGAGGCATCAACATCATAACCGGTGCAGCTGTGACAGCCGTCGAACCCGGCAAGGTCATCTACGAGCTAAAAGGTAAAACTCAGGAAGTGGAAACTGATCTTGCTGTCGTTGCCGTAGGGCGTCGCCCTGTCATCCCCGACGGTGCCATCGAAGCGGGCATAACCGTCGACCGCCGCGGCATCGTCGTCAATGACCACATGGAGACATCCGTTCCCGGCATCTATGCCGTGGGCGACGTCAACGGTCGCTGCATGCTGGCTCACGCGGCAACGGCTCAGTCAATGCTTCTGCTTGGGAAAAATATAAATACGCAGGTCATTCCCGCTGCCGTATTCACCTTCCCTGAGTGCAGCATGGTAGGCATGACCGAGCAGCAGTGCAAAGATGCCGAGATTCCGGTGAAAGTTGCCAAATCTACATTCCGTGCCAACGGAAAAGCGCTTGCCATGGGAGAGTCTGACGGTCTGGTGAAACTTATCATCAATTCCGACACACGCCGCATACTCGGATGCCACATAATGGGTCCTCACGCTGCCGACCTCATACAGGAAGTCGCCACGATGATTGCTGCCGACCTACCCGTCGACACAATTACATCGACCGTTCATTGCCATCCGACCCTCTCGGAAGCATTACTCGCTGCCGCGTCACAACTTTAACCACTTATCACAAAATTATAATCTGTATGCCCGGAATCCACTCCCGGGCATACAGCAATAAATACCGTTTATTATAGCGGCATGGCGGCAATTAAATTAGTAATTGATAAAAAAATGCTTACATTCAAAATGTCATACGGTCGAGCAGTGCCCTACATCTCTGTTTTCTGCCTGACTTTGCTTTTGATTCTTTCCATTAAACTGCTTCTTGTAAAAGTGTGGCTGATAGGAGCAGGTGCACTACTGATAACCGTCGGTTTAGCCCTGTTTGTATATAAAGTTCTCCACAATCCGCCCGTATATGTCATAGATGATACTACAATCTCATTCAAGCAATTTTATCGACAGGATATTTATCCAATTGATCGCATAAACAGGATACAATACATCGACTTAGGCGTGGAATATTCCCGTGGTCCCAATAACAGCCGGCTCCAATTAGCTATATATTTTGATCGAAGCCTTTTCAAAAGTACAGAACCGAGAGCTTTCTGCCCGGTCGACAGAGATGGTTTCGTAGAAGCACTGCTTACACGCAACCCGGCAATCGAAGTAATACGCGAGGACATCCGTCCGAAATAAAAGGCACTAAAAAACATCAGCTTAACGACGGGAATTAACTACTTATACACTATAAATAAAAAAACCGGCTGCGTCGAAAGGTGCAGCCGGTTTCTTTATTTTATGACGGACTAATTGTCCTGGAGATTATTCCCAATCGGCATCCTCACCGTTGGTAAACCATGTACAGCTCTGATACTTAAACTTGCCGGGAGCCGAAATGACATAGACAACAGTCTGCTCTTCCGCAGCTCCGGTGTAGGCGGTGAAGTTTATGGTATAAGTCACTTCCATACCCTCAACCGGCATAGCATCGGCATGGATAGCTTCAAGAGCGCCACGCATTGTCTCAAGGCAGAAACGTTTCTTGACAAGAGCAACGATTTCATCGTCTGAGAGATTGTCATATCCGGTATAGCCTTCAGGAGCGTTGTTTTTAGCTGTAACGGCTCTCACATCGACATTGCCGTAGTATGCCGACGCACCTGAGTAGAACTCGGCATTACCGCGATAATCAATGAAGGGGCAATCGCTGAGTGAAGTACCGCCCATCTCCTTACCGATGTTATCAAATACCCACTGTACACAAGCCATGTAATAAGTGTAAGAGGGATCAGTATTGCGGGCGTATGGAAGAGTGATGACAACCGACGGATTGTAGAACCAGTAGCCATTGTTCTTGCAGAACTGTGCAGTGGTGGCACCACGGTTAATAGCCCATTCTGAACCGTTGAACACATACTGCGATGCACGATAGACGGTCTCGCCGTTTCCATAGTACTTGTAAGCAACGATCATAGCATCATCGGCAGCAGCATAAGGATATGTATTCTTGAGATAGATGGGGAGGAACTCACCGGGGAGCGTACCGCTCAAGTTACCATAGCTCTGACCCATAGCAGCATAGTCTGCGGGCTGAAGCACAACAGTGTTAGAGGGAACAACCCAGCTTGAACCGTTGTAAAGATACATTGCGCACTTGGTGGTTGCCGGTACGTCAGCCGCTGCAGCACGAGCGGAAACCTTAGCAGCGTTCTTGGTCGGAGTCACACCGGTAATTACGATGTTGACATATCGTCCGCCGGAGATAGTGATGAAGTAACCGGTTATTGTATATTCCTCGTCATTTGCGATCATTTCACGGATATTATTGGGAACCATGTAACCGCTACCCTGTGCTGTCTCTGCACCGTCAACGATGAAGTTATAATAGTTGCCGTTCACACTTGCCTTACCGGTAAGCGAGATATACTCGGCAAGCTCGTTGTCGTCACGACCGAGTGCCTCGTCAAGCATCGCACCGGTGTAGTGCTTAGGCTCGGGATACTTGTATTCCGATGTGCCGGTCACTACATAGCTGTCATCAGTGATAGCAATCTGGAAGCCCTTATTATATGAGCCGACGGTACCGTTAAGAGTGATACGGTCGCCGATAGCAACATTGTCGACACTGAAGCCGCTTGCCTGATAGCAAAGCACCGATCCTGAAGCATCAGTAAGGATGAATCCGCGTGAATTGATTGCAGTGACCCAACCGCGGATCTCTACATCGTCACCGACGTCGATGGTTCCGATTTCTGATGTCGGTTCCCATTCAGGAGTGGGTTCGCCGCCACCTACCGTACCAAAGATGGGGTTCTCGGCAGCCTCGTTATAAGTAATAACCACATATTCGCCGCTCTTTGCCTCGGGGAAAGCCTTCGAGAGAATCGAAGGAAGGCTCTTTGATGCGGGAAGCTGGGGCGCGAAACTGTTGATGAAATCATCGTCGCTTGCCCAGGCTGCTTTATAGTCTTCTTCTGACACAGTATATTGCTTCACACCGCTGTTGATAGCGATAACCTCGGGCGAACGGTTAGCCGACACATTGTATGTCACCTTTACCGACGAACCGTTGGGAAGGGCATAGAACGTGTTGGTAGAGTCACGGAGGAACATGGGAATATAGTCAAAAGCCTCGCTCTCGCTTGCAAATGCATATTCAGAGCCGATAGCCGCGAGCTGTGCCGACGCGTCGTTTGCCGATGCAAACGTTGTGTAAGGCTTGTTTCCTGCAATTTTTGTATAATCGGCATCGGTCAGCGTATATTCGATTGACGATGGTTTGGTGTCAATGCCGGGCACTTCAAAGCCGTCAAGCTTGTCGTTCCACGAGTTTTCATTACAACCCGTCAACATAGCGACAGCACCGAAAGCCAAGAATGTATTTTTGATAATTGTTTTCATTTCTTGAGAATTGTTGAGTTTCAATTAGTGCTTCTTAGAACGCGATTTTCAGACGCAGCGAGTATGTGCGACCGAATGAGTAATAAACGCGGAACGCGTTCTCCCATGTACCGGTCGAGCCCGATGACGTGTAGGCATCCATAATATAATTGTAGTTGAAGAGGTTGTTGACGTTACCATAGATTGTCGCGTCAAAGCCTGCCATCTTGAAGCGGTAGCTTGCCGAGAGATCAAGCTGGTTACCCCAGGGAATTCTCCAGGGATCGGCAACGTTGATAACCGCACCGGGAGCATAGTCACTTGTCGAAATCGAATAATCGCTATAGTTGCGTGCGTTTGCAGTCCAGTCAGCACCGATACGGAATCCCTTGAACGGACGGAACGTAACGCCGATAGCGCCTGTTGTCTGAGCCGAACCGCCGACCTTGCGACCCTTCTGGTTAAGAGTTGCAAACACGTGGTCGGGAGCAGTAATACCCGATGCTATAGCACCTGTCTTGATATCAGCGAGGGGCTGACCCTGCGAGTCATAGAAATATCCTACAGTGTTGCTGTCCCAGATCCAGTCACCGATCGAGAGCATACCGTCAAGTTCAAACCAATTGGTAGGTTTATACTTGAAGTTAAATTCAAGACCCATGTGGCGTGCATCAACTCCCTGCATGTTGAAGTAGTAGCGATCACCATTCTGCATTTCGCCCGAACGGGTTGTGGTCTTGTCAAGCCACTTGGTATAATAGGCGTTGAATGTACCGGTAAATTTGGGCGAATGGAACTCATAACCGACCTCAACCGAACCGGTCTTTTCATTGATGGCATTGGGATTGATGGCATTTGAAACCTGCTGCTGGAGGAATACACCACCGGCAAAGAACGGTGCGCGAGTGAAGTAACCGCCGTTGATATAAACATTGTTGTGACGGTCGATATTATAGTTGGCACCACCCTTGACAGTTCCGGCGAGGAAGTTCTTGGTTGCCGACTTGGCATGAGCCTCGTCATAGTAGAAGTGGTCGACACGCCAGTAAGTGGTATTGTTGACCGAGCCGGCGAGCACCGTAGTCAGTTTGTTGTCGAGGAAAGTGTACTCAAGCTGAGCGAAAGCACCTTCCTGAGCGGTGTGACCGTCATAATTACGATAAACGACATCGCCTACACCGAGTTTCTGATATTTCCAGTTGGGATCAGCGGCAGCCGCGTTATACTCGGGCTTCACATTACCGCGTGATGAATCGTCCATATAGTATTCACCGTCATACAGATCGGTGATAGTGTTCTTATGGAAACCAATGTAGTAACGGAGGTCGATACCTGCCGTAAGGTTAAGGTTCTTATAGATTTCATTTTTGTAAGTCGACACGAGACCATACCAGTTGTGGCTGTTACCTGACTTACCCATTACCATGTTAGAACCGGTCTTTGAAGCCATGTTCATCTCCTGGATTGCAGCATAATCAAATGTTCCGTCAGCACGGCGGAATAGTGTATTCAGCACACCGTTTGAAGCGCCATACCAGCTTGCATTGCTGAGTTTCTGTCCTTTATATGTACCACGTCCCTGACCGCTTGAACCGTAACCGCTGGCAAGGCTGACATATACTGCCGATGACAGTGATGACTTGTGGTCGATCTGCCAGATATGGTTCAACGAAATCTGAGGCTTGTGATATACGTTCTTCTGTGACGAGCGCACCTGACCGTCGAGATCGTAACCGAATGTGGGGTTATACTTGTACATGCTCGCGTCGTCCATGTAATTCTTCACTTCCTGCCAGCCTTCAATCGAGAGACCGTCCTGGCTTGAACGTTTATAGTGAACCTGGGGCGAGCCGAATGCGGTCAATGACAACTGATGAGAGTCATTGATACGCTTTGACACGTTAAGGAAGTAGGTATAGGCATTGAAGTTTGTACCCTGGATATAACCGTCACCCCACTTGCGTGAGCCGAGGAACGTTACAGCCCAACCGTTCTTCATCAGACCGGTCGACACGGTAAAACCGATATGGTTGAGACCGTCATTACCCATTCCGTAGTATAAGTTTCCACCTTTTTTGGCGTCGATTGACTTAGTGGTGATATTGATTGTACCACCGACCGAGGGAACTGAGATAATTGACGCACCGAGACCGCGCTGAGTCTGCATCATTGATGTCACGTCAGAAAGACCTGCCCAGTTGGACCAGTAAACCCAACCGCCTTCCATGTCGTTGACAGGAATACCGTTGACAAGCATACCGACATTTTCCGATTTGAAACCACGCATGTTAATCTTGGCATCTCCATAACCGCCACCATCCTTGGTAGCCCAGACACCGGGAGTGGTTTTCAGTGCTTCGGGAAATTCCTGGTTACCGAGCTTGACCTCTATCGTAGCAGCATCGACAGTCGAGACTGCAACAGGAGTCTTACGTGTGCGAGCCACTGACTGGCTTACAACCACGTCCTGAAGCACCTGAGATTTTGGTTCCATACTGATTGTACCCATCTGGCTTGTTGCCGGAGCATTAACCGGGGCAAATCCGATAAACTCGATAAGAAGTTCTTTGGTTTTGTCGGGCACTGAAAGTGAATACTTACCGTCGATGTCGGTTGCTGTTGCAATCGTTTTGTTTCCGACAACCGAAACTGTTGCGCCGGTAAGAGGTTCGCCCTGCTCATCGACGACAGTGCCATGACAAGTGATGTCGGCAAGCGCTGAGACACATGTCAACACTACTACTGTGGCAAAGAGAAATAGTCTCTTCATACTGTAAAGTTTAAATGATTGATTATTACTATAATTAAATGTATATTACTTTTCCCTCGTATAGCGGTGAAACCGATCTCCACCTTATTATAGTGCAAAGTTAATGAAAAACTGTCTGTTTAACTATTTTTCAGTAGTTTTTTTCTTTTTTGGACTTCAGATTGACTTTAGCGTCCGTATAATACAGATTTTAACTCATACCGATAATCCCCCGTTCAATTATATTGGCTATCTTTGCGAATCGGCACACAAATATCCTACAAATAGCCGGAAATAAAACCCCGCATACTTTATGAAATCAATCTATACGATAATCATCTTACTTGCAATGATGTCATGCTCTGACTCATCCCATGAAATCACACTACCATTACCGCCACCATCTACGGAAAAACCGTCAATGACGATACCTGTGCTTTACATCGAGACAGCTAATCATCAACCGATAACATCCAAGACCGAATACATTTCGGCCCAATACCGACTTGACCCGGCGGGAACTGCCGGCATCGAAGCGCTCGGATCGGAAGAAGCCCCACTTGCCATGCAGATACGCGGCAGAGGACACTCGTCATGGAACGGCGACAAGAAACCATATAAAATCAAACTCTCCGAAAAGACGGCAATAATGGGTATGCCTAAAAACAAGCACTGGGCTTTACTGAAACCGACGGAAAACACCGTAGCGGGATTGCAATTAGGCAAACTAATGAATATGGCCTGGACTCCCGATTTCCGACCGGTTGAAGTCGTCCTGAACGACGATTACATAGGGCTTTATTTTCTGACCGAAACTATCCGTATCGACAAAAACCGGGTGAACATCTATGAACAGCAAGACAACGAGACTGACCCGCAGCTGATCAATGGAGGATGGTTGGTCGAAATAGACAACTATCGTGATGATTGTCAGATCACTATTAAAGAAAACAAGAACTGGAGCATAAATATCAAGTACCACTCCCCCGAGAATCTGTCAGTAGCACAGAAGAGATGGCTGACCGACGAATTCACCGCTATCAATGCCGCCATCTATTCAGCCGACAAAACATCTACCGAATGGGAAAAATACATGGACGTGGAGAGTCTTGCCCGTTTTTTTATCATTCAGGAAATAATGGACAATCCCGACGGCTTTCACGGCAGTTTCTATCTGCACAAAGACCTTGGAGAAAATTCACGATGGACAGCCGGTCCGATATGGGATCTGGTGTGCTACAACCGTGAAAAGACTGACTACACATTTCTGATGAAAGCACACTATTCCTTCTGCCCACACTGGATTAAAGAAATAATACAATACAACAGTTTCTGCACTGCCATTAATGAAGCATGGAATGAAGTCTATCCCGATAAACTATCCTCCATATATGATTTTATCGATACGACCATATTACCGCTTGAGCAGGCATGGCAACATGACTGCAAGAGATGGGATGATGACTCTACCCAGACAGTTGCATTACGCTCCGGAAGAATCAAAGCATCGCTACGACGCAATATAGAATGGTTCAATAATCACCTGCCTGTCAGCAAGAAACAATAATGACAGATACACCGTACCGGAGGCATATCGTGTAACGTCAGCACCGGTTACGATTTCTCGGATTATTTATAGTACGGGCACATGTCTCAGAAATTATGACTGATACATGTGCCCGCTCCTGTTTTACTTTATTTTAAAATCATATTCCCGATCTTGTCGGCAGGAATCTCTCCCGAAACGACTATTATGTTAAGCTCGTTGGGTTCTTCTTCTACAATAATAAGGCAGTTGAGTATATTGTTATCTGAATCGGGGGCATAGATTGTCATGCTTTCTCCATCTTCACGTGTCTCGACCACAGCATTAAGACGTGGACGATAGGATTTCAACACACCGGCTAATGAATCTTTAAGCTTCCTGACCGGCTCGGGAGTCTCAGCCGACAGCACCTCTACACCGGTGAGATATTTAAGGTCAATACCATCGATCGGAGCGACCGATCCGGCAAGTCGCAATGCACTTTTACCAACGTAAACGCTTGTAACACCGTTGATCGAAGCGGCATCTTTCATTATCCGCTCGGCATGAAGCGACATGACGCCCACTAAAACGAGAACTACCGTTATTAAAATTTTACTTATCGTTTTCATCGTGACAATAATATTTTAATGTTATTAATTTCCAGTCTTACCGAGTCGACTATCACAGCACTACCCCGCATGCGTGAGGTCAGATGAGCGACAGCATTGCCGGCGATTTTCAAAGCCTCCTGAGGATCGGTCACTTCATCATCATAGTATGCCGTGATACCCGGCACATCAGAATCTCCTTCGACGACATCAAGACTTTTTCCGCCGCCCAGATTGAGACATACTGCAACAATAACCGCTATCGAAGCGACTGCCGACAGCAGGCGCCAGCGTTTCAACCGTAACTTACGACGCCCTGACTCTCCGTCAAGACGGTCGACAAGCCGGTCAAGATGCTGCTTGAACCCGTCGGAAATCTCTATGTCACCGGGCGATAACTCCGACGCCGACTCCATAGCGGCGAAAAACGGGACTTCAGCTGACAGGTCATCAGGCAGATCCTCGGTTGTCAGCAGATAACCGGTCAGCATCTTCTGCTCGTCTGCTGTAGCGAGTCCGTCATAGAATCGCCGGAGAAGCCGGCGTGCCTCGTTGGGATTATCTATATTTTTCATATTCTGCATATTCTGAATCTATTTTACTTCGTTAATGATTCCCGTTCATCTGTTGAAACATATCCCGCAAGCGGCGACGGGCACGGGAAAGCAGTGTGCGGACATTGTCATTGGACAATCCGGTTGCCGAAGCGATTTCGGTATTGGACAGACCGCCATAGGCGCTGAGTTTTATGACATGCTGCTGATCGTCGCTCAACCGTGACATCAAACGGTTGACCATCTGCAGATCAGACCGGCTGTCGGCGCGATGCATATCATAAGCGGACGCCGAGTCGGCGGTTGCGAGATCTGACGCACTTGCCTCAATACGGAAATTAAAGTTGCGCAACATGTCGATACATTGGTGCTTCACGGCGTTGACACAGAAAGCTTCAAAATTGGCAACATCGACAAGAGCATCACGGTTATCCCACAGCTTTACGACTGTCTCCTGCACCGCATCCTCGGCATTACGCCTGTCTCTCATGATTTTAACCGCAACAGCATACATGATGCCATAGTGTGGAACAATTATTTCTTTAAACCTGTCGGCTGTCATCGTTTTTCCTTGTTTTCCCTAATCTTTATAAGGTAGACGATTCACGACAGTATTTGTGACACGTACTCACACTTTTTTTGTCCCCCATTACCTTTCATCGGTCACTGTCCTCTCGATAATATTTGAGAACAGGGAGCGACCAATTATAATGAATGGCGAGCATACGCAGCGTTATCACCACCACAGCACACGCACACTGCTGCATAATATCGTTCATGCCGATAATCCCGGTGAACCAATAGGCGACACCGCCGGCGATACAAGCCGTCGCGTATATATCTTTACGGAAAAACAGCGGTTCCTCATTTATCAGGATATCTCGCAACACGCCACCAAACGAGCCGGTAATCATACCCATCACTATCGCTACCCACATAGGATAACCCGACGCAAGCGATTTCTGAATACCGATGACGACAAAAAGAGCGAGACCGACGGTATCAAAGACAAACAATGTGCGATTCATGCTCACAAGAACCCGACGGAATACTACGACTGTGATCAATGAAATGCCTGTAACAGCAAGATACCACCAAGTCTGCATCCAGAAAACGGGAATATCCAGCAGAAGGTCGCGCAATGTGCCGCCACCTATCGCCGTCACAAGTCCTATCGTATAGGCACCGAAAAGATCAAACTTCTTGTAAGCGGCAAGACGAATACCGCTTATGGCAAATGCGATTGTTCCGATTACCTCGATGAGAAACAGAAATGTATCTTCCATAAACGTTATTCGGGTGATTCAGTGTTTTTGTTGTAATAACGGCACACGTCGGTCAGACCACAATTAAGGCAATCAGGTCGGCGCGCTTTGCAGACATAGCGTCCGTGGAGGATGAGCCAGTGATGAGCGAGTGGAATTATTTCGGAGGGGATGTGTGCCGTGAGAGTCTTTTCAGTCTGTGCAGGTGTGCGGCTACCGGTGGTCAGACCGATGCGTTCGCTAACACGGAACACGTGGGTATCGACAGCCATAGCCGCCTTGTTGAACACGACCGCAAGCATCACATTGGCTGTCTTACGCCCTACTCCCGGCAATTTCATCAGGGAATCGATATCGGAGGGAATTTCTCCGCCAAACTCCTCGACAAGCATACGCGCGGCACCGGAGAGACTGCGAGCCTTGTTGTTGGGATATGATACCGATTTAATATATGGAAAGATGTCATCGACTGAGGCTGCCGCCATAGAGGCGGCATCGGGAAACGCGGCAAAAAGAGCGGGCGTGACCATGTTGACACGCTTATCGGTACACTGCGCCGAAAGAATCACGGCGACAAGAAGATGAAAAGGAGTGTCATAGTGTAACTCGGTCTCGGCAACAGGCATTGTCTGCTGAAACCATTCAATCACCCGCCGATAGCGTTCGTTGACTGTCATATCTATTTATATATGGTTAAACCCCTATAAATCAAGTTAAAATTTAAGGATACGCGTAACAGCAAAGTATCCTGCGCCACATGCCAGGACACATCCGACAAGCGTGACAAGAGCACACGTCACGGCTTCGGCGACTTTACCGTCGGTAAAAAGTTTCACGACGTCAAGCGAGAATGCGGAATAAGTTGTGAAACCGCCGAGGAAACCGGTGATTATAAATAAAGTCCAGCCACGCGCTACGGTGAAATGCTCCGACAAGGCAAAGACGACGCCTATCAGCAAGCATCCGACTATATTAATTAATGTCGTTACAGCCCATTTTGACTCGTTGAACAGAATAAACTGCGCTGCTCCAAAACGACTCATGGCACCAAGAGCTCCTCCTGCTGCCACGAGTAAAAAGTCTACGGGTGATGCCGTCATTACGCTAAAACCCTTATATTTATATTATTAATGTGCGCTTTCAAATTCTTCAAGAAAACGGACGTCGTTTTCCGAGAACATGCGCAGGTCCTTTACCTGATATTTCAGGTTGGTGATGCGCTCGACACCCATTCCGAGAGCAAATCCGGTGTAGGTCTTGCTATCGATTCCGCAAGCGTCAAGCACGTTGGGATCTACCATGCCGCAACCGAGAATCTCAACCCATCCTGTGTGCTTGCAGAACGAGCAACCTTTACCGCCACAGAGGTTGCAGGAAATATCCATTTCAGCCGACGGTTCGGTGAATGGGAAATAGCTCGGTCGGAGACGTATCTTGGTCTCGTGTCCGAACATTTCCTGAGCGAAATAGAGAAGTGTCTGTTTAAGATCGGCAAATGAGACATTCTTATCAACATAAAGAGCTTCAACCTGATGGAAAAAGCAGTGGGCACGAGCTGAAATAGCCTCGTTACGATAGACACGTCCCGGACAGATAATACGAATCGGAGGCTCGGTCTTTTCCATCACACGAGACTGCACCGACGATGTGTGTGTGCGGAGCAGTACATCGGGATTGCGTTGTATGAAAAATGTATCCTGCATGTCACGTGCAGGGTGGTCAGCGGCAAAATTGAGTGAAGAGAACACATGCCAGTCATCTTCAATCTCGGGACCCTCCGCAACCGTGAATCCAAGACGGCGGAAAATCGAGATGATCTCTTCGCGAACCAACGAAAGAGGATGACGGGTGCCAAGACGCAAATCCGATGCCGTGCGGCTCAGGTCAAGACCGGCTGAAACAGTGTCGACATTCTCAAGCGACTCACGCAACGCATTGATCTTTTCGGTCGCAAAATTTTTAAGGTCGTTAAGAGCCTGACCGATTGTCTTTTTCTGATCAGCAGGAACTGTACGGAAATCATTGAACAGGGACGAAACATCGCCCTTCTTACTGAGATATTTGATACGCAACGCTTCAACTTCGGCAAGTCCCGACGCCTTCAACTGCGAGATTTCGCTCTTCAGATTATTTATCTTTTCAATCATTGATTCAAACAAAGAGTATATAAAAATATGTGTTGAAAAAATTTTCCCACGGAAATGACTCTACATCACAATTTTTCCGATTGGCAAAATTACAAAAAAAAATATTATCGGCACCGTTTTTCCCCTAACTTTTCGGTCAATAAGGTTAAAACGGTGCAAGATTGATATTTATTAAAAAAAAGTAACCACCTTTTGCTGTTAATTGAAAAAAAAGTCCGATATTTGCACTTGCAAATTTGAGGACAGTCCGACAGGAGTGTCTAAATTTTTGCAGGAACACAAGAAAAGATATTTTCTAACATAACTAAAACATATATAACAATGACTAAAGCCGATATTGTAAACGAGATCTCAAAGACCACTGGTATCGAAAAAGCAAATGTTCTCGAAACCATCGAAAAGTTTATGGAAGTAGTTAAAGATTCTCTCGCAAACGGAGAAAACGTTTATCTAAGAGGTTTCGGTAGCTTCATAATTAAAGTTCGTTCTGAAAAAACAGCTCGTAACATCTCAAAAAATACCACTATCATCATCCCCGAACACAAAATTCCCGCTTTCAAGCCTGCAAAAGTGTTCATGGAAGAGGTTAAATAATCCGGAACGTCTGTATAATCAGCATATTAACTCTATTTATTAATTATAAAACCAAGCCAAAATGCCCAGCGGAAAGAAAAGAAAAGGCCATAAAATGGCTACCCACAAACGTAAAAAACGTCTGAGAAAGAATCGTCATAAGAAGAAATAAGGATCGACCACTTCTTTCGAAAACAAAACGCTATAACCGGAACAAACTTGATGTGGCGATTAACATCACATTTAAGTTTGTTCTTTGCGTTTTTATCTCTCTCGATCACAACTTTGTTCTCCACACACTTATATATGCCGATATATAAGTCAGGAGACATTTTTTTAAATCAACTCTAAGTTAATGAAAAGCGAACTAATTGTAGATGTCCAACCAAGCGAGGTGTCGATAGCCTTGCTGGAGGACTCGCGGCTTGTTTCCCTGCAGAAAGAGTCGCGCAATCTTGCTTACGCTGTCGGAGACATTTACCTGGCTAAGGTAAAAAAACTGATGCCGGGACTCAACGCCGCCTTCGTCAACGTAGGATATGAAAAGGATGCTTTCCTTCATTACTTGGATCTTGGTTCTCATTTTGCGACTTATTCTTCCTTCCTAAAACAACTGCTCGAAGATAAAAAACGCATCCCGGCAATCTCAAAAATGAAATTGCTGCCCGATATCGACAAACACGGTTCTGTCGCTGATGTTCTGTCGCCGGGGCAGGAACTGATGGTACAGATTGTCAAGGAGCCTATATCATCAAAGGGTCCGCGACTGACGACAGAAATCAGTTTTACCGGGCGCTATCTCGTGCTAATCCCTTTCTGCGATAAAATATCTATCTCACAGAAAATAAAGACTACTGAAGAAAAACTGCGTCTGCGCCAACTTATAGGCAGTATCAAGCCTAAAAATTTCGGCGTGATCGTCAGAACATCGGCAGAAGGAAAGCGCGTTGCCGAGCTTAACCATGAACTTAAAACACTCCTGCAATGCTGGGAAGATGCTATAGCCAAAGCTCAGAAAGCACCTGTACCCTCACTCATCTTTGAGGAGGAAAGCCGCATCGTAGGTGTGCTCCGTGACATCTTTAATCCGACTTTTGAGGACATACATGTCAATGACCGTGACATAGCGGCACAGATTTCAAAATATGTGAGCCTGATTGCCCCAGATCGTAAAGACATAGTACATTTCTACGAAAAAGAGCAGCCCATATTTGACAATTTCAACATAACCAAGCAGATCAAATCATCGTTTGGGAAAACGGTATCATTCAAATCGGGCGCATATATCATCATAGAGCATACTGAAGCTCTACATGTCATCGATGTAAACTCAGGCAACCGAGCTAAAGCCACGAATGATCAGGAAAGCAATGCCCTGGAAGTCAACATGAGAGCTGCCGACGAGATTGCACGTCAGCTGAGACTGCGCGACATGGGAGGCATCATTGTCATTGACTTTATCGACATGAACAAGGTCGAGCACCGTCAGAAACTGTATGACCACATGCGAGAAATCATGGCTAATGACCGTGCCCGTCATAACATCCTGCCTCTAAGCAAGTTCGGACTGATGCAAATAACACGCCAACGCGTGCGCCCGGCGCTCGACATCATCACGACCGAGACCTGCCCGTCTTGTTTCGGTAAGGGCGAGGTGCAACCGTCGCTTCTCTTTACAGACACTCTTAAAGAAAAGCTTGACTACCTTGTCAACGACCTTAATAAAAAGGGATTCATAATGTATGTACATCCCTTTGTCGATGCTTTTATAAAGAAAGGTATCCTGTCTATGTACAGAAAATGGCGCATGGAACTTGGCGGCAAGTTTAAAGTTATGGCTGACCAGTCTCTCGCTTATCTACAATACAGGGTCATCGACAGCGACCATAACGAAATTGATCTAAAGGAAGAAAAGGACTTGGAAACATCGGCAACCAAGTCAAAGAATAAAACCAAGAACCGAGTCAGCGAGGATTAGCTTCAAACCATCCCGCAACAGCGGCAATCTGTAACCTGATTGCCGACTGATAAAATTTTTGAGGACTAACAAAAAAGATTGGCACCTGCGTCACACAGATGCCAATCTTTTTCTATCGTATTGATTGTCAATGTTTGAGATATATACGTCCGCCGACGATATAGTAACCGGCAGGAAGGGAAGGCAACTCAACGGCTTTATCGGCGACTTTTATGCCCTGGAGATTATAAACAGGACCATCAGCTGCCGTCGCATCAGAAACGATTTCCTCAATTCCAGATTGCTCGTCTCCAAGGTATTCAAGACGGAAATCGTCAAAACAGCACCAGCAATCATCTATCGATGTAGGACACGCGATACCGATTACAAGCTTACCATCAACAATTTCAACCGGCAATTCATGATCATAAAGTCCGTGGGCAAATGCAGTAGAAGCGCCATACATAGAGTTGACATAGCCTTTCAATACATGTGTACCACTCAGCACGGCATGGAGTTCGGGAGTCTGACTCAACGGGTGTGCATACAGTGAAGTGACAGGTACGGAAACATTATTTGCCGACAATGTAGCATCTATTTTTTCTGTCCCCATACGATAAGCCGTACCTCCGTCATTAGCGGCTCGGCGATATAAAGCTCTGGCACGCAATACATAATAGCCGTTTTTAAGTCCGGTAACGGTCTGTTGCGTATTAAACGATTTGTTCCAGTGCTCGGCACACTGATATCCCCATACCGGAGAGCCGCTCCATCCGCTGACATTGCTGTCAAACGACGGATTGTTTATCAGTATATCGACATTCCAGCTGCACCCGGGCTTCAAGCGCGCATCTGTTGAGGTAATAAACGTTTTCATGGCGCTTCGCAAGGCATCGACGATCTCGTTTATCTCTTTGTGTGTTTCAATAGCGGAAAGGCGGCTGTCACACTGGCTCATCACAGCATTGAAATCACTGAGAGACTTACACTCTTCGGTAGCATCGGCATTATCCTTAGCGACTTCAAATAAAACAAGATAATTTTGATATGCGGCTATACTGTTCTCAATCGATACACGCAGGTCGTTAAGGTCAGACGTTGCTGAGAGATATGCATCACGAGTCAATTCCGGATTAGACAGCGACTCGATGCAGCGACCATAATAGCCGGCAAGACCTTCGGGAAGAGCATCCAGTCCGATTGCATTTACGGCAGCAAGAGCCGCAGCATGCTGATTGCGATAATAGTCGAGCGAACCTTCTTTTATCACGATCATACAGTCGATATCAGGCATCCAGTCTGATGGGGATGAAAGAGTGATGATATTGTCGCCCTTCTGTAGAGTCGCCTGGAAATCGACAGTTCCAACCGTATCCCATGCTCCCGAATTTGCAACAAGAGTAGCGACACGGTCGCCGTTAAGATCGACATTAATAATGCGGTCGGCTCCGGATATGAAACGAATGGAAATATCATAGGCTCCTCCTTCGAATGAATATACATTATTCCAGCTCAACGTATTATCTTCACGATTGCCAAGCCAAGATGCCTTGGCACCCCCGGAGCAACCATCGAGTTCCTCATATACGCCTGTATGACGGACCTGATTGTTCTCGAGTTCCTGATAAGCCTCGATGCGCCCGGTCTCGCCTTCATAGATCACACGTTCAAGGCGTTTGCCCCCTTCAAGACGATAGACACGAGTCCCGTGAGCCGGCACAGAAACAGTGAAACGGTCCTGATAAACTCCCATATCAGTGCGGTTAATAATATCACGCACCTGAACATCGCCGCCAAGATCCACTTCAAAAAAGTCGAGACACATGTCGACCATAGCATCTGTCGGATTATAAAAAGCAACGGCACGCGCGAGTCCGTTCAGCATATCTACATCCTTAACCAACACATAGGCACCCCCGATACGCTTCACGACCGCAGCCTGCAGTCCGAGGGGATCCTGATTAAGAGCAATCAGTTCGGGATGAGAAAGTAACGTGATCGTCTCAGCGGAAATATCGCGCATGTCGCAGCCTATAAGCAGAGGGGAACTGAGCATACACCACATTGCCATGTGAGTACGATCCTCTTCGGGTGTGAGTCCGCGACCAATCTCAAGCATGTCCATGTCATTGTATCTGCCATTTCGGGCATACGCCGACAAGTATAGATTCTGATGTATTATATCCTTAACAGATTCCCATCCGAGATAGATATCCTGAGACATGCGCCACGAAGTTGCTACATCTTCTACCCATGTTCCGGGATAATCCCATCGACACACATTATAGCGGACGTCAGTGCGACCTGTCGCCTTGATAGCCTCACCAATTGCCGTATATCGCTCCCGCTCGTCAAGTTGGAGATGATCGGTATTATGGTTGGGGTGACCACCACAGAAATCCACTTTAATGAAATCAAAACCAAGTTCCTTAAACATGAAATTGATATCTTCTGTATCATGTCCGTACAGACCGGTGGCAATACCGTCATTATCACCGCCCCAATATGAGGCACAGGTATTATAACCCGCGTCAGAATAAGTCCCGGCTTTCAGTCCCTTGGAATGAATATAATCGATCAGTCCCTTCAATCCGTCGGGAAATCGCGTAGGGTGTATCACAAGATGACCGGAGTCATCACGCCCACACCAGGCACCATCGTCAATATTAATATACTTATACCCCGCCTTGTCAAGACCGGTCGAAATCATAGCATCAGCTTGTGAACGGATTATCGATTCGTCAATGCGATGACCGAACGCATTCCATGAGCTCCATCCCATGGTAGGTGTCTCCCAAGCAAAACTTCGGGGCGCAATAAGTGAAACGAGAGCTATACTCCAAATTAATTTTTTCATGGTTAATCAATAGGTTTTTATGTTTTGCAAAGGTAGCAAAAAAAATCCTATTGATTAGACAAGCAGTATCTTACTTTCACCGAAAAACATATGTCAATCCTGTCGACCTATATTTTTAGAAGTCATCGATATAATACCGTTAAGACGGTCTTGGTGACGGGAGAAAAAACTGTCCATCGTAAACAATCGGACGATACAGAAGGACACTACCGCAACTATAGCCAATGGCAACAGACACTCGCCACGCCCTGTCATTTCAAGTGTAAGAAATATTGCCATAAACGGAGCTCGTATTGCTCCTGCCATCACGCCCGCCATACCGTAATATGCAAAATCAGAAAATGGTATTGAGACCCCGAGTTTATTTGCGACAAGAGCAAACAATAACCCGACCACGCATCCGGCAAAAAGAGTTGGGGCAAAATCGCCCGCAACACCACCTCCGCTATTAGTCGCTGAGGTTGCGAAACATTTACAAGCGAGGATTCCGACAAGTACTAACGTCAAAACGACAAAACGCCCCGACAGACCATCAAACATACCGTATGCAACAACACTGTCCAGATCTCCACTAAGCACATCCCCTACGACTCCATATCCCTCTCCATAAAGAGCCGGAAACAACATGACCAACAATCCTATTGCACTACCGGCAATAACATTTTTAATCCATGGGTTCTCAATCTTTTCAAGCCATCGCTCTACTTTCTTCATAAAGAAACTATAATACATCGAATAAAATCCGGCAATAACTCCAAGCACCAAAACAATGAGGATAAATTTTGTATCATACGAGACCTGAGCAGGCACAAAAGTGATATCGGAAACCGAACCGGAAAGTAGATAAGCTGTCAATCCCGAGACAAGACATGCAATCAATACGGCAAACATTGCCATTGGAGAGAATCCAAGTCCAAGGACTTCAAGCGTGAATAACATTCCTCCTATCGGAGCCTTAAAAATGCCCGCAATGCCAGCGCCAGCGCCACATCCCACAAGTATTTTCATAAACTCAGGGCTTACACGGAATATCTTTCCTACATTACTGCCTATCGCGGCTCCGGTATAAGCAATAGGTCCCTCTGACCCAGCCGAACCGCCAAAACCAAGTGTAATCGAACTTGCAGCAATCGGCGCCACCATAAGATAGTCCTTCAGATGATAATACCCCTTCGCAATATCTCCTTTTAATTGCCGTACGCCATGTGCGATATTGACACGAAGTACATACCGCACAAATATGCCGGTCAGCAATATTCCGGCAAACGGAAGTATAAAGAGCAAAATATTGATACCATCGGCATGAGCACCCGCTACAAGATGTCCGGAAATCCAACTTATAATTCCTTTAAGAAACTGCGCCGCACACCCCGACAGCAACCCGACTATACAAGCAAGGCTCATAAGATACAGTCTCAAAGAAAATGATGATTTCATTCTATCTGAGACCCGACCTACGCCATTAGCAAAACGATATATGAATCTACGATGGGACATTTATAAAACAGTCAAAACAGATGTATAATAAAGACTATATTATATATTAATTAGAACATCAGCAACAACTTGAATGTTTAAACACTGCCCCATTAAAATCCGGATAGAGCATAAAAAAAGCCGCCCGACATCGTTTGTATGTCGGGCGGCTTCGTGATAGGGGG
>CAYTWG010000001.1:0-95238 GCA_964442005.1 uncultured Bacteroides sp. | reverse complement strand
CATGAAAATTGAGCACGTTGCAATTTGGGTTCACGACATTGAATGTACAAAGCAATTTTTTGAAACTTATTTTGCCGTTAAGCCATCTAACAAGTATGTTAACATTCGAGGTTTCAGTTCATACTTTCTATCGTTACCTGATGGTGGTACCCGAATCGAGATAATGCAATCACCGAATGTACCCATCGAAATCATCCCGGCAACAGGTCATATCGCTATTTCCATGGGTTCAAAAGATGCTGTTGATCAGCTGACCAAACAACTTGTCGCACATGGGCATAAGTTGATAGGTGGACCGCGGATAACCGGCGACGGTTATTACGAAAGTTGTCTCTGCATCTTCAATGACTTCATTCTGGAGTTGACAGTGTAGACATCCCTTTTACGATAATTTTAGACAGGTTTTATGTCTAAGATTTGAAATAGTGATTCATACATTACAGTCAGATGGGAAGGGAGCAGACAACCGAGTTAAAGATCGGTCATACTGCTCCCCGATAAATTCAGGCAAAAAGAGCCAGTTATTAATCATAAAGATAAAATATCCTTTCCATAAGTTGCCATTTCTGACTTGATGTCGCTTCAGGATCACAGCCCTGAAGTTCTGAAACAAATTTCTCCCATTCTGCCTGACGTGGAAGAGTGGAAAGACGTTCCATGGCGGTGTCCCAATCAAAATCCACTTCCGTATCAACAATCATGAATACTTTGTTTCCTTTGATATACAGTTCCATTTCAAGAATTCCCACGGATCTGATTCCATCTCTTATCTCTTTCCAATGTTTTTCCTGAGAATGACACTCCTTATATAATTCAATAAGTCTTGGATTATCAGAAATTTCAAGCATCTGACAATATCTCTTCGCAGGACGACCGTATTCCCTAACCGGATAACCTTCTTTTTCCATCTGCTAAATGTTTATTCAGGTGATTGTCCTTTCTGATCTGTAAAGTCAACAAGAATTCTGAACACTTTTCCTCTGTCCAGATTCCACTCCTTAAGAGCGTTGCCGGCGTCAGTCGGCTTTACGATACCTGAGACAAGTGAATCCACAGGACAAATGCCTCGTCTCATATATTTCAGCACAGCATCGAAGTCGTCAGGTAGAGCATTGCGCGATCCTCTTATGTCGAGTTCCTTCTGGACAAACAGCTTTGTCTGGAAAGTAACAGGCACGGGTGAATACCCTATGCACACTACCCGTCCTGAAAAGGCAACTTCCTCAACAGCCATTACATAAGTGGGAGCGGCACCGACAGCCTCTATTACCACATCCGGACCATTTCCTCCGGTCAGCTCGAGGAGTCGATCATGAAAATTTTCAACCGAAGAATTAAGCACATGATCAGCTCCTAGCTTTAATGCAAGATCAAGTTTGCAAGGATCAAGATCGACTGCTATCACGTTGGCACCTCTCAGCGAAGCTCTCACAATAGCGCCAAGACCTATCATTCCACAACCTATCACCATGACAGTGTCGCTGTCAGTCACTTCTCCACGAGCCACTGCATGAAATCCCACACTCATCGGTTCAATTAATGCACATTCTTTCAGAGTCAATCCTTCCGCAGGAATTACTTTTTCCCATGGGACAGAGATGTATTCCGCCATGGCTCCGTTTCGTTGCACTCCGAGTGTCTCATTATTGCGACAGGCATTCGGGCGACGGCGCCGGCACGAACTGCACTTTCCACACGAGGTATAGGGATTGACAGTCACATTCATACCTTTACGGAAAAGACCCCCGGGCACATTCGACCCGATCTCTTCAATCGTACCTCCAATTTCATGCCCCGGCACAACCGGTGAAATGGCAAGTAAGTTTTTACCCAGATAAGTATTGAGGTCGGATCCACAGAATCCTACATATCCTATTTTTATCAATATACTGTCAGGATTATTGACGGGCTTTTCCGACTCGACAATCTCAACTTTCTCTTTTTCTGTTATCTGTATTGAAATCATAACTACTATTTTGTTATCGCTTGTGTACTGTTTATTTAATTTTATATCCGCTATGTCCATACCACGCACAAACGCCGAAACATATCATCGGGACAATGTAGGCAATATGATACCACACCGGATTCAACATCATGAAATAAGCCGTAAGCTGTGGCAGACAAGCATTTCCGATTATTGCCATTACAAGAAAGGCTGAGCCGCTCTTTGTGTCTTTACCGAGAGAGTCGAGAGCAAGAGAAAACTGTGTGGGATAAATGATCGACATGAAAAACGATATTACTATCATGATATATATCCCGGCTTTACCGCCCACAGCCACCACAACTCCACAAAGCAACAGATTCATTACCGAATACAACATCGTCAGCCTTTGCGGTTTGAAATAAGACATAAGCCATGTTCCGGACCATCTTCCCAAAAGAAATGCAAGCATATAGATTCCAAAGAACGTCGTTGCCTCCGATTCACTTATATTGACATAAGAGCAACAATACACCAGGAATAGACTATTGATTGCAGTCTGACCTCCGTTGTAAAAGAATTGGGCAATGACCCCGTTTCGCAGGTTTGATTTTTTGAAAACACCGAAATTTATAAGTCTTTCTCCGGCGTCATGTTTTTCTTCATCAAGACGGGGAAATTTATAAAAGACAAATATTACCGCTATTATAATCAAAATCAGTGCCAGTCCAAAATATGGACCTTTCATGGCACCGGTCTCGACCTGGATATATCGTTCCCATCCACCATCGTAATCAGCAGGCAATGTCTCACGTGTATAGGAATAACCGCTAAGTATTATTTTGCTCAGGAACATCGCCGCAATGAATGCGCCCAGACCGTTGAACGACTGTGCCAGATTGAGTCGGCGATGTGCTGTCGATGGATCTCCAAGAGCTCTCACGTATGGATTAGCGGCAGTCTCGAGAAAACACATTCCGGTGGCAATGATGAAGAACACTATTAAATAAAACCAATATTGCTTCAGCTCCGATGCAGGGAAAAAGAGTAGAGCTCCCGCTGCCGCCATCAGAAGTCCGAATATTATTCCGGCTTTATATGTATATCGTTTCATGAACATTGCAATAGGGATAGGACATATAAAATAAGCCAGCCAGTAAGCGGTTTCAGTAAATGATGCTTCAAACGGAGTTAGCTCGCATGTCTTCATAAGCTGGCGAATCATTGTAGGAAGCAGATTGGCACTTATAGCCCACACAAAAAACAGGCATATTACAAGAGCCAGCAAAACAGTATATTCTTCTCTTTTTTTCATTCCGACATATTTTTTATATAAGGCAAGACTACCGGATTTTTAAAACCATAGAATCCACAGGCATTTTCACCAAGAAAGGCTTTCTTTTCAGATTCCGTCAGAAGCTCTGATTTCATAATAAAGTCATACGACATCTTATAGGTGATGGCTGTTATCGTCCGGGGGTAATCTGATCCCCACATCAGTTTTTCGATACCGACCATATCGGCAGCCGTTCTGATCGCCTTCACCGCTCCTTCAAACGGATAAAATTCATCATTGAAAAGCCATGTTATACCACCCGATTCCACATACACGTTTCTATATTCAGCGAGCTTTATCTGTTCGAGCCATCCGTCTGTCGTGACCATTCCGAAATGTCCCACAGCAATCTTCAGGTTCGGACATTCCCGAATTACTTCCTTCATTTCATCAACCTGACAGGCACCGTCGGCAAGAGTCACCGTAAGAATTGCATCTCGACGCTCCATCTCTTTAAACATCGCCATCATCCTCTCGGAATTTAGCCAGACTCTGTTCCCCTCTTCCAAGGGAAGACGATGAGCCGGCAAGGTAATCCCTCTGAACCCAGAATCAAGAAGTTCTGCCACCTGCCCCATAAGATCCGGTTGATCATAATCAGGCATACCATTAACAAAGAATCGGTCCGTATACTTCTCTGACACTTCTTTAAGGTACTCGTTCTGATTCCCGTCAATAAATTCCTGGACGATGACTGCTGCCGAAACTCTGGCATAGTTCATATTCGACAAAAACACCTCGGCTGAGTTTTTTCCGTCAATCATAAAAGGAGGCAGCATCTGCCTTTCTTCTCCCATGAAATCACACCTGCCATCGGCAAGCTGTCTCACTCTCTTACCATTTACAAGGGTATCTTGTCTGAGCCACAGATGGGCATGTGCATCTATTATAGAAAAATCCATTATAATCCCGTTTAATTATGAATTAGCCCAGCTCACACGCAGTTGATCACCTATAATGTCTCTTACTTCTGCCACGAGATCCATATCTACAGGCTCGTCAAGAACTGCCACATTCTTACGGACTGAATCAGGATTTGCAGAACTAAACAGAGTTGTGGCAATCCTCGGATTGCTTACAGAATACCTAATGGCAAGCTCCTCAATCGGATATCCTTTTGCCTCGCAGTGAGCTGTCGCTTTCAGGCAAGCTTCTACAAGCGAAGCCGGTGCAGGATGCCATGACGGGACACCACGTTTGGTGAGCAACCCCATTGAGAAAGGTGACGCATTTATCACACCTACACCTTTTGACTCAAAATAATCAAGGAAATCAGTCAGTTTGTCATCGTTAAGTGTAAAATGGCAGAAATTGAGAACAGTTTCCACTGTTCCTTCAGGCGCATGATCAATAACCCACTTCAGATTTTCAAGCTGGAGATCCGTGATACCCACATGACCGACTATACCCTTCTCTTTCAATTCAACCAATGCCGGGAGGGTCTCACCAACCACAACATTAAGATCAGCGAACTCTATGTCGTGCACATTGATAAGATCGACAAAATCAACACCAAGACGATCCATACTTTCATAGACACTTTCCACAGCCCGTTTTGCCGAGTAATCCCATGTGTTGACTCCATCCTTTCCATATCTTCCTACCTTTGTAGACAGATAATATTTATCTCTCGGTATCGAGGCAAGCGCCTTTCCAAGCACTGTCTCTGCCTTATAATGTCCGTAATAGGGAGACACATCAATGAAATTCATCCCGCACTCTATGGCGGTATTCACAGCCTCGATAGCCTTAGATTCGTTTATTTCATGGAACACTGCGCCTAACGATGACGCGCCAAAACTTAATTCAGAGACATTCATCCCTGTTTTACCTATTTTGCGATATTTCATAACCGTTTATGGTATTAGTAATTCAGTCGCAAAGTTAACGAGTTAATCTGCCACTTTATCGGATTTTTCAGCTTATAAACAGGACATAATCGACACCATCCTCAATGATCTTTGGCTATTTCAAGAAAATGTTTTTACTTTGCAAGCATATGGAAAATCTTGATACACTCAACGATCTAATGATGCTCAATGTAGGGTATGCCATTCATGAAGGAGACTGGAATTTTCAGAATGTCAGCAGCCCATTTACACGCATTTATCTGGTAACCAAAGGCTCGGCAGAGATCTTGATGAAATCCGGGACATATACACTGACACCAGGAAAACTGTATATTATTCCGGCATTCACTCTCCACTCAAATGTCTGCTCGGGACACTTTGAGCATTATTACGTACATATATATGCCGATGCCATCTCCAGTCAGGACATTATCGGCAATCTTGATTTTCCGTTTGAAATTCCCGCATCGGAAATTGATACAATAATTTTCAAAGCCTTGTGCGAACATAACAGTGCCATGGCATTGAAAAACCCGAATCCTAAAATCTACGACAACAAACATTCCCTTATTGAATGTGTACGTCTAAACCGTGAACGTCCCCTATTCGACCGCCTTGAATCAAAAGGGATAATATATCAGCTAATGTCAAGATTCGTAAGAATGGCGAAACCTAAATACGACACCTCAAACAAAGGCATACGCATGGCGCTTAAACATATCGAGAATAAAATGTCTGAAGCCATAAGTGTAGAAGAACTGGCAGAAACGGCATGTATATCAATAGATCATTTCATACGGCTTTTCAAGCAGGAAGTGGGATCAACACCGATGCATTTCATAATCAGAAAAAAAATGACAAGAGCACAGTTTATTCTTGCCATTGAAAGGACTCCCGTAAAAGAGATCTCATACTCTCTCGGATATGATGATCCGTCTTACTTTTCACGTCTATTTAGAAATCATGTCGGATGCTCACCACAGAAATATCGCAATTCTTTCAACAGCCTGTAGACAAGGAATCTAAAAAAACAATATTTTAATGATGATAAAGAATTTGAATAATAATACGGTAACACGCCGAAAGCGCCCGATAAAGGTACTTCAGTTTGGTGAAGGTAATTTTCTACGAGCCTTTGTCGACTGGATGATCGACATAGCCAACGAAAAGGGAGTTGTCGATTACGGAATCGCCATTGTCAAACCCCGTGTCGGTAACAGCACTGTGATTGATACTCTTAGAAAACAGGATTGCCTATACCATGTCATCCTTGAAGGCATTGAAAACGATAACCCCATTAAGAAATACCGGCAGATATCTTCTATAGAATCAGTCTTAACCCTTGACGACGATGTTTTATATGAGAATATTATTCTTTCCGAAGATCTTCGTTTCGTGATATCAAACACCACAGAGGCAGGAATAAAATATGAGAAGGATGATATTTTCTCTTCCATCCCGTCATCTTTCCCCGGGAAAATAGCCCGTCTCCTCTGGAAAAGATATAATCATTTCAACGGGGATCCCACAAAGGGGTTATTTTTTATTCCGTGTGAACTCATTGAAGACAACGGCTCAAGACTTAAGGAGATTGTCCTAACGCATGTCAAAGAAGCAGGACTATCCACTGATTTTATTTCATGGATTGAAAATTCTTGTGCATTTGTCGACACCCTTGTAGACCGTATTGTATCCGGAGCTCCGGCAAATCCTGAAGAAGAAAAAGAGCAAATCGGTTTCAACGATAACGCGATTGTCAAAGGTGAACTATACAGTCTGTGGGTCATTGGAGGTGAGAAGGCTACCGATCTTGAAAAGGAATTCCCTCTCCACAAAGCCGGGTTGAACGTGAGATTCATGCCTTCCATAACAGGGTTCCGCAACCGGAAAGTACGTATTCTCAATGGTTCGCACACCGGGATGGTTGCCATGTCGCTGCTTGCAGGATGTAAAACAGTGCTTAATGCCTTTGACAACGAACACATCAACACGTTTGTCAACAGAATGGTGCAATGCGAAGTAATTCCCGTCATAAACGAAGACCGCAAAGAACTTGATATTTTTGCAAAAGGGATTCTTGAGCGTTTCCTCAATCCATATATCCGGCATATGCTTGAATCTATCGCACTCAATTCAATTTCCAAATGGGAAGTAAGAAATTATGTAACCGTCAAGGACTATTATGACCGATTCGGCAGCCTTGCAGAATATGAACTTTTCACACTGGCATCTTTACTCGCCCTTTATGCCCCCGATTCCGGTTTTACACCATCTGACTCTGACACAGCGATAGATTTCATTCATTCAACTTGGAATGACAAAGATCTTAGATCAACTGTAAAAAAGATTCTTGGAGAAGGGAAAGTATTCACAAATAATTTCGATGCCGAGATACCCGGACTATCTGATAAAATTACGGAGTACCTGTCTGAAATTAGAGACAACGGGATAACGAGTGCTTTAAAGAATTTTTTACAGAACCACGAATGAAACGTTTCAAACTTATAAACGAGAATGACAATGTGGCTGTAGTCCTTGACAACAACGGACTCGGTAAAGGAGAATCTGTACATGTCAACGGACTGCAGATATACATTACTTCTGACATTGAATACGGACATAAATTTGCGGTAAAAAAAATCGGCAAGGGTGACGAAGTAATAAAATATGGTAATCCTATCGGAGTTTCCACTGCCGACATATCCCCTGGAGAATGGGTACACTCTCATAATCTCCACACTACTCTTGATGAAAATAAAGAATACACCTGGAAAGGCGAAAACGTTACATTCACTCCCACCAATAACTCCATAACCTTTATGGGATACAGGCGTAAGAATGGTGATGTAGGTATCAGAAATGAACTATGGATCATTCCTACAGTAGGATGTGTGAACGGGATCGCACACGAAATCGTATCTGAACTCAAGAATAGTGTCGACACATCGCATATCGACGACATCTGCGTACTTTCACACAATTATGGATGTTCCCAGCTTGGTGGTGATCATGCCAACACACGCACAGCCCTCGCAGCTCTGGCAAAGCATCCCAATGCCGGCGGTGTACTCCTGCTGGGGCTCGGCTGCGAAAACAACCAGCTGTCTGTTCTTAAAGAGTCAATGGGCGTTTACGACGAAAATCGCGTTAAATTTCTAATCGCACAGGATGTAGATGATGAGATCTCGGAAGGAATCAGACTATGTAAAGAGCTGGTTACAGCAATGAAAAACGATATCCGCACAGCGGTTCCTGTCTCGGCTCTTCGCATAGGTTTGAAATGCGGCGGATCCGACGGGTTATCCGGGATAACCGCCAATCCCCTGTTAGGACAATTTTCCGACTGGCTTATCAGTCATGGAGGCACAACGGTTCTTACAGAGGTCCCGGAAATGTTCGGAGCAGAACAATTGCTTATGAACCGAGCTTCGGATAAGGAAGTTTTCGAAAATATCGTGTCAATTATTAACAACTTCAAAGATTATTTCCGTGCTTCGGGAATGCCGATATATGAGAATCCATCTCCGGGAAACAAGAAAGGCGGAATCACCACTCTCGAAGAGAAATCGTTGGGATGTGTGCAAAAAGGCGGATCAATGCCGATAGTAGATGTGCTCAAATATGGCGAGACTATAAAACGGAACGGTCTTAACATACTCCAGGCACCGGGTAATGACCTTGTTGCATCAACTGCTCTCGTCATTTCCGGATGCCAGATTATCTTGTTCACAACAGGAAGAGGTACTCCTTTCGGCACTATTGTCCCTACTCTTAAAATATCAACAAACTCCGACCTTGCCAAAAGAAAGCCTCGATGGATTGACTTTGATGCCGGAATACTTGTTGACGACAGCATGCATGAAGTCCTTGATAAATTAATCAGTCGAATTCTTACCACCGCAAATGGTAAACAATCAGGCAATGAAGAAAGAGCTGACAAAGATATAGCGATATTCAAGACCGGTGTTACCCTTTAAAAAATAACGTGAGTTCCATGGAACTCACGTTATTTTAAAATTGTGCAGCGAGAGCAGCTGCCTGAGCGCATCCGTCAGTCTTATGGATATCACCCTCGACAAATACACCTGGAACGAGGACTTCTCCGATGACGTCCCATTTGAGGAGAGCGGCTGTACGCTCCATCGGTATTTTCACGCCATCCATAACTGAAGGATCATGTTCCTCGCAACAGCAGATGAGTCCCATCTTCTTACCCTGAATAGGTTTCTCTGCGACACAGAAAGAGAACAGACGGTCGATTACGCCTTTTATCTGAGCCGGAATCGAATACCAATATACCGGCATCGCAAACACAACTGCATCGGCATCAAGAATGTGGGGAGCTATAATATTGAAATCATCATCGAAAGAACATGCCTTCCCCGTTTTAAAACAGGTCATACATGCATGACAACCGCCAATTTTCATCATTGCAGCATCAAAACGCACAACTTCATGTCCCATTGATTTTGCAGCATCGATGAAAGCATCGACCATAGCAAATGTATTGCCTTTCTTGCGGGGACTTCCGGTAATTACTGTTATCTTCATCGGTCTATCGTATTGGAATTCTGATTATAAGCTTTTGCAACACATTTCCATTCTCCGTTGAGTTTAAGGAGAAGGAGGTAATCCGTAAAGTCTATACGACCGCCCCATTTCTCTTCAAGAACGCGGACAACAGCTACCGTTTCCTCCACTGCAAGAACATCTATTCTCGCTTTAAAATCGTCACCTGCGCCCACAGTATCGACATTATGATAGAACTGTTCAATTGAGCCATGTTCAAGAGTCCCGTCAAGGATACCAAACAAGACGGCATCGGATGTAAACAGTTCCTTTGCATATGCACTGTCTCCCTCTGCTACGCTTTTTACAAACTTCTCGGCAGCCCTCGCCACGGCTTCGTATTCTTTTATTTCTGCTCTCATATTTATTTGATTATAAGATTACTTTTTTCGGATGCAAAGTTAATTACATATATTTCATACATCAAGTACCGAAAAATTTTTCGTATATGGAAAAATTTTTCGGTATACTCAGATTGAGCAGTATTGACTACATTTGCAAAAAATATTAATTATGGCATACGAAAAGAAAATCCCTGTCGACCTTGACTGCCCTCTCCGGTTAACCATGAGTCTCATCGAGTCAAAATGGAAATCTTGTCTGCTCGATGAGCTGCGCAATAGAGAAGAAATGCGACCAAGCGAACTTCACAAATGCCTGCCTGAAGCAGCTCCACGCGTTCTGGACATTCAACTGAAAGAAATGGTTGAAGATGGACTGGTAACCAAAACGATATTTCCTGAACTTCCTCCTCGTTCGGTCTATCGAATAACCGATTTAGGCTTAAGCCTTTTGCCAATAATCGATTCGATGCTCGAATGGGGACAGAACCACATGGAGGTATTCAAGAAAAAATACGGGAGGTAATATTTTATCACCTCCCGAAAAATCATCGTATAGCCGACTGTTACTCAGCATTGGATTTAAGCCAGTCAGTACGCACCTTATCTGGAAGATGCGTAACTTTGAAATCGGAAAATTTAACCTTGAATCCGTCGCCGTCAGGACAAGCGGCAAACATACCGACCTTAACCGGATGATTGGCTTCCATCCACGCGTTACGCATCATCGTATAGTGTTCATCGTCAAACGAGTAGAATATCTCTACAGCATCAAGACGACGCACCGCCTTGATCCATATCGCCTTAACCGATCGATCAAGAACTATTACGCTCCAGTCCGAGGTCTTGTGTGTGACTACAGTGCTGAGATTATATTTACCATCGACAAATTCTATTCCTGTCTTGATATAATTCTCGTGATCAAGACGTATCATCATTCCCGCCTGATCAAAACGCACCTTATAATCGCCTGAAATCTTGACTTTAGCTTCAAACTCGCCACCATATTCAGCATAATAAAACGGTGCATCGTCAACGGTAAAGCCATAATGAGATATGCGCCAGTAATCGCTTTTAGGCGTTACATCCATCTCAAGGGTCTGTTTTTTTATTTCCCAGCTTGCCGGCTCGTTAAACCAGTTCATCTTCTCAAGCGTCTGCGCCCCGACGCCCTGACACGCAAGCACACCCAGACATAGCATCACTACCTTTTTCATAATCTGTTTTATATTTTTGTTATTTGGTTCCGGAATCTTTTCTATTGTATATATCGTGAAAAGGCACTGCAAAGATAACATTTTCACAACACAATGTCAAATGCGTAGTGTATAGTCAGTTACTTGACTTCCCAGACCCGCAGGATAATTTTGCCATCCTCAAACCCGACGGGACTGCATACAAAAATTCGATCGTTCAACCAGGCGTATGACGAATTTCGGTCACATTCAAACCTCGGTGATGTCATAAAATAATATCCATCCTCGCCATAGGTATTAATACCTTCATTAACAACTTTTACGGTGACAGAGTCCGGGGTCACAAACTCATAGACAGCACGCAAGGTTGTACGCTTATTCTCACTGTCAACCAACTGATAGTCGGCACCTCCGGGCAATATTGTACCTGATATGCGACCGGTTACTTCACCACCCGTTATCGGTATCACCCGTTCCACGCCTCCGTCACGACGCTCCCCGTCAACAGCTTCACCTATCAGCGCACTGATATCCAACACATGATTCAGTTCCGGAGTCTGCGCTACCGATGAACCGGATGCCGCTACCAAAGCCCACACATCAAAAACACATGTTATCAAAATCTTCGTATAGCTTCTCATAATTATACCCTAATAATCTTATTATATTTTAGCGGTATTCCGGGATTTCTTCCGGACGGAAAGTGATGGACTGCGAGACAGGCGATGTAGCTATAAAGTATCCGAGACACTTGTCGCCACTGAACATAGCCGGTCCGTTACTGTCATTCTGCTATTCTTTCACATATTCATACATTTCGCGGGAAATCGCCGATATCGAGACAGTCATCAGGTCTCCATCATAAAGTACCGAACTTTCATCCTCCTCATCGGTGTCCTTACGCGATGTCATAGTGACAAAAGTCAAAATTCCGTCAACATTGCCGCTATCGTTCATCCCGTCCCACTGATAGATCTTACCATTGCGGAAAATCTTTATCCAATAATAGTCGTCGCTATCGGAATTATCCCGAAACTGAGCCTGAAGAACAGCAACATGATCATAAGGCATTTTTATCCAATTAAATCCGAGACTGATGAATTGGGACGGTGGATACATCGTTGTCTCCGCTTCATAAACCTTACCGTCACGGATTACTGTCAACCTGTAACGGTGACCGGTAATACCGCCGGTAGGATTCATGAAATATCCGTCGGCGTTGGCGGTCAGTGTCAGTGTTGTCTCTGAGGACAGATCCGTGAGTGTCACAGATGCGTCGGTCAGACGCGTACGGTCCATCGGCTCGTCCATCGGAGTGGTCTGAGTTATCCCTACCTTAATGCCATCGGGGGTTAGCTCCCCCTCAATCACAGTAATCGGAGGTATATCATGGTATTTTATGTCGAGCTCTTTTTCACACGAGGTAATAAAGAGCAGTAAAACTGTCGTGAGAACTATCCGGATGAATTTCATATTTTAGTTAGAATTTTATCGTATAGGAAATCGACGGAATGAGACCGTATAATGCCTGTTGTACAGCTCGGGTCCCGGAAGGCTTTGACGGGTCATCTTCGAAATAGACCACATAAGGATTGTAGCGGCAATAGGCATTATAGATACCGAAAGCCCACTCATAAGTAATTCTTTCTCCTGTATGCGAATAAGTAGCCGAGAGGTCGAGCCGGTGAATCGGAGGAGTTTTGTAGGAATTACGACTTGAATAATAGTAACATGTCTCTCCGGCTATTTCGTATTTTACATCAGGAGCCGTCAGCGGCTGCCCGGAGAGATATATCCATGAGCCCGACAGACTCCAGCGGTTGTTAAGACGGAAAATCGCGGCGATTGAGAAATCATGGCGATGATCATTGATCGAATTATACCACTTGTCATCATTGATACCCGGAATCTTTGTCTGTGTACGTGAAAGAGTATATGACACCCATCCTGTCAACCTACCGGTATTCTTACGCAGCATAAACTCAGCGCCATAACTTCTGCCCTGCCCTCCGAGAATAATGTTTTCCAACGCAATATCCGACACTGAGCTCTTACCATCCTTGTAGTCATAGACATTTTTAAGATCACGGTAATATATCTCGGCACTCCAGTCGTAGTCACCGGTCGCGGTCATACCCGAATATCCCGTTCCCCACTGTAACACATGTTCCGGGCGAACGACGGCTGACGTAAGGGCAAACCGATCGGTAGGAAACGATGTCGTGTTCATGCGTAGAGCGTGGATATTCTGTGTAGTGATACCGAACCCCGCTTTTATATTGTGTAACGGCGTTAACGTGAATTTCAGCGATAAGCGCGGCTCAGGATTAATATAAGTCTTTGCATCAAACTGGTTTTCTCCGTTATTATAAGATACATAATTATGAAAGCGTCCCGACGACAGAGCCGATGCCGAGTTGAGTCGGAATCCGGCTATAACCTCCAGCCTGTCAGCAAAATTTCCCGTATAGTCCAGCCATATTGCATTCTCCCACAAAGAGCGTATCTCTAACTCGCGGGATGTGTTGACAACCCATTCCGCCGACTTGACTCTAAGCAATTCCGACCTGAGGCCAAATTCAAGTGTGTGATTTTCCCCAAGATTATACGTCATTTTCTCATTGATTGAATAGTTGTGTATGTAGGTCAGTAACGTCTGATCCATACTCATTATATCCATCGACATTTTAGGAGTAAAGTGCGTGATTGATGCCGTTGTATTAAACATAAGTCTGTCGCTGCAACGAGCCAACCAGTTAAGCGAGGCTCCGAGATTACCCCAGTAAAATCCCATAAGATCAGCAACAGCCATGTTATCACGACTGAAAAAAACGCTCCCGTCAATCATGTGAATATCCGACGGACGCCACCGTAACTTTGCCGAAACGTCATAGAAATTCATCACGGTACTTCTATACTGGGGCACCATCTTGAGAAAGGCATCAACATAGGAACGGCGTGCCGTAAGCGCAAACGATAACCGGTCTCTGACAATCGGTCCGTCAATCTTAAACTTTGCAGCAAGAATCCCTATACTTGCCGTACCGTGATATTCCGCCATATCTCCTGCTGCGAGAGTAGTTTCCAGGACTGAAGAGGACGCATCACCATACATTGCCGGAAACGGACCTTTGTAGAGCATCGCGCTTCCTATCGCATTGTCATTGAATGTAGAAAAGATGCCCATCACGTGAGATGGATTATACAGAGTGATCCCGTCGAGAAGGATAAGATTCTGATAGGAATTACCGCCTCTCACTTCAAAGCCTCCGCCACCGTCACCTTCGCCACGCACTCCGGGCAACAAGGCGATAGATTTGATTATATCCTTCTCTCCTCCAAATGATGGAACAGCGCCAAGTTTGGACAACTCCAGACGCTCTGCTCCGAGACGAACATTATGGAAACGCTGTTGTGCCGAGTTTCCGGTAATAACAATCTCGTTAAGTTTCTGATCCGTAATAGTATCAGATGACACCTCTCCATAGACAGAACTCGCCGCGAAAGCTATCTGCAACACCGTTAAACATAATTTTTTAATCGTTATCGTCATTTTTATCTCAATGTCGTAAACCACCATGCAAAAATACAAAATAAAATTCATGATGACCCTTAGTAGATAATAAGACAGTTATATATTGTACTCATTGGCATGACTCAAGCGACAGAATTATTTTGTATTTTTGCTGAGAGAATTAAACGTAAGTCAATAATGAAACACGACAAAATCGAAATACGTGGAGCAAAGGTCCATAATCTCAAGAATGTCAGTGTCGATATCCCCCTTGGCAAGATTGTAGGAATTGCCGGTGTATCAGGTTCCGGAAAATCATCCCTCGCTCTGGGGGTACTTTACGCCGAAGGATCAAGACGTTATCTTGAGGCACTGTCAACCTATACCCGTCGCCGCATATCACAGGCAACCCGTGCCGACGTCGAGGAGATACGCTATGTTCCGGCTGCAGTGGCTCTCCACCAACGCCCCGGTGTCCCCGGTGTCAGAAGCACATTCGGGACCGGCACAGAACTGCTCAATAGCCTTCGCCTGATGTTTTCACGTCTGGCAAGCCACCGTTGCCCCAAATGCGGACACTACCATGTCCCCTCGCTCGATGTCGCTGCTGAAAAAGAATTGGTTTGCGATAACTGCGGTTCCCATTTTTACGGACCAGGAGCTGAAGAACTCGCATTCAACAGCACCGGAGCCTGTGAAAAATGCGGAGGTACCGGAATCATCATGACAGTCGACCGCTCTACCTTGATACCCGACGAGACCCTGTCAATCGATCAGGGTGCCGTTGCTCCATGGAACAGCCTGATGTGGTCGCTGATGACCGACGTATGTCGTGCGATGGGAGTACGTACCGATATACCGTTCAACCAGCTGACAGAGAAAGAACGCGACATAGTGTTTAATGGTCCGGCGGTCAAAAAGACAATCCTTTATAAAGCAAAAAAGAGTGACACCGCCGGAGAACTTGACTTCACATATTACAATGCCGTGTACACTGTCGAAAATGCCTTGTCAAAAGTTACTGACGAAAAGGGCATGAAGCGTGTAGAAAAGTTTCTGAAGAGCGACGTGTGCCCATGTTGTCACGGGACGCGTCTTTCAGAGGCGGCACGTGCACCGCGAATTGCCGGAATAGGGCTGGATGCAGCCACCGCAAAGACACTGACCGATGCTATTGAGTGGGTAAAAGCCGTCCCCGATACTCTCCCTGACGAGATGAGACAGATGGCAATCAATATAGGCGAAGCGTTTCTCCTTACGGCGAAACGACTGGTCGACCTCGGGCTCGGGTACCTCAGTCTTGACCGAGCGTCATCCACCCTATCGACGGGCGAACGTCAACGCATGCAACTGGCTCGTGTGGTACGCAACCGCACTACCGGAATATTATACGTGCTCGACGAGCCTTCAATCGGACTCCATCCAGCCAATATCGACGGACTGAAAGGCGTTATGCATGACCTGATCGATGATGGCAACTCGATAATCCTTGTAGACCACGACACACAGATTCTGCGCGATGCCGACTGGCTCGTAGAACTCGGACCAGGCGCAGGAGTCAATGGTGGTCACATAATAGCCGAAGGAACAATCGAGGAGATAGAGCATAATCCCGACTCCCGTATAGGATCTTTTCTCTCCGGAGATGACGAGCGACGTCTGAGACACATAGTCGAGCCTGACAAGATATTCGAAGAGGGCATTATTGAAATGACAACCTCTCAGATTCACACGGTCAAACCACTGAAAATAAATATCCCGAAAGGACGACTCACTGTCGTGACCGGTGTTTCAGGCTCAGGCAAAACAACAATGGTTCTTGAGAGCCTTGTCCCGGGACTTCAGGCTGCACTCGACGGCAAACCACTGCCCGACCATGTCAAGACAGTCAATGCTACCGGTATCAAACATGTCAAACTGATCGACTCTACGCCGATAGGTGCCAACGTACGCTCGACAGTCGCCACTTATGCCAACATACATGACGAGTTACGAAAGATATTCGGACGCTCCAATGACGCGAAAGTCCTGAATCTCAAAGCAGGAGATTTCTCATATAACACAGGAAGCCTGCGATGCCCCGTCTGCGACGGCACAGGCTCGGTGAGTCTCGACGTGCAGTTTTTACCCGATGTCGACATTCCCTGTCCGGAATGTAAAGGCTCGCGTTACAGCAAGACGGCATGGACAGTGCGTATTCCTACCCCTGCCGGACACACGGTATCGTTGCCTCAGTTGATGGACGAAGACGTAGAGCAAGCCATTGAGAGCTGTGCCTCACACAAGACCGTTGCATCACGCCTCTCCACTCTTAATAATCTCGGACTCGGATATCTTACCCTCGGCGAAGCGACTCCGAGTCTGTCGGGCGGCGAAGCTCAGCGGCTCAAACTTGCGACCGAGATGGGACGAGAGCAAAACGACACCCTTTTTGTGTTTGACGAACCGACTATCGGATTGCATCCGCTTGATGTCAGGAAACTTATTGAAGTGTTTCAACATCTTATTGACCTCGGTGCCACTATTATCGTCATCGAGCATGACCTTGACGTGATTCGCAATGCCGATTATATAATCGACATGGGACCCGGCGGAGGAGAAGACGGTGGAAAGATAGTTGCCGAGGGAACCCCCTCTCAGATAGCCGCAAACAGCGACAGCGTGACAGGGCGCTTTATAAGACAGAGAGACACAGATTGACAAGTATCGTAAACATAAAGCCTTACAGTGCGTTTAACAGATATGAATGGACTCGTTTTAGCCATATTGCTACCTTTTCTCGGCACTACACTCGGTGCGGCATGCGTATTCTTGATACGCAAAAAGATACCTGTCCCCATGCAGAAATCGCTCACCGGATTTGCAGCCGGTGTGATGGTTGCCGCGTCAGTGTGGTCACTGCTGATTCCATCAATAGAGATGTCCGGTAAAGAGGGATTCTTGAGTATTGTGCCAACCATTATCGGATTTACCATAGGAATACTATTTCTTCTGCTTCTTGATGATATAATCCCCCATCAGCATATTGACAGCAACGAGAGCGAAGGACCGCGTTCACACCTTTCGAAAACGACAAAACTCGTATTTGCCATCACTCTGCACAACATTCCTGAAGGCATTGCTGTCGGGGTCAGCATAGCAGCTGCCCTCGATCAAAACACCTACCTCCCTATGGCAGCAGCCTTAGCATTATCTGCGGGTATTGCCATTCAGAATTTTCCTGAAGGTGCCATAGTCTCTATGCCGCTGCGCAGTGCCGGTAATTCCAGACTCAAATCATTCTTGATGGGAACTCTAAGCGGTGTTGTCGAACCGATAGGAACCATTGTTACTATCCTGCTCGCCTCAACACTGCTCCCCGTATTACCCTATCTGCTTGCTTTTGCCGCAGGAGCAATGATGTATGTCGTTGTCGAAGAACTTATACCCGAAACCCAGGAAGGCAAGCACTCCAACATCGGTACAATCGGTTTTGCCGTTGGATTTCTTCTCATGATGTCTCTCGACGTTCTCCTTTCCTGACCACCATCTTGCGACTCTCGCCAACCTGAATAAATATGTCATATCAACACCGCTTGGGGCGATGAGAGGAACGTATTATTTCAAATGCGGTTTTGACTAAGGCATATATCTCGTCATCACTAATTTCACCATTCACGGCAACTGAAATCCAGTTTTTCAGCGCCGGATTACGAGGACCACTAACCGATGATGGGTAGCGCGCCATCAACTCACTGATTGCGTCGGGGGTTGATCGCACTCCTACTGACGTGAACGCGTCAATATCAAACAGACAGAACATGTGGTCAGCAACATAGAACACCACAGTAGAATCATATCGACGGGCAAACTTGCCAAACGGTATCTTCTCCACCACTTCTCCAAGCGACAGACAGTATTCTCTCAATATTTCAATATCAATCATCTAAAATATATAACGCTTAGTTTCCAATTCAACAAAGTTAATCAAATACAATCTAATAACCAAATGCCGCATTTAACCCATTTCATAAACTTAGAATTCATTTTCATACATTCACGATAGTACAATTATAAAATTATCACTGAAAAGTTGTACTTTTGCGTCTATAAATAAATCATGTATAAACGTCTTGTTTTCACTACAACTACGGAGATACTCCGCGTACCGTCAGACACGGTCGTATACATCTCAGCTGATGGCAACTACTCAACTGTAAATACGATCGGAGGTGAAAACTTTGTCCTGACTTTACAGTTAGGTCATATCGAGAGACGTATCGCCAGCATGCTTGATGAAAACGACAATAGATTCATCCGTATTGGCAAAAGCCTGATTGTTAACCGCGATTTCATTACTTACATCAATCCTCCGCGACAAAAAATCATATTGTCTGACTGCCGGAGTTTCCGGCATGAGGTCTCAGCGTCAAAAGAGGCATTGAAAGCACTGAAAGAGCTAATCGAAAAGGAGACCCAACTATGAGCAACCGACAAAAAGATATAAGCGATGATGAAATTCGCATAATTTCATCGGGGAAAAACAAGTCCGGTAACTCCGGGACAAAAAATCATAAACGCAACCCGATACTGTGGTCACTTACAGCTGTTGCGGTGATTGCAATCGGCTATATTGTCTTTTTTCTAACCGGTAGCTCTCAAGCGGTTGATGAACAACCTACTCCGGGAATAACTGATGACATGCCCGAAGTCATAGTAACGACTCCCGACACCCTACAATCAATCGTAAAAGGCTATACAATCGCCATGGACACGATAGCAGGCGGAACAGAACTGACGATTCTTACACCAAAGCATTCGACCCCAAGTCTTGTGATAGGAAATGAAATACTTTCCGACTCGACAATAGTTCTTTTAGCCCAGGCGGCTGATATCAGAAGAGATAACGGACAGATTGTCGGCGCATACGTTGTCAACGGAGAACTTTTAAGCCGCGGTGAGGCTAAAGCTGGATTTTGTTCAATTATCAATGGAGACATCACCGTTGGCGTTGCCGATGCTACACCAATGCTCGAAAAAGCAATAGTTTCCGGCGGATACTTTTTCCGTCAGTATCCACTTGTTGTTGGTGGACAAATTGTAGAGAACAAGCCCAAAGGACGTGCCATACGCAAAGCACTGGCTGAAATCGGCGGTGAAACATGTGTAATAATCAGCCGGAACCGTCTATCATTCCATGACTTCTCACAGGCACTGATAGATGTCGGTGCACGTAATGCCATATATCTTGTAGGCGCGGAATCAGCAGGATTCTATACCGACCGTAACGGCGAAAGAATCTATTTAGGACCAACACCTGAAAATAGTTCTGAAAATGTAAATTATATCGTATGGCGATAACAGAGTAATATCTGTTTCATACAGCCACGCGGTCAATTCATACAATCTCCGGCATATTTTTTTGTCGGATTTTTTATTTGTCGGAATTTTGCTGTGTAAACCCACCGACAAATGAAAAATCTTATCACTTCAGCAACAGTTCTTCTACTTTTGGCAATATCATCATGTAAGTCACCTGTCATTGACATACCGTCTCTCGTGACAACCGGTAGGCAGACAGATTCCATCCATGAAGAAAAAAATTCCGTGTATTATTGGAAAACAGTATTTGCTCTGGATAGTGCCGATGAGGCATTCATCAAGAATAACAATATCGGCAGAGTGTATCTGCGCATGTTTGATGTTTCAACCGACAATTACGCGACCGAGATTGGAAACCGAACTGTTCCAAACGCATCAGTACGGATTGACGAAAAGTACAACCTGTCATACGGTTCTTTGTCCCACATCGAGTTTATACCGGTTGTCTACATCACTCTGGACGCTCTGAAAACAATGAGGGACCATGAAGGCATTCTTGCATACAATATCGTTAACCGAGTATGCAACATGTGCAGCTTCAACAGTCTGCCCAACGTTGAGGAGATTCAATTGGACTGTGATTGGACAACCTCAACTGAAAGCCTGTTTTTCAATCTCTGTGATTCAGTCCGGCAGCAGCTAAAGGCACACGATCTACCTTGGCGCATAAGTTCGACAATCCGACTACATCAACTCAGTCAGAAAAAACCTCCGGTCGACAATGGCGTCCTGATGGTTTACAATACCGGTAACTTTGATAACCCTGATGCTTCAAATTCAATCATTGATATTGCCGACATAAAGCCCTATCTGAATCATCACCTGAGCTCATATCCACTCCACCTTGACATTGCTTATCCCACATATTCATGGCAACTGCTTTTCCACAACAGAGTGTTCAGGGGATTGATTAACGGAATCAATCTCTCGGATACGACCAAATTTACCCGGCGGGATTCCAATGTATATGTTGCAAAAAAAGAAATTCCTTATAAAAACCGCATAATACATTCCGGAGACATTATCCGTGAAGAAAATTCAGAGTACCGCGTTATAGCCGAAGTCAAGAACAAGATTGAACAATGCTTTTATCCCAGACCACACTCAAATATCCTATATCACCTCGATTCCAAAAACCTTTCAACATATACCCTAGATGAAATCAACAGTATTTTTTCAGTCAATGATTAGTATTTTCATACTATTACTTGCCTTCTCGACTGCACAGGCCTGCGGACCGTTCTATCCACTTATTCCCACCCCCGACTTTTTCAGTATTTCAGATGGTCACAAAAGGATATCGGAATTTGAGCGCGATGAGAATCTACGTCTCTGGCAATCTTTAATATCCGAAAAAATTCCTTTAGCCGATATTGAACAGGTCATATATAAAGACTCTTGGGAAACATATTCATCTCACATATACTATAACCCGCGATATGACACTGAAAAACCGACCGATAACCTTTTTTATATTTATCTTCAGAACTCTAATGACGATGAAGTGTGTCGGTTCATCAGTCTTGCAAAGGAACTGGAGGAAGCCAGAGAAAAATTTCAATCACCTTGGTACTACCCCAAGAAACGTAACTGGGACTCTGAAACAGGCGATTTTAACTACATCATCAACCAGTGCCTCAGATATAAAGGCGAACGCCTTAAAGACCGCTATGCACTTCAGGCAACAAGAGCATTATTCGCGTCCCGCAGATATGACGAATGTATCGTTTACGCTGATTCGGCTTTTGCGGAATTTCCCGAAGACAATCTGATGAAACGTATGGCTGAAAGATACGTTGCCGGATGCTGGGTCAGACTTGACGAAATAGAGAAAGCCGACTCTATTTTTGCAAAGGCGGGTGATATATGGTCGATAAGCTCGCCCGATCGTCTCTCCTATATGGCTCAGCACAATCCAAACGCACCACAAATCATCGAATATCTACGCAGCAACGCCTACGACACTATTCTAATGATACAATCCCATCCGATTGCCCAACAAATACTCAAAGATAAGAAAACCAAGAATAAAGGTGACTGGTTTTTCCTACTGTCATTTATTAACAACACCTACTGCAACAATATCTCACTGGCACGAAAACAGATCTATCAGGCGATGCATGAAGAATTCTCTTCAGGCGAACTACGCGACTTGGCACACGCCTATAAAATGAAACTCGACGCCCTGACCGGCAATTTAAGTTCTCTGCTCAGTGATCTAATATGGATTGAGCATAAGACTGACATGTTTAATCCCGGTTCAACGGAGTGGATCCGTCGGCTTCAGAACATAGTCTATCAGGACTGGATACCGATGCTTTGGAATCGTAAGGATTATAGCACCGCGATTCTTCTATGCGCTTATGCCGACAATATCGCCGAAAAGGAGTGCCTACATGATATCTGGTACAATTTAGAAGAACGGGACTACATTAATCCGCCCTTATCCGTGACCATAGATCAGATGCGAAACAGTAAGTCGTACTATAATGATACCGATTATTGTTCCCTATCATTTCAGCTTATGGGCATCCTGTCTTCCGCTCAATTAGAATCTTGCTATCGTAAAATGATGGTCTCCACTCCGTTATATCACCACCTACGTCGCAAAACACGTACCGACAGTGATTATTACAACGAACTGATCGGAACACTTGCATTGCGAGAAGGCAATTACGGGCGGGCGGAACAATATCTTTCACGTGTCAGTGACCGGTACCTGCTTACAATGAATATTTATAAATATGGCTATCTGTCCCGAGATCCATTCCCCATATACCTGTCAATGTGGGAATCTGAATTTCAAGAGAATCACCCCGAGGAATATAACAGTCCGTCAGTTTCCCGGAAAACGCGCTCAAATCCCGAAGCCAAGCTCGATTTTGCCCGCAAAATGAAATCCTATCAGCACACCATTAAATATGGAAAGACCGACGACGACCGAGGGTTGGCTCAGTTGCTGTACACCATAGGACGTCACAACTCCTTTGACAGATGCTGGGCATTAACCCAGTATTGGCATGGATGGGTCGCTGAACTATTCTGTCCGGAACTGCAATACTGGGATGACGTATTCTCTGACAAATATTACAGTTTTCTTAATGAATATGACGATATAATTGCCCGTTACCGCATGGATGAGTCTTATGATAGTGAAATAGAGTCAGCCCTTGCAATGCTCCGGTCAGATGAAGCAAAAGCCAAAGCCCAATATATACTTGGTAACCTTAAAACGATAGTCCGCAATTACGACGGTACGGCGACCGCTCAATTTGTCAAGACATCGTGCGACAACTGGAGTTTATGGTTATAGCGCAACTCCGTCTAAGTTTATATGATTTGATCATTTTTTTGAAAAAATTCATTTTCACGTGAACATTCCTATTGGGTAATCTGTTTATATGGCAGAATCAAAAATTTTCACAAAAATGAAAGAACTCAAAGGATCAAAGACAGAAGAATGTCTGAAGTTAGCTTTCGCCGGTGAATCACAGGCAAGTATGAAATATTCTTTTTATGCTAAAAAGGCAAAGAAAGACGGTTACGAACAGATAGGTGCAATCTTTACCGAGACCGCACATAACGAACATACCCACGCAAAACTCTGGTTCAAGTTGCTCCATGACGGCGATGTACCCGACACCAAGGTCAATCTTACCGACGCAGCAGCCGGTGAAGAGTATGAGTGGGAGGATATGTACAAAGACTTTGCAGCCGTAGCAAAAGAAGAAGGCTTCAATGACATTGCACGACTCTTTGAGATGGTGGGTGAAATCGAGCGTACCCACATGGAACGCTATCGCACTCTCCTGAAGAACATCGAGGACGGTCTCGTGTTCTCGCGCGACGGCGACCGCATGTGGATGTGCCGCGAATGTGGACACATTCACGTCGGAAAATCAGCACCTAAGGTTTGTCCCGTGTGCAAGCACCCCGAGGCTTACTTTGAGCTCCGTCCCGAAAACTATTAATACAGAAAAGCGAGATTATATACGTAACACCAATGATCGCCCGACAGCCGCTTAATGAACGGTAATCGGGCGACTGTTTTATTTTGTCCCCATTTACAGATAATCTATACCGACATGGACTTATCAAGCATCAAATCACCTGCCGATATCCGCGGTCTCGGCATTAAAGAACTGACCGAACTATGTAACACTTTACGCGAAGCTTTCCTTGTAAAAATTTCAAATCACGGCGGTCACGTCGGACCCAATCTCGGTCTCGTCGAGACCACCGTAGCACTCCATTACGTGTTCAACACGCCCGAGGATAAAATAGTGTTTGACGTTTCCCATCAGACCTATATTCACAAGATGCTGACCGGACGTATCGACGCATTCTTAAACCCTGACAAATACGATGACGTGACCGGTTACACCAATCCCGGCGAATCAGAGTACGACCTCTTCACCATCGGTCACACATCGACAGCCGTAAGCCTTGCCGGTGGCATCGCCAAAGGACGCGATCTGCTCGGAGAGATGTATAACGTCGTTGCTCTCGTGGGTGACGGTTCCCTTAGTGGAGGCGAAGCTTTTGAGGGACTTGATGAAGGTGCGACACTCAACAGCAACTTCATCGTTGTTGTCAATGATAACAACATGTCGATTGCCGAAAACCATGGCGGACTGTACGATGGTCTCGCCCGCCTACGTGAAACCGATGGAACGTCACCCGACAATTATTTCAAGTCTCTCGGATATGACTATATCTATGTTGACAAAGGTAATGACGTGGAAGTTCTTATCGAAGCTTTCCGCAAAGTCAAGGACACCAGCCACCCCGTAGTAGTACACGTCCACACCGACAAAGGTCACGGCTACAAGCCTGCCGAAGAAAACAAAGAGGAATTTCACTTCTCCGCTCCGTTTGACCTCGCCACCGGAAAGCTGAAACATTCCGACGATGGTGAAAGCTATGATGATATTTTCGCCCTCGAGATGCTTTCTCAGATGAAAGCTGATCCCGCCGTGTGTCTGCTTACGGCAGGAACTCCCGGAGCAATAGCATTCGGTCCAGACCGTCGAAAAGAAGCCGGACACCAGTTTATCGACGTCGGAATCGCCGAACAGGAAGCCGCCGCAATGGCTTCAGGAATCGCAAAAGCAGGCGGACGCCCATGCTTCGGTGTGGTCAGCTCGTTCCTACAACGAGCCTATGACCAGTTATCACAGGACATCTCAATCAACAACATGCCCGTTGTGGTCAACATCTTCTATGGCTCTATATTAGGGATGACCGACGTGACTCATCTCGGATGGTTTGACATTGCTCTCGTCTCAAACATTCCCGGATGGGTATTTCTCGCTCCGACAACAGCCGAGGAATATGTCGCCATGCTGCGATGGTCTATGGAACAGACCGCACATCCTGTTGCAATAAAGATGCCGGGGGGACCGGTGCGGCATTCCGCAGGAAAAGTTGACACCGATTACTCTGTCCTGAACCGCTACAAAATTGAGCGTCGGGGCACTGACGTAGCCATCATCGGTGCCGGCACTTTCTTCTCCCTCGCACAGGAGACCGCCGACATGCTTGCAGAAAAAGGTATAAACGCCACCGTTATCAATCCTCGTTACCTCTCGGGGGTTGACAGTGAGATGCTTGACAATCTCAAGACCGACAACCGGCTCGTCGTAACTATTGAAGACGGTGTGCTCGACGGAGGATTTGGTGAAAAAGTCGCCCGATACTACGGCACGACCGACATGAAAGTACAGTGCTACGGTCTTGCCAAACAGTTCCTTGACCGCTACAACTACTCTGACATACTCGCCGCAAATCGTCTGACAGCTCCGCAGATTACCGACGATATAATAAACATATTAAGCTCCAAATAACCCATCATGACTGAGAAAGAAAAGATGCTTGCAGGCGTCCTGTATGATGCGAATTACGATGAGCAACTCATTGCCGAGCGCACGAAGTGCAAAGAACTGTGCCGCGACTACAACGATCTGCGCCCGAGCGACATGCAATCACGCGGCAATATGTTACGCCGCATATTAGGCTCCGTAAAAGGCTCGTTGCTGATCGAGCAACCGTTCTACTGCGACTACGGTTACAACATCTCGGTAGGCGAAAATTTCTACGCCAATTTCAACATGGTGATTCTCGACGAAGCTCCGGTAACGTTTGGCGACAATGTCTTTATCGCCCCCAACTGCGGATTCTACACAGCAGGACATCCCCTTGATGCAAGCGAGCGTAACCGTGGACTGGAATATGCTCATCCTATCACGGTGGGTGACAACGTGTGGATCGGTGCCGGGGTAACTGTATTACCGGGCGTGACAATCGGACACGATTGTGTGATCGGAGCAGGTAGCGTAGTCAACCGTGACATTCCGCCCTACTCCATTGCCGTAGGAAATCCTTGCAGGGTCGTCAAAACCCTCGATAAAAAACCTGTCGAATAAAAAACGTTTATTTAAACCTTATAAAAAATCGGGGACAGAAGCGAGCAATCACTCTGTCCCCGTTTATATTAGATCCGTCATCAATCATTGTAGGTGACAAGATATTTCCAATCATCAGGTGGCACCACAGGTACATTTTCTTGTCTGGTGAACGTTCCGTCATGACCACGGAATTTTTCTGTCTCGTAGAAATGACAGAGACCGATACCGCAATCAAGTACCGAAATTTTACTCTTCGGTTTATAATAGAAGTGAACCTTGTCGCCGTCGACAAGAGCGCGCCACGGCTGAGAATTAGTCGACGATGGAGCTATCCGCATCATCTGTAACGCCTCATGGAATCGGTTGTCATCGGGTACCGCACGGCTGAAATCCTTATAGAAAAACAAGTCGTCAAACGCCTTGCGGTTCTTGCTCCCGAGAGCCATACGGGTAATCTTCTCTTTCACCGACTGCTTGGCGGGAACTCCCACGGGACTGATGATCCTGAGGTGCTCGCCGTCATTCCATTTCTCTTCACGCTCGAAGTCCGTACCCTTGAAAGTAGCTGCAATCCAACATGTTCCAAGTCCGAGTTGACGGGCTCGCAGCACGACCTGTTCAAAACGGAATCCCGCCGAAAGTGCTGACGCCTCATCGTCGGCTATACCAAGTAGGAAGAAATCGACCGCCCCGTTTATCATGCCATAGGTGCTCGGACGAAAACCCTCCTTGAGGTCAAATTCCTTAAGTCTTATTGTCACCGAACCACCAAACGGACTGTATGTACTGTCGATAGCCTTAAGCAGTTCCTTTACATTTTCATCTGAAAGCCGTGTGCCGTCATAATTCCTTACCGAGCGGCGTTCCTTCATTGCCTCTATTATATCCATTGTATTTTTCCAGTTTTTTATAATATTTACCTTTACTGTTAAAAACGACGCAGCACATCGATTGTTCATCGGCTTTTACAACTTTTTCACATCGCAACTATCTGATATAATAAATATTTCATCATCAATATACTTTGTCTCTCAAAAATAATCTTTATCTTTGCGCACGGAATTTGTGCTTTCCCTTTATTTATAATTTTAACCTAAAGTTTATACATGAAAAAATTAAAACTTTTATCTATCGCGCTCTGTGCTGCAGCAGCGCCTGCGATTAGTGCCGAAGATGCTCTTTTTATTGATACCGGTCAACGCGGACATGACATCAATCCCGGAATGTACGGTATCTTTTTTGAGGAAATCAACCACTCGGGCGACGGCGGTCTCTATGCAGAGCTGCTCCAGAACCGTGGCTTTGAGGAGCAGGCGCTTCCCGGCGGCTTCAAAAAGATTGGAGAAAACAAAATCCAGTCTAACGAAGTAACCAAAATGTGGGAATACCGTTCTGACCCCCAATTTACTTGGGACTGGAACTTCGCGCAGAAAAAGATGACAGGCTGGAAAGTAGACAGCAAAAACTGTTCTGTTTCCTACGATGTCATCACTCTTGACCAGCCTCTCCACGAAAACACCCCGAACGCGATGAACATGGTCATCAGCGGTGCTAAAGACGGTGCCAATGCCCGTCTCATCAATACCGGCTACTGGGGTATTGCTCTTGAGAAAGACGGAAAATATGACCTCCGTTTCTATCTCAACACCACTAACTATACAGGCAAAGTAAAAGCCGTCATCTATAATGCCGACTGCACAAAAGTGCTTGCCGAAAAAGAATTTGATGTAGACAAATCAGGCGAATGGAAGGAGTATAAAGCCGTAATGACCTCTCCCGAAACTATTAAGGACGCTCAGTTTGCCCTCGTCTTTACCGACAACGGCACAATCAATGTGGATTATGTATCACTCTTCCCGCAGGATACATTCATGGGGCGCCCCAACGGTATGCGTAAGGATGTGGCACAGCTCCTCGCTGACCTTCAGCCAAAATTCATGCGCTGGCCCGGCGGTTGTATCGTAGAAGGTATCACTCTTGAAAACCGCGTGAAATGGAAAGAGACCCTCGGCGACCCCATGACACGCCGCGGTGAATACGACCTCTGGGGCTATCGTTCAACCTGGGGTATGGGTTATCATGAGATTCTCCAGTTCTGCGAAGATATAAATATGGAGTGCATGTTTGTAGGCAATACCGGTCTCGCTTGCTGGAATAAGGAATGTGTTAGCGGTGCCGAAGCCCTCCAGCCCTATTATGAGGATATAAGAGACGCTATCGAGTATGCTATCGGTGACCCCGCCACCAATGAGTGGGCTAAACGTCGCGCTGATGCAGGACACCCCGCTCCCTTCCCATTGAAGTATGTGGAGATCGGTAACGAGAACTGGGGCGCAGCCTATCTTGAAAACTTCAATTACCTCTATGAGAAATTGAAGGCTGAATATCCCCAGCTAATCTACCTCAACACCATGGGTATCGACCACGCCGAGGAGTTCCAACTCCGTCTCGGCAACGACATGATCGACCCCCACTGGTATGTCACCCCCGAATACTTCTACAACAACCGCACCATCTTCGACAAGACTCCGCGCGGTCACTATGACATCTATGTAGGCGAGTATGCCGTTAACGCACAGGTAGGCGACGGCAACATGGACGCAGCACTCTCCGAGGCATCATTCATGATGGATATGGAGCGTAACTCCGATATCGTGAAGATGGCGTCATACGCTCCACTGATTCAGAACGACAACGCCATCAACTGGCACTGCAACCTCATCTGGCAGCACTCCGGCGAGTCTCTCGGTCGTGCATCTTACTATAACCAGAAGATGTTCAGCGAGAACCTTCCGACATATAATATCAAGAACGACCTCCAGAGCGACCGCTGCGGCATCGCTTATAACGGTCGCGCCGGTATCGGTACATGGTCTACGATTGGTCAGTTCCGCAATTTCAAGGTTTCAGACCACGACGGCAAAGTGCTCTACACAGCTGACTTCGCCAACAACCTCGATGAATGGACTCCTATGCAGGGTTCATGGGCAATTAACAATGATGGCAACTATCAGCAGGGCAAAACTCAGACCCGTTGCATCTCACTTATGAACGCCCTCGCATTCCGCGACTGTGTGATCGAGGTTGAGGCGTTGAAGAAAAGCGGTAACGAGGGTTTCCTTCTCGTGTTCGGCTGCGATGAGTATGACTGGGCTCATTACTATCAGCTCAACATCGGCGGCTGGAACAACACCGGCATCGCTATCGAGGATGTGAACAATGGCGGTGGCGCTGTCATCTCCGAAAAACCCACATTCAAGGTTGAGAACAATAAATGGTATAAGATTAAGGTGGTTTGCAAGCACGGCAAGGTTGACGCATACGTTGACGACACGCTCTATTGCTCTGTCGAGCTCGGCAAACTTAATGCCGGTCGCATCAACTATCACACCGGTTACGATGCCGACAAGGGTGAAATCGTGGTTAAGGTTGTGAATGCTGAAAAAGAGGCTCTCCCCCTCTCTCTCGCTCTCAATGCTAAGAACATCGCTTCAACCGCTACAGCCGAGACACTTAAGTCTGAGTCTCTCTGGTTCGAGAACTCATACACCGAGCCCGAAATGATCTCTCCCGTGAAGACTACTGTTTCAGGCGTAAGCGAGAAATTCAATTATACATTCGAGCCTTACTCACTCACAGTGTTACGTATCAAGGCTGATCCTGCTTCCGAGGCGATGAACATCCCCGCACAGGTTTACACCACTACCCCGAAAGTGTTGAACGGCGCCCTCTCTCAGAAAGGAAAAGCCGCTGACCTTAAGGCTATGATCAATGAGGCTAAGGCAGTGATGCTTTCTGACGTTAACGGTTACGATGCGCTCCGCGTCGCTACCGAGACTGCCGAGGCTGAACTTAAGAGCAACGACGCCACTAAGATTGCGGCTGCCATCGCTCCGATGAAGGCTGCTCTCGACACTTATTACAAAGGTCTTATGATTCCTGCCAATGACATGACCGATAAGATTCAGAATTCTGACTTCAAGACGGCAGGAGACCGTTCGGGTTGGAGCGGTTCGGCTATGGCTGTCCGCGCCAACGTGGCTGAGGTATTCAACAGCCGCTTCATGGTTTACCAGGATATTGAGAATCTTGAGAACGGCTGGTATATGGTTTATTGCCAGGGCTATTACCGCTACGGCGCTCACGAGGAGTCTAACAAGGCTCATGCCGGAGGCACCGAGGAACTTCACGCTAAGTTCAACCTTAACGATATGCAGAAGCCGGTTGTTTCGCTCATGGGCGAGGTTCATGACGGTTACTGGTGGGGCGCTCCCAACTCTATGGAGGAGGCAAGCGCCGTATTCGCCAAGTCAGGCGACCACTATGCCAACTATCTGCTCACCTACGTAAGCGACGGTAAACTCAGAATCGCGTTTACAAAAGATGAAATCAAGGATTCCGACTGGTTCCTGTTCGGTAACGTTAAGATGTTCAAGGTAAACAGCAACAGCGCAGGTATTCTGACAGTTGAGAAGGCTATCGAGACATTCTCCCCCGAGGCTAAGATCTACGATCTCGGCGGTCGTTACCTCGGCAGCTATGCAGGTCTCAACCGACTCACTCCCGGCGTGTATGTAATCACCGAGAACGGTCGCAGCGCAAAGATCCGCCGCTGATTGACACATAGGTCAGCAACTTACTGACCCAGTAAATCATATTGCAATGCCCCGCCATGTCATCCGTGACCACAGGCGGGGCATTACTGTTACATGCATCCGACTCTTCCGTGATGAAAAATCCGGATATATGACATTAAAAGTACGGACGTTTGGATAATCAATCGCGGAGATCGCTGAAGCGTTTCTTACCGCGAAGATAATAGTCGAGGAGGATGTTACGGCGCGTGTCAGTGCGCTCACGCAACAGGTCGCGGTCAGGATGAACTGTGTAATTGCGGCTCATACGTCGAAAGTCTCGGTGGGCACGCAGGATTGCATTGGCGTTGCCGAAATCAAGACCGGCAATAAACCTCACCCATGCTATCGTGTCGAGCAGACGGCGGCGAAAGAGTGCTCCTCGGCGCGTTGAGTCAGGCAGATTCTTGTGGAGCATCAGCAGATTGTTGCGGAAATTAAGATAGGTCTTGCGCGGATTGCCGGCAGGCAGCGACCCACCACCGAGATGATAGACTGCGCTCGTCGGCACTGCGTATATAAGTCGTCCGGCAAGCAGTATGCGCCAGCACAGATCGATCTCCTCCATGTGGGCGAAAAATTTCTCATCAAGACCACCCACACTGAGATATAACTCTGTGTCAACCATCAGAGCCGCCCCGGTCGCCCAGAACACTTCGATCGGCGAGTCATACTGCCCGCAGTCCTCCTCAACTGTCGAGAAAATACGACCGCGGCAGTAGGGATAGCCGTTGCGATCGATAAATCCACCTGAGGCTCCGGCATATTCAAATTTATGCTTCTCGTTATAGGACAATATCTTGGGTTGCACAGCTCCGGCTTCAGGATGCTCCGACATAAAACCGTACAGTGGCTCCAGCCATCCTTCAGGCGTCTCGACATCGGAGTTAAGGAGCACGGTGTAACGGTGACGCGTCGCCTCGATGGCTCGGTTATAACCGCCGGCAAACCCGTAATTGCTGTCCAACTCTACAATTCTGACCTCTGGAAACTCACTGCGCAACAACTCGACAGAACCGTCAGTACTGCCGTTGTCGGCTACATAGACCGTGGCGACAGCACTGTCCGTTCCGGCAATTACCGAGGGGAGAAACCGCCGCAGCAGCTTCTCGCCATTCCAGTTAAGAATTATTACAGCAACAGGTGTCATGTCGGGTCTCGGATTGGATCAGGAATTAGCGACAGGTGTCCCGTCGGCATTAAATGCAGTAGGATATTTCCATCGCTTATGGGTCCACAGCCATATTGATGGATTGCGCCGGATTGTCTCTTCAAGCATGCTGAAATACTTGTCTGTAACCTCAAACTCGGGTGTCTCCGAGGCATCTTTGGTCACAAGTCTCATAGTGATATGATAACGACCGCGACCGCGTTTCTCCATGTCCCAGTAGATGACCGCCATCTTCAGTTTACGGGCAAGATCCTCCGATCCGACAAGGGTAGCCGTCGGATGATGCAGAAAATCTATCACATGTTTCACATCTCCGTAGCGCGGCTTTTGGTCGCTCATGAATCCGGTCACGGAGTACAGTCCCGACCGACGCACTTTCAGAAGGTCACGGAGGACACCCCGCAGAGGATACGATACTGAACCAAACCGGCTGCGCAGTTTCAGCATATAATTATCAAACCATTTATTGCTCAGCGGACGGTAAACTTGCCCGAACTCCGCATCAACACCGGGCGAGAACCGGCTCCACAGCGTCACCGACGGCGCCCATTCCCAATTGATGCAATGAGAGAAAAGCGCCATCACCTGGCGTCCCTCGCCCATGAGATTGTCCATCAATTCTACGTTGTCAAACGTCATGCGGCGTTTTATCGTCTTGTCGCTGATGTGAAGCAGCTTTATTGTTTCGACAATATAATCGGTGAAATTACGATAGAATCGGCGCACGATAAGACGATGCTCCCGCGGTGATTTCTCCGGAAACGAATCGGTGACATGTTTTAGGGCGGCGCTGCGACGATAGCGCACGACATAGAAAACCACCAGAAACAGTATGTCGGAGAGACCATAGAGTATCGGAAACGGCAACAACGCCATAAGATGTAGCAACACGTCAAGCGGGAAGTAGATCAGTCGTTTCATAATCAATCGGTTATAATAGTCCCATTCATCTCCTCGCAGTCATCGCTCGCCGGACCGTCAATTCTCACATTGACGACATGGTTGTCAAGACTTCCCGGAGCCTTGACCGACACTTTCAGATAATTATCAGTGAATCCCGACATCGGATGTCCCTTGCGGGGATGTTCAAGCAAAACAGGACGTACCATGCCGACAAACCGCATGGAAAACTCTCTGAGTTTACGTTCTGAAAGAGCAAGCATCTCGCGTGTACGGCGGTGCTTCTCGGCAGGATCCACGATGTAGTCTATCGCAAGTGCCTTGGTGCCGGGGCGCTCGGAGTAAGTGAACACGTGAAGCCGGCTGATGTCGAGCGAGTCTATAAAGTCACGTGAGCGTTTGAACTCGTCTATGGTCTCGCCGCGGGCACCGACTATTAGATCGACTCCGATAAACGCGTCGGGCATCGCCGAGCGTATGCGCTCCATTTTCTTACGGAACAACGCTGTGTCATAGTGACGGTGCATCAGTTCAAGAACCCTGTCACTACCGCTCTGCAACGGAACATGAAAGTGAGGCATGAAACGCCTTGACTGTGCCACAAAGTCAATGATCTCGTCGGTCAGCAGATTGGGCTCTATTGAAGATATGCGGTAGCGCTCGATACCGTCAACACGGTCAAGCTCTTTTATAAGATCTAAAAACGTGTCGTCACGTCCTTTCCCGAAGTCACCTATGTTGACTCCTGTAATTACAATCTCCTTACCGCCCTCGGCTGCAACGAGACGTGCCTGTCCGACGATGGAGTCTATCGTACCCGAACGGCTGCGTCCGCGTGCCATCGGGATTGTGCAATAGGTGCACCAGTAGTCACATCCGTCCTGAACCTTAAGGAAATAACGTGTACGGTCTCCGCGCGAACATGAGGGGACAAACTCACGCAACTCCTTGAGGGGAGTGACCTCTTTCTGAGGTACGCGTGTCTCGTTCCATCGGTCGAGAAATTCCAGTAGTTCAAGTTTCTGATTGGTACCGGCAACAATCTTCACACCGGGGATAGCCGCGACTTCGTCGCTCTTGAGCTGCGCATAGCAGCCGGTCACCATCACCACGGCTTCGGGATATCGACGCACAAAACCGCGTATCGCTTGCCGGCATTTCTTGTCGGCAAGTTCGGTAACGCTGCATGTGTTGACAACCACGATGTCAGGTTTCTCTCCTGTCGACACGCGGCGTATACCACGCTCGGCAAACAACCGCGCGACAGTCGACGTCTCGGCAAAGTTGAGTTTGCAGCCGAACGTATGAAACAGCGCCGTGGCGTTGCCGAATGTTGATTTATCTATCATTTCAGATTCTTCTTTTGTGCAAAGATAGCTAATTTCACTGAATCGGCAGCCCGTCGAACACTTGCATTGTAATTATTATTTGTAAATTTGCACTAATAAAAATCTGTTAGGATGATCAGACCCTGGATTGAAGCGATGAGACTGCGCACTCTCCCTGTCTCGGTAGCGGGAGTAGTGTTGGCAACGGGATATGCAGTTGCCGGTGGAGTATTTAAGACCATTCCGGCTATACTCTGTCTGCTATTTGCCGTGTTGGCTCAGATTGCATCCAATTTCGCCAATGAATATTACGATTACCGTGACGGACTCGACCGCCCGGGGCGCGAAGGATTCCGCCGCGGCGTCACCGAGGGTGACATAACTCCACGCGCCATGAAATGCGCGATGTTCCTGACTCTTGCTCTTGCCTGTACCGTGGGGCTTTGGCTGGTGATCTACGGCGGATGGTGGCTTATACCCGCCGGTGCTGTCATAGCGCTCGGTGCGCTCGCCTACTCTGCCGGACCCTACCCGCTCTCCCGACACGCTCTCGGCGAAGTTGCCGTGTTTATTTTCTTCGGTATCGTCCCGGTCAATCTCACTTACTACGTCCAGTCTCTTGACTGGAGTATAGCGGTATTCTCAGGTTCGGTAGCCGTCGGTCTTATGGGCTGTAATATTCTGATTGTAAATAATTACCGCGACATACACGACGATGCTGCAGTCGAAAAAATCACTCTTGCCGTCAAGCTCGGACGACCGCTGACAGGAGCGCTATATCTTATTAACGGACTTGCCGCCGTCACCGTCATGCTCCCCGCATGGCTGGCGCTGCCCACCGGTTGGCTTGTAGCTCCCGCCATCTACCTCGCACTGCATATCTCTCTTTGGCATGCAATCACACACCGTTCCGGTTCCGCACTCAATCCTATGCTCGGCATGACCGCTATGCTTATGTTCCTATACGCCCTATCCTTTCTTGTCGCAACCATCCCGGTTAATTAATCTGCACATTATCAAGTATAAGATTATTTCACACATTAACGACCATTAAAGACAGGAATTTTCACGACTTATTTTGTTATCAAAAAAAGAATTACTATCTTTGCCATTGTAAAACAGAAGAACGCTTTATGCAAGGGGTCTCGACTCAAAACAGTTGGGATTCTTTATTTTTTTTACATTATAAACAAAACTTTAATTCTAACAAATAAACATTTACCACCATGGCTATAACATTCATGACCAAGGAAGGTTATAAGAAAAAAATGGAAGAAATCGCTTATCTTGAAAACGTTAAGCGACCCGAAATATCACGAGCTATCGCCGAGGCACGCGACAAAGGCGACCTCTCGGAAAACGCTGAGTATGATGCAGCCAAAGAAGCTCAAGGCATGCTCGAAATGAAAATATCTCAACTTAAGGATCTCGTGGCAAGCGCACGCATTATTGACGAAAGCAAGCTCAACACCGACGAGGTTCAGATCATGAACCGCGTTAAGCTCAAAAATCATAACAACAATATGATTGTCGAGTACACTATCGTGACCGACAGCGAGGCTAATCTCAAAGAGAAAAAAATCGCGGCAAGTACTCCCATCGCCCAGGGTCTTCTGGGACACAAATTGGGTGACGTTGTCGAGATTAAAGTTCCCTCGGGACTCATGAAGTTTGAAATTCTTGAAATCAGTTTCTGATTTTACCATGGCTACACTATTCTCACGCATCGCCGCCGGCGAAATTCCCAGCTACAAGGTAGCTGAGAACGAACACTGTTTCGCTTTCCTCGACATTAATCCCGTGCAACCCGGTCACACCCTTGTGATACCCAAGCGCGAAGTCGACTACATATTTGATCTCCCCGATGATGAATACCGGGAACTTCAGATGTTTGCCAAGCGCGTAGCAGCTGCTGTAAAGGCTGCAGTCCCTTGTCGCAAGATCGGTGTTGCCGTGATAGGACTTGAGGTTCCTCACGCTCACATCCATCTGATTCCTATCACCAACGAAGGCGACATGGATTTCACCAAGAAAAAAACTCTCCCCGAGGAAGAGATGAAGCGTCTTGCCGATGCAATTGCCGACGCCATGAAACAGTAACGACACTAAGGCTCATATGAAATATCTCAAATTAAAATCCCTGCTACCCGTTACTGCCGCACTGGCGCTTGCTGCATGCGGTAATGCCGATCGATGGCACGTAAACGGTATCATTGACGGAGCCGAAGGTCAACTTCTTACTCTCGAGGGCTCGCACAACGGAAAGTGGTATGTGCTCGACTCAATACGTCTCGACGCATCCGGCAATTTTGATTTCGCACAAGAACCTGCCGGCTACCCCGACATCTATCGCTTGACAATTGACAACCGCTCGCTCTATTTCCCCATTGACAGCATCAACACGATTACTGTTAATGCCGCGCGAGACGATTTCGACAATCAATACACTGTCAGCGGTTCACGTTCTGCCGACATGCTGCAGGAAGTCAACGAGAAAATCTCGGCATCAATCGCCGCCAACGGCATCGAAGGCGCGCTCAACGACCGACTGATGAAACGAGAACTAAGCGAATTGATTCTCGGCGACCAAAGCGGAGTAGTGTCTTATTATATAATCAACAAAAAGATCGGTGACTCAAGGCTCTTTAACCCCGCCGACAATGCTGACCTCCGCATTATAGGTGCCGTCGCTAACGCATTTACCAACTTCCGCCCCGAAGACCCGCGTACCGACTATATCAAGAACCTCTATCTCGGCTACCGATACGCCATGTCAATGCCCAATGACACTCTGGAAGTAACCGAAATAAACTACCACGACATCAAGCTGCTTGACGAGAAAGGCAACAGCCGCGCGCTCTCCGATATTGTCGGAAAGGGCAAGCCCGTCGTCGTCAATTTCACAACTTACGCCGCCGAGGAGTCGCCCGCATTCAACATCGAGCTTGCCAAAGCCTACGAGGCAGGCAATATCGAGATCTACCAGGTCTCGCTTGACACTGATGAATTCATGTGGCGTGAGACAGCAAAGAACCTTCCGTGGATTACCGTCCTCAATTCACCTAAAGACGGCACGCGCAATCTCATTAACTATAACATCGGAGCGCTCCCTGCAACATTCATCATCGATCGTGCCGGCATGCTCTCCGAACGCGTAAACGACATCACCAAGCTCCGCGAGTCAGTTGCAAAAACACGCTGACCCTCACCGCTTGCCTATACAACCCCTACAAATCCTGTCATGCCAAAAGCGCGACAGGATTTTTTATATCTACCAAACTTTTTGGGATCAGTCTCGTCTCGTCAACCGATAAAAAATTGTATCTTTGTCGATGTAGGCACATAAATGATCCGATATTACATCGTTATGACAATAAATCTGAAAAAAATCTTTACAGGAGTATTCCTGACCGCACTCGTGACACTTACTTCGACAGGAACTGTTGCCAATCGCTGGGACGTACTGCCTTCAGGCGCTATACGCTGGACTGTCGATAGTTGCATACCCCATTATGACCACATAGAAATGAGCGGGGAACAGATGTCGGTAGTGCTCCGCTATGGTGTCAATGCCGACGGCTCATTCTCAATAGAGCGTTCGACCGTTTTTCCTATGCTACGCACCATACCCAACAATACTCACGCAAGCCTTACACGCCGTCAGGGCATAGACTTCGCCGACCTGATTATGGTCAACGGCATGACACTGAACGATGAGAAAGTCTCGCACATCATGCTTGATGGCAAATTGACAACGGTCAGTCACTTCAATATCGGACATAACCGGGGTATGAAACAGAAGGAATCACTCAAACCCGCGATAGAACTGACCAGAGTGTTTTTCCCGTCGCCGGAGCAACCCGCCCTGTGCGAACAATATTCCGTCAAAAACATAAGCGACAAAACCGTCGAGGTTGTAATCCCGGCTGTTAACATCACCTACTCCACCGACCCGCAGAAAGGTGTCGACGGCGCATATGTCATCGAGATGGCAACAACAGCGGCAACCGACTCGGTTGTGATGCTCTCACCAGGTGGAGAGGTCACTTTCAGCGCCACCGTCACGGGACGACGTGCCACGGACACCGCCGCATGTATTGACGTTGATGCCGAACGCCACGCACGAGAGAAGTTTATCGACGAAATGTGGTCATCGCTACAATTTGTATCGCCTGACACGGTTCTGAACACCGCATTCGCATTCTCAAAGATACGTGCTGCAGAGAGCATCTACCGCACTCGCGGCGGACTGATGCACGGACCCGGAGGTGAAGCTTACTATGCTGCAATCTGGGCTAACGACCAGGCTGAATATATCAATCCGTTCTTCCCGTTCCTTGGCTACGAAAAAGGAACAGAATCGGCAATCAACAGTTTCGACCATTTCGCACGATTCATGAACGATGACTACCGCCCCATCCCCAGCTCCATAATTGCAGAGGGAACCGACATCTGGAACGGAGCCGGAGACCGCGGCGATGCGGCGATGATTGCCTACGGCGCCTCCCGCTTTGCCCTTGCCGAAGGAGATATACCTACGGCTGAACACCTGTGGGAGCTTATAGAGTGGTGTCTGGAATACTGTGATCGCAAGCTCAACAGCGACGGCGTAGTGATGTCTGACACTGACGAACTTGAAAACCGATTCCCATCAGGCAACGCAAATCTGTGCACCTCGATGCTCTACTACGATGCCCTCAACTCGGCGGCATATCTCGCTGACAATCTCAAGAAAAAAGATAAGGCAAAGCTCTACCGCCGGCGTGCAGAACGCCTCGGAGCTGCCGTCAAAGACTATTTCGGAGCAACAGTAGGAGGGTTTGACACCTACCGCTACTACGACGGCAACGACGTTCTGCGTTCATGGATATGCATGCCGTTGGTAATGGATTTCCCCTACCGTGCAAAAGAAACTGTCGATGCCCTGCTGTCACCCGCCCTGCTGACCGATGACGGTCTACTGTCGCAAGCGGGAAGCAGCACCTACTGGGATCGCTCGACTCTCTACGCCCTACGCGGTATATTTGCCGCCGGCGAGAAACAGCGTGCCTTCCCGTTCTTCCGTCACTACTCATCCAAACGTCTGCTCGGCGAGCACGTGCCTTACCCCATCGAGGCGTGGCCAGAGGGCAATCAACGCCACCTGTCGGCTGAGAGCGGGCTATACTGCCGCATAGTCACCGAAGGCATCTTCGGTATCCGTCCTCGCGGGTTACACAGCTTTACAATGCGCCCGCAGCTCCCCGATGAATGGGACACAATGCAGCTCAACAACATTCATGCATTTGCCGGGGCTCCGTTTGACATCGACGTCACACGCGTCAATGACACTGACCGACTTGAGGTTACAATCTCGCGCGACGGCAAGCGACTGAAGCATTATGAGGTTAAAAACGGAAAACGGATCACGGTAAATCTCCCCAAGTGACGCTCACCAATCTCTCTGATACAGTAAAAATTCCGACGATGCGACAAAAAATAAAACAACTTCTAAAAAACGGCGAGCTACAGGAGGCGAGACGCCTCGGAGAGGCTCTTGTCGCCGGTGACAATGCCGACAGTGATGACTATGCTGTAGTGACCGACGTCTATCTCGCCATTGCGCGCCAGTGTCTCGCAACGGGCGTACTCTCCTACATGAAGGGTCTCACCGACCGCATCGCAGAACTGCTTCCCGAAATAAACGATGACGGCTCGGCAGAACGTGCATACAAATCCCTGCTGAAATCGCAGCTCCCCCACGGTACCGACATCGCTGCTATCGAAGCTATATCACGTACAAAAGGACGCGAAGCCGAAGCGATGGAAATGCTCACGCCGCTACTTGAGGGTAACGCGCTGCATCAGATGCTCCATGATGATGCCGGCATGATAATATACCGATACTTGCGTGCATACGGCGACTCGCTCGACCCTATCGAGACGCGCCGACGATTGCGCGACTACATACAGCTCGACAACGAACGCCCGTCAGCGCTCCACTCGCTGATGCTCGCCTTAGCCGTGAAACTGGCGAGGAAGACTCCCGATTTCAATTTTTATCGATTTTTCATGATGTGGCATCCGCGCAACCTGAGACCGGCTGATCTGTGTGCCACTGAAACTGACGGACGACGTCAGCGCTCGCTCCTTGCCCGTGCCATAGATGTCATCATCGACTCAGACCACGTGAGCGAGTTGCCGGTACTGCTACGCCTTGTGAGATTACCCGCCAGATCGATCATGGAAGTTGTGAGAGAAGCATGCTTCACCCGACTGCTCAACAGTTACCGACAAGGCGACTCCGACATGACAGTCGACATGCTTGACCTATACGCTGGTCTCGGGTCTCTTCACGCTCCCTCGCAATGGCACTCCGGAATACTCGATATAGCGGTCTCCACACTGACCGACAGTCGTCTCGACCGCTTTCCAGCCTTTCTGATAGATTGGGACCCCGACTTCCTGAGAGCCGACGACTGGCTCCCGACCGAACACAATCACCTGCCGCTCGCCGTGAGAGCCCTGCAACGCTGTTTTTCGGCTGTGAAACGGGACGTACCGCACTTCCGGCAGTTCATACCGCGCATCATCGAACTGTTTGAAACCGCAATACCGCGTGTATCCGACAATCATTGGCTCAAGCGTAAACACGCGCTGATGTTATCATGGATCGACTGCAACGACGAGGCAGTCAATGCCTTCCGGCAACTCGCATCTGAGGCTGCCGACGATTTCTACTTCTGGCGCGACTTTTCTGAAGCAGTCGAGGATCGGCAGCTAAAGACTTCACTGCTGTCGCGCGCCCTGATGCTCACAGACAACAGCACCGGTCAACTCGCATGCCGCCTCACAATGGCTCAGTTGCTCCATTTCATGAATCTTGACGAACGCGCCGCCGTAGAACTCGATATCTACCGTCGCTACATGGAGGAGGAAGGGAAGAAACTGCCGGCACGCTACCATGCCATTCTTGAAACTCTAAACGGCACACAACCGGGATTTCTTGACAACGGGTCTTTCTACCGCACCATGTCGCGCGACGCTGATGCCTTTATTTTCATAAATGTGCCGACTATAGCAATGTCGGTCATCGGAATAATGCCTGACGGAGATTCGTCCGCAGTCGCTCTGACCGACGGACACACGACCATAAAGGTCAACATGACCGACTTCCCGGCTGACCTCACCATAGCTCTTGGATGTAATTTCGACGTAAAATTTGCATCGGTGCATGAGCATACATCATCGCGCACAAGACTGCTGCATGTGGCACCCGCTGACGGAGAGCGTTACGGTAACTTACCACAGATGACAGGATATGTCGACTCCCTCACTGACGTCGGTAATGCTAAAGTGTGCTGCGGCAACAGAACCGCACATGTGACTGCCGACAACAGCGACGGTATGCTGAAAGAGGGTATGTTTGTAAAATTCAGATACTACACCGTCGATGGTGAACGTCGTGGTGTCGCGGCACAACCGGTCCCGGCACCAGATGGCAGACGCCACTTCCCGGTCGCCACAGCTGCCATATACTCCATCGACAGCAACGGCAACGCAATGTTCACCATTTCGCCGGAAGGAGGTAATGGCATAATCCCCGCGTCGATGACTCCCGATGACATAGCGGTAGGTGACATCGTCGACATGATTTACTACACCCGCCTATCCGATGGAAAATCAATCGAAACCGTACCGCTCACATGCTCGCACAGCCAGTCGACGGAATGTGAATCGGTAAAGCGTGTTTCGGGAGTGCTAAGACTGTTACCTGACGGCAACTCGGCATCGGTAAGGAACGTGTCGGTCGACCCGGCTCTGATTGCCTCAGCCGGCGTATCCCCCGACATGTACGTCTCGGCAATGGCTGTTTTCGTCCCGGATAACGGTGTTGTCGCATCCCACTGGCACGCGTTCAGCCTATCGCCCTACAAGTGATGACGTGACAAAAAATCAGCGGGAGCAAACCGCTTAGGGTCAGCTCCCGCCTGGAACATATCTATTGTATTATTGAAGGTATCTGTTCTTTATTATTCCGCCGTCTTTACGGTGCACTTTGCTACACGGTTCCAGTTGTTGGTCTCAAAAAGATCGCCAACACCGAGACCCTTGGCATCGATACGGTCGGCTGAAACGCCCTGACCTACGATAGCATTCTTGACTGCCTCGGCACGCTTCTGAGAGAGGCGCTGATTGATTGCCGCGCTACCGTCTTTTGATGCATATCCTTGAACTTCAACGGTTGATCCTGCATTTTCCTTAGCCTGCTGAGCTACCATGTAAATGGCAGGCTGTTGATTAGGCTGGATGTAAGATGAGCCACAGTTGAAGAAGATGTAGTGTACATTATCGGTTTCCTTGACAATCTTTTCCTCAACAGGACGATTCATGCAATTCTCAAGCTCGGCATGAGTCTTATTAAGCTCGGTCTGGATTGCGGCATTGTCGGCACCTGCTGTATAGAGCTGACCACGGAGCTCATTGATGCGGGCGTTGAGAGCATCAACCTCAGCCTGGTCGTAGGGACGGACAAGAGCAAACGAGTGAGTACCGTTACTATTCTTGAAATGATAGGTTATACCTGCTTCAATCTCTACAGTTGCGTGATTTGCATCATAGCGAGCCGAATAGCCCATGTTGGTAAGTTCAGGACTTGCACCCATATTCCAGAGAATTGCAGGTTTAAGAGCGATGGTCCATGCCTTTGACTCTCCGAGATTGAAATTGAAATTCAAGCCAACTTTGTTGCCCCATGAATTTCCATCTTCACCCTGCGACTTGGGATAATAACTGTGGAGCCAACCGGTTCCGGCAACAGCCTCGATTTCAAATACACGCGGAGTACCGGTGTACCCGCCGAAAGCATTCATAAGATTGACTGTTCCGAAAACACCTACATACTGATTATCTATTGCATTGGCACTCTTACCAAATGCCGACCAGCTTGAAGTGTTGAACGTCCATTCACCCTCGACACCAAGACCGAAAATAGGGGTAATCTGTTTACGTAACTCGGCACCCATTATGCCACGGGAATGCCCCCAGAAAGAGTATCCGTTAAACGGAGCGACAACGCCGCCCTTTACACCGATTGACATGTTGTCAAAAAACTTACTCTGCTGCAATGCAGTCTGTGCGTTTGCTGCCATAGCGCCCAATGCGAGGGCTGACAAGATAATAGCCTTTTTCATATTGTTCTTTTTTTAATAAATTATAACTGTGAGGCATCCCTGTTTAAGATTATCCCCTTTTCAGAATTATCAACAAACGATACGTAAAAATAGTTTTTTATAACCGCGGTTTTACGGGATTCAAATCAGCAACACACTGAATACAAGCATTTTTCCTTAAACACTTTTTTGCCACGCTACCGTCATCATTTCCATAATAAAACAAGTTTCCCGCCCGGCATACACTCTTGTTACGAGAGCTCTGCCAGACGGGAATTATACTATAAATTAATTATATATGAGATATAATTACTTTTTGCCCTTGGATTTCTTTGAAGCTTTTTTGACAAGCTTTTCGGCACGTGCTGCCTTGCTTTCCGGATAAATTTTTTCGACAATTTCCTGAGCGAGTTCCGGGGTATCGGTAGTCAGATAGTCAGCGCCGGCGTCAACACAAGCCTGAATGCCCTTTTCTGTACCGAGAGTCCACACGTTTATATCCATTCCAAGGCGGCGGCACTCATCCATGTAAGTGGGATTCTCCTGCCATACACCATAGTTATAATCACATCCGGTGCAACCATTAGCCTTAGCTTCCTCAGGAGTCCATTTCTGACCCCAGAGGAACAGGACCGGGCGATCGGTCAGTTTAGATAGCTGCTGACATGCATTCTGCGAGAATGAAATATACTCGGTACGGTCGGTCAGACCATATTTCTTTATCATATCAACACATTTCTTTATACATTCATTCTCTCGCTCAGCATTTTCATGAACCTTAACTTCGAGGATAAGATCGATGTCGAGTTTCTTTGCAACCTTGAGGAATTCTTCAAGAGTCGGAACGTTCTCCCCGTTCTCAAGTTTTTGCTTACGTATGATTTTAGAGGGCGTGTTCTGTACCGACATTCCGTTGATAACACCATCGTGATTGAGCACAATCACACCGTCGGAACACATCCATACGTCAAACTCCGAACCGTCGGCACCGATTGAATCAGCTTTAACAAGCGAACGGATTGAGTTCTGAGCCGAGCCGGGGGCATTCCAGTAGCCGCGGTGTGCCACTACTTTGGGAGCCTTGGTCTTGGGGGCGTAGCCGAGGGGATATCTCTCTTTTACAAGTTTGAGTCCCATCTCGGGATAGTTGGTCGTAAGATAGTCAAAACCGTCATTGATTGCATCGCGCATGCGCTTCTCTTCATCAACAGTCCATATATTGGTAATAAGACCGAGGTCGCGGCAACGCTTGAAATAGTCAGGATTTTTCTCCCATCCCGGATAACTGTAGTCACATCCGGCACAACCGGCAGCCTTAGCTTCTTCAGGAGTCCACTGTTCGCACCAGAGGAACGAAACCGGACGGTCGGTCAGTTTGGGAAGCTCCTCACACACAACCTTAGAGAATGAAATATATTGTGTGCGGGGCGAGAGCCCATACTCGTTTATCATATCAACACAAGCTTTAGCGACTTCGCGCTCACGCTCGGGAGTTGCATGTCCTTTTATCTCAAATACAAGATCGATATTCAGGTCTTTGGCAACGTCAAGAAACTGACGGAGCGTCGGAAGTTTCTCACCGTTTTCCAGTGTCTGCTCACATATCACAGTTGAGGGATTACCGGTAACTGACAAGCCGTTGATGACACCGTCGTGATTGAGAACAAGCACATTATCTGATGTCATATAAACGTCAAACTCGGTCGCATCGGCACCGATTGAGTCTGCTTTAACAAGCGAGCGGATTGAGTTCTGAGCCGAACCGGGGGCAGTCCAGTAACCGCGATGGGCTACAATTTTGGTGGGAACAGCATCGGCAGACGCGCCCAAAATGATGGCGGCAGCCGCGCCAAGCAGTAGTTTTTTCATTGCAATGGGTATATTAGGTTTATTTACTTGATATTTTTAATAACTATGCAAAAATAGCTATTATTTTTGTTTAATCATAGCTTAAACTCCATTAAAATAAAAAACGTCCTGCCAAGGTAGCAAATTGAATCGTCAGACATAAATCATCCGACGCGTCATGCCTCCATCGACCACAATCTCCGCTCCGTTTATGAAATCATTGTCAGGCGCGGCGAGAAACACACACAGACGGGCTATATCCTCGGGGCGTCCTACCCGTCGTGACGGATGCTGAAGGTGGTCGGCTTCAGTCAGCGCCGAGTAATCGCCGGTCTCGATCCATCCGGGGAGGATGGTATTAACCGTGAACCCGAGCGGGGAGAGCGACACCATCAGAGAATGGGAAAGCGCGCACACACCTCCTTTCGACGCCGAGTAACCGAGCGTACCCGCCTCACTCTGCAATGCACGTGTCGAACTGATGTTGATGATGCGACCATAAGCGGGATTACCCCCAATGTTGCGACGATGACGTGCCAGAACCTGCGATGTTACGAACAAGGGACGCAGATTGATATCGATCACCATGTCGAAATCTTCAACCGTAGTCTCAGCCGCAGGTCTGAACATCCCGACGCCGACATTATTGACAATCACATCAATATCTCCCCAGTCGTCTATCAGATGCTCCATCGCCGCAGTCAGTGCCGCCGCATCGGCGACATCAACGGGATAGAACCGCGAACCGGTTGACTGAGCGGTAGCACTACCCTTCCGGGTATCAATGTCACAGAAGGCGACACGGCAACCTGCGTTACAGAATGCCGTCACGATAGCTTTCCCGATACCTGAGGCACCACCGGTGACAAACACCCGTCTTGGCGGGAATTTCACTTTCAATTCGCCGGGACGCGACCCCGACGGCGAGAGCCGGCGAGTAACCTGAGGTCGTTTGCCGGCTCTGTGTTCTTCCATCTTACGTTCAAGATAGTTGTCAGCCATAATCAGTTTCCGAATGATAGTGTAGTATAGAAACAGGGAGCACCAAACTCGTTGTAGCCTTGAGTATAACGGATAGTCACGTATCGGTTGTCATATCCAAACCACGAAGCCGATAATGTGGCACCGCTATTACTTACACTGACGGGCATGCCATACTGAGATAAGAACGTGTTATACAGATTATAGTACCGTGAGGCGTCGTTATAGCCTAACGAATAAATAAACTGAGAACCCGAAAGATAGCCGTTATTATAGTACATCACAGCCTCAGGCCACAGATAATTCATCTGTCTGACATTACGCAGGAAAAGCTGATTGGCAGTATAACCATCGATAATGTAGCCGTTGGTATTGAAATAATTGATCGATGCATTGAAAGCCGATCCCAGTGCAAGACCGAGAATGGTACCGAAAGAGGGATATCGGGGACCGGGACGGAACGAGGGAGGGGGCACCGGACGATGGAAAACGGGATGATGCTGCGGAGGTTTCTGATAGAACGGAGGCATACCGTGAGACCCGTGGCTGCCCGGACGATGGAACGACTGGGGCGGAGGAGTCGGACGATTGTTGTGATGACCACCATTGTTACCGGGACGATAATTGTTGTGACCGTCACCGGGACGGACGTTTCCGTTATTATTGCCGGGACGGTTATTATTGCTATTACCGGGGCGGCTGTTGCTGTTGCCGTGACCATTATTTCCCCTATTACCGGGCATACGGTCCGGTCGGTTGCCCGATGTCGCTCCCGGACGCTGACCACTGCGGTTGCCTGCGGAGTTGCGGTTACCGCTATCGTGACGGTCATTTCCACGGTTATTGCGGGACTCTGTACGCTGAGTGGCACCTTGACGACGACCTTGTGCCTGAACTGAAGGAACAACCAGTGATACACTGATCAGACCGATAGCAAGACTTCTGATTAATCGTTTCATGACGGTTGTTTTTAAGGTTAGAAAAATATGGCGTGAGAGAAAATCCCTCGTTAATCTCCCTCGTTATTACTTAGATACTACAAATCATGAAAAGTTTAATGCGACGACAGCTTTTTATCCGACTTTGATCTTTTTCGGCATTTCACTTTCATGTAGCCATTCCGGACAGGATCATAATCACCCTTTAGTTAAAAAATAGTTTTAATAATTTCGTGATTAAAACTTAATATATTAAATTTGTGACACAAAATCAACCTTAACACAAAATTGCATTATGATGAAAAAAGTATTGATGGCGATCGCGGTAGCGGCTGTAGGTTTAAGCGTTCAGGCAAAAGACTGGGCTAACCTTGCCCGCTATGACGCATCCAACAAAGAGATTATGGCTCAGGAAAACGACGGTCGCCGTGTGGTTTTTCTTGGTAATTCCATTACTGAGGGATGGGCAAATATGCGTCCCGAATTTTTTGCCGACAACGGTTTTATAGGTCGCGGTATCAGCGGACAGACCTCCTACCAGTATCTGGTGAGATTCCGCGAGGATGTCATCAATCTCAACCCCCGACTTGTTGTCATCAATGTGGCGACCAATGATGTCGCTGAGAATACCGACGTCTATGACGAGGACCGTACATTCGGTAACATTCAGACCCTTATAGAGCTTGCCCGTCTCAACGGCATCAAGGTCATAATCACCTCGACACTTCCCGCTGACGGAATACCCTGGAATCCCGAGATAAAGGACACCACGGCTAAAATCCTCAGCCTCAACAAGCGTGTCAGCGAATATGCCAAGAAGATGAAGATTCCCTATGTTGACTATTACTCGTCAATGCTCGCCGAGGACGGCAAGGCGCTTAATCCCGCCTATACCAACGACGGTATCCACCCGACTGTAGCCGGATATGAGGTAATGGAGTCGATAATCCTCCCCGCCGTACGTAAAATCGTAAAATGACATTATAGTCCAACAAGTGAAGCCCGAGACAGTTTCGGGCTTCACTTGTCATATCACCCCATAATCCTGACCTATGAAAGAAAACGTCTACACTTATTCCTACCCCCATCCAGCCGTGACGGTCGACTGCGTGATATTCGGCTACGACGGCAAGCACCTGAAGGTACTGCTTATCGAACGGCGTCACGAACCTTACCGCGGCTGCTGGGCACTTCCCGGCGGATTCATGGAAATAGAAGAAACGGCAGGAGAATGTGCCCGACGCGAGCTTGCTGAAGAGACCGGGCTCACCGATGTGTTTATGGAACAGTTTTACACCTTCACCACCGTCCGGCGCGACCCGCGTGAACGTGTCATTTCGATAGCCCACTACGCGCTTGTGCCTATTTCCGAAGTAAAAGCCGGAGATGACGCTCGGCGAGCTGCATGGTTCCTGTTTGACGAGTTGCCGCGCATGGCGTTTGATCACATGCGCATATTCCACAAAGCACTCGCTGTCCTTAAAGAAAAAATTTATTTTGAACCGATAGGATTTGAGCTTATGCCTGAGGAATTTACAATGACTCAGCTCCGCAGACTATACGAGACAATCCTCAACCGAAAGTTTGACCGCCGCAATTTCGCCAACAAAATAATCAAACTTGGACTCGTGAGCGAAACCGCACCACGCGAGCCCGGAACACCCACACGAGTACCCATAAAATACCGGTTTAATGCCGACCGTTATACGCGCCTGAAACGTAGCGGATTCAATCTTGAGTTCTGACATCAGCCGACACAGTCAGCAGTTACAACTACCCGTCGCAACTTCAAGACATGTCCTGAACCTGTTGGTGACACGAGGAGCTATATATGGATCCGCGGCACCATCAGCGACGATAGAGCCGGCGCGACGACAAACGTATATAGCGAAGTACGATGCACGACAGGATGAAATAAACACCGGCGAGCGCCCACATCATAAGGAATGCATGAGTATTTTCAGCCAATGTCGCTCCGTTGGAATTGATGCGGATAAATCCTTCCACACCCCACACAGCGGGAATGCAGTCGCCAACAAATGTCCAAAGACTGTTCATAGCGTAGCGCGGCCATGTAAGCCCTGAGAGGAACAGGAATACAACAGACGTGAACACAATGACCACCAGTGACGCCTCACGCTCCTTGACAAACAGCTGCAACGTGAGACCGAAAAACGCCGTTGCAATCAGCATCGGGAAGATGAACAAGAGGAAATCAGCAATATGACCGATATGGGGAAGATGGAACATTATAGGCACATAGTGGAGAATATAGACAGTCAGAGGAAGATATATCATGACATAGCACAACATCTTACCGATGACAGTTGCCGAAGCGGGAGCATTGACCTCAAGAGGGTCGATACCGCCGTTGCGACGGCGACGCTCACGCGACGTGCCACCGAGCATCGTTATACCGAGTACCATGCTCTGCTGTAGAATCAATACCACAATCCCGGGGATGACAAACGATGCAAATCCCTGCTCCGTGTCACCGAGGAAAAATGCCTCATTGTCGACAGGTGCGGCACTCGCCGTCGACACGCCCAACGCCGACATTGCCTCGGTACGCAACTCGGCACCGGTTTCCAGCTGTATATCGGTCAACGCCGTGAGAAATGCTCGGTAACGTAGCAACAGACTCATGTCGCTATAGAACGTTACGACCGACTGATCGCCGCGACCGATGTTGCGGGAATAGTTCTCGGGAATCACCATAATACCGTAACAACCTTTCTCGTCCATCCATCGGCGCGCCTCGGAGAGCGAGGAAGCATAACCCGAAATGCTGATACCCTCGGTTGCATCAGCCATGCGTACAAATTCACGGCTCTGCTCCGTGCGGCAGTTATCAACCACGGCGACGGGAATGTCACGCACCAGCTCGGTGTTATATATAAGCGTATAGACTATAGGGTAGGCAAGCGGGAGTGCCAGGAAGAATATCAGCACCCCTATGTCAGTAGTCACAAGGCGGAACTCACGACGCATCACGAGCGCCATGTCACGGAACCAACTTCCTATTTTATGTAATATACCTTTCATTTTTTCTGTTTTATCGGTTAGGGTACATAAACCGGGTTCTGACAATGGCGCTTGAGATTCCACAACGGCAAGGCAGCCACCAGCGGGAAAATGAGAAGCGCTATGTAATAGAATCTCGAGTAATATATATCAATGCCGTTAAGAGCCTGATCTATATAAATAAGGAAATACCAGCGCACCGGCAATATGTAGCTGAAGATGCCTATTGCGCCATACATGCTCTCGACCGGGAACGAGAAAGCTGCAATCGAGAAAGCGAGGATACCGGTAAGCGAACAGATGCTGAGCGCCAGACGCAGATTAGGCACTATTCCACATATAAACAGGGCGAAACCCTGACTCGCTATTACCAGGAGGAACATGGCGAGCAACATGTAGCCCATGTGTCCGTACATCGGGAAGTGATAGAACTTGAAGAGAAGTGCGTTGATCGCAAACCCTACTACAGTAAATATTACCGTCTGAGGCAACAGCTTGCCGACGACTGCCGTAACTATCGACCCGTTGGCTTGTGAAAGCCATTCAACCGAAGTGCGACGTTTTATCTCACCGCATATCGAGAAACCTGTCACAAGCATTACCATCAGTTCAATAACACCGGGGATAAACGAGTTGCTAAGATAAATCGAATAGTTGGTCCAGGGGTTACCGATTGGATGGGTGTCCACCACGACAGGCTGGAGGAACGTATTGGCAAAATCTTCACCTACACCGTTGCTGACAAGCATGGTTTGAACGATCGCGCCCGATGTCGACACACCCATCGTCTTGAAACCCTTGAAGGAGAGTGTACCGGGCACAAAGTAGGTCATGTTGGAATAATACGACAGAGTCGGGGTGCGTCCGCCGAGTGCATCGCTCTCAAAGTTTTCCGGAATAAGGAAAAAACCGTAGATTTCACCCCGGCGCACACGATCGACCGCGTCGTGATAGTTGTCAAGATGCATCTTCACGTCGATAAGCTCAATTGAGTTGAGCGACCGGTCAAGATTACGCGACATTGGAGTGTTGTCAAGATCAACAATTGCCGTAGGCACCTTCAGCGGAAGCCCCTCACCGAGCAACGACAGGAAGAAAACCGCACACAGCAACGGCACAAATATCATCGCGGCGATATACATACGCCGCGAACACAGCTGCCGCCATTCGCGCTTGATAGTTTGCCACAGACCTGAAGTCGCTTTCATAATTTATTTGTTTTTTTACTTTCTTAGAGGGGAGTGTTATACTAATTTTTTATCGATAGATGACTGACATGCCGGGAAGGAGGTCGGGTTCGTCATTCACAGGGCGAGCCTTGATCTTAAAAGTGCGGCTGTCCCAATCACCGGTTGACTTGGTGGCTCGCCATGTGGCGTAGCTGCCGAGGTCGCGGATGTAATAAATCTCAGCTTCGATGTGCTTCTCGCCGAGAGCGGGAATCATGACATCGATTTTCTTACCCATGGTAAGATCATTCAAGAGCTCTTCGCGCACGTTGAATGTAATCCACTTGTCGTCAAGTTTGAGAACGCTCATGATAGGAGCTCCGAGAGAAACGAGCTCGCCTACATGAGGATAAATCACATCGACTTGTCCGTCACACGGAGCAACAAGATACTGGTCCTCGAGGAGAGCCTCAACCTCGGCAACACCACCTCGTGCCACATTAACCATTGCCTCAGCACTAACCTTATCTTCCTTCTGGGCACCCGACTTTGCAAGCGAGTATTGGCTCTTGGCAGCACTCTCGGCAGCGACAGCAGCCTGATATGCGGCTTTCGCCTCGTCACGCTTCTGTTCCGAGATAACACCCTGGCTGAAGAGTGATTCCATACGGTTATAGGTTTTCTGAGTTATCTCGACAGCAGCCTTAGCCTGTTGCCAGAGGTCATAAGCGCCCTGCACGATCTGTGAACGGGTGCCGGCATCGACCTTCTGATTCATAGCCTTAGCCGCGGTCTCCATACCTTCAGCCTGCATCATCTTAGCCTCGGCGAGCGATGAGTGAATATGCACCAGCGTATCGCCGGCTTTCACATTGTCACCCTCCTGCACGTAAAATTCGGTAACTCGTCCGGGAAGCTTACCCGACACTCTGACCGACGTTGCCTCAGCCTGCCCCTCGATTATCTCGGCAGGTTGTTTCATAAAGAGAAAACCAAAGATTGCGAGTACGGCTACTATGACGATAATTATACCGAGACCCGACATGAGTCTGGTATTCTCCTTTTTCTCGTCCTGCTTGTTTAAACTATTATCAGTCATGATTTTAGAGTTGTATTATGTTTTTACTGTTTTTATTTCACATTCAATAAGCCATCGTGCCGAGCACCTTGGACAGATACACATCACATAGCTGCACGTCGATCATGGCGTCGATCTTCTCAGAATTGGCTTTCAGCCATGCTGTCTGAGCCTCCATAATATTGTCGGTCGTGAGGACACCTTCTTTAAATCCTATCTGAGCGTTACGGAGATTTTCCTCGGCTTTATCCTCGTTAGTTATAGTCATCAGGTAAGTTTTCATTGCCTCCTGAGCCTTGAACGCCGCCTGACTCACCTGAAGATTGATTTTCTCCTTAGCATCAGCAAGCTGAAGCTGCATTACGGTCTCGTTGGAGCGTACCACACGGTACTTGTTATAGTTACCACCCCAGTGCCAGATAGGTATCGCCACCATAACACCGACCGAGAAGGCTCCATTGAAACTGCGCTTGAACCCGTCAAACATGTTAGGATTACTGAACGAGTAAGTTCCCATAAGCGCTACGTTAGGGAGCATCGATGACATGGCGACATTCTTTTCCTGACCGGCTATTTTGGTACCAAGTTCAAGGGCACGGACATCGGCACGCTGTTTATAGACAACATCCATGTCATAGACAGTTGCAATCTCAGCGTGAGTATTGATGTCGGCATTGTCCTCGTCGGCAAGAACTATCTTAGAATCAACAGGAAGTCCTATTAACTGTGCAAGAGCCATTTTAGAGAGAGTGAGACCGTTGTCTACCTTTACAAGATCAATCTGAGCCTGATTGAGTTTCACATCGACATTGAGCTGGTCACTACGCGTAGCCACGCCTGCATTGACCATTGCCTTGACATTGTTGTCGAGCGAGTCGAGAAGCGCCACATAGCTGAGGGCAAGTTTATGTTTTGCCTTGAGAGAGACCACCTGCCAGTAAGCAGCGTCAACGGCGTAGATTATATTCTCAGCCTCGTTGGACTGCATGGCACGGGCAAGTTCCTCAGCATAACCGGTTATCTTGTTCATGGCTACAATCTTACCGCCCATATAGACCGGTTGAGTCAGCGTCACAGCGCCGAAAAACACGTTATGGATATTGAATGTCATCGCATCTTTGGGGATGAGTGCCACCGTCTGGGGAATATACTGACCATCAGGACCTTTTATAGGCATGTGGGTCTCAGGATTAGTGACAAGGTTAAACTCATACTGACCGGTTTTCATATCAAAAGTCTTGGTCGGCAACAACTGGTCAGAATCAAATATCGACAATTCCTTCTGATTGTACATATACCCGCCGGCAAAGTCAATCGCAGGCAGATATGCGGCAAAAGCCTCTTTTTTCTGATATCCGGCAGCACGCACCTTCTCGGCACGTATCAACAACTCTTTATTGCTTGTCAATGCCAGCGAACGGCAAGAGTCAAGCGACAGCGGAGTCGTTTGACCGTAACTACATGCTGCGACAACGGCAGCTGTCAGGAATAAAATCAGTCTTTTATACATAATGTCAGTATGTTAAAATCACGTTGAAACGTTTTTTGTTAAAAACGATGCTAAATTAAGAAATATCATCAAACTAAACAATCAACCGTACCCATCAAATCCGTATATTCCAAAAAATAACACTAATGGGACAGTATCATGCCTCCCTACGAGATATCCGAGAAGCATCAGTCTATATTTAGAACATCAAGATGTTAAAAAAGTTTATATATATGCAAGAAAACTATGATGCAATGACTAAATCTTAACATTTTCCTATTTTTACAAAAAATAATACTTATCGGACACTTTTAATGTAAACAAAAGATAAATTAATCTAAACAAGATTATTACCTTTGCAAAAAAATTATACGACAAGTGAACAACCGACTGGCACAATTCCTGATACTTCTGTTTCTCGCATGTAGCGCTTTCGGCACGTGCGCGCAGATCATAAGTCTGCCCGATGAACATAAAATCAATACCGACAGCGTCAGACGTGAGTTTGACAAAGGTCCTTATTTCACTCTCTACAAGGATAACTACTTCATATTCGGAACATCGATAGGTCCCAAACCGACGAGACAAAATACCAATGTGAAGTTTCAGATTTCAATATCTCAGAAACTCACTAAGTCGACACTGCCCTGGGGGACATATCTTTATCTCTATTATACCCAGAAAGTGTTCTGGAACATACTCGAGAACTCAATGCCTATGACCGACCTTAACTTCAATCCCGGTCTCGGTATTGCCAAACCTCTTTTCGTCAAAGACCGCTACATAGGTAAACTCACCTTTCAGATCGAGCATGAAAGCAACGGACGCGACAGCATACAATCACGTTCATGGAACCGTATATCGTTTGGAGCCAATATCATTGTCGACCCCAACTTCATGGTTCACGGTAAGTTCTGGATTCCTATAGTCGACGGCGTCAACAACAAAGACATTCTGCAATACTGCGGTATTTATCAGGTAGGCACGACAGTGCTCTCTAACAACCGTCGCTGGAGCGGGAGCGTCATCCTCACCAAACGAAGCGGATGGAATTTCAACTACAATACAGTTCTCGAACTTGCCTACCGACTGAGCCGTAATCAGAATCAATATATTTTCATGCAATATTACAACGGATACGGTGAGGGACTGCTCGACTACAACAAGTTCCACTCACAGCTCCGTGTAGGCATCGTCATTAAACCTGAACTATTCAGTGATTATTGATATTTACCGTCTTTCAAAAAAATTCAGAAAGCGGTAAACTGCCAGGAATCAAAATCCATTAATGCGCCATCGGCTCCCCGGAACACAAAATACAGGTCATGAATGCCGTCACGTGTCTTTACCGGACATGACTTTTCGGACCAATCAGTGCCTGACTCAGCGTCAAGAGTGCCGATAAGTTCTCCGTTGACAGCATCGAGATGCAATTCGATGACAGAACCGGGGCGTCCGTTACGCAGTCGTGCGGCGAAACCAGAGGCACCATTGCCAAAATCCACTTCCCTCACTTTTATATAGTCACCGTCATCGATATCATTGACATATACGCAATGAATATTGTCGTAACCGATAGAGATGCCCTCTTCCCACGCAATGGTCTCGCCCTGCTGACGCACATAGGGGTCGAGAGGTCGAACACTCTTCAACACCCCGCGCTTATCGTGATGCATATAGGGGAGCGAGCCGTCAGGATTGAACTCAAAAGGAATGATACTCGTAGTACGGCACTTGCTGTGAGACTCAGGCAGACCTTCGTCCATATAGAAGAAATACCACTGACCCTTGAACTCACACATGCCGGTGTGGTTGCCCATGCCGCCATGCTCGAAAGCACGCATCAGTTCACCGCCATAGGTCCAAGGTCCAAGCGGGCTGTCTGACCACGCCCAATATGTATCCTCGGGGCAGTGTGCCGCATAAGCAAGATAATATCGGTCACCGCGTTTTGCAATCCAGGGGGCTTCTTCGTAGTCATCGCCGAACGCTGCCTTATCCTTTATGTCAAAGACGTGTATGTCGCCTTTATAACTTATCATGTCGTCGTTAAGCTCAACGGCATACAGAGCATTGTTGCCCCAGTACATGTAGGCACGTCCGTCATCATCGATCAATACCGTAGGGTCGATATCCTCCCATCCGTGTCCGCTATAAGACGTATCCTCGCTGTAAATAAGGAAATTCTTTCCGCCCAAAGGATTGGTAAACGGACCATAAGGGGAATCAGAGACAAGCACCGGAATACCGAACGTGGAAGTATAATAGTAATATTTCCCGTTACGATAAGCCATCTGCGCAGCGTAAGCACAGTCATGAGTGCCGAACCCCTCATTATTGAATACCGGAGCATGATGAGTCCAGTTGACCATATCCGTAGTGGTAAAGCACAAATAATCGCGCATGACGAAGTGGTCAGGATCGGCGCTCTTATCGTCATGTCCGGTGTAAAGATACAGAGTGTCTCCTACCACGAGTGGAGCAGGGTCAGGTGTGAACTCGGTCTGAGAGATCGGATTCTGAGCCGAAACCATCCCTCCACTCAATAGACAAATTAAAAACAGCAATCGTTTCATACAACCGGCAGGAGTCACTCTTCTCAAACTTTTATTAAAATATACTCTATCTCAGATTAAACTTAATCATTTGTATCGCCACCGCCATCGATAGTCAGTATCCGACCGTCCTTGTCATAGGTGAGTTCGCACACCTTAAGACTGCGTAACCATGATTTACCGCCCGACGGCACACTGTCATGATGGAACAGATACCACTTGCCGTCATACTCGATGATACTGTGATGAGTGGTCCAACCCACTACCGGTGTCAGGATTTCACCCTGAAATACAAACGGTCCATAAGGATTGTCGCCGACAGCATAACAGAGCAGATGGCTGTCGCCTGTAGAATATGAGAAATAATATTTACCGTTATACTTGTGGACCCATGATGCTTCGAAGAAGCGATGAGGGTCACTTGCCTTCAAGGGATTTCCATCCTTATCAACCACTTGAACGGGACGCGGTTCCTCGGCAAACTGAAGCATATCCTTGCTCAGACGCACACAACGACTCGGAAGCGACGGTTCGTCACCCTCGGGCAGACAGGCGTTTTCAAGAGCCTTATTGTCGCGGTAGCGCTGCAACTGACCGCCCCACAGACCGCCAAAGTACAGATAATATTCATCGCCCTCTTTCAGGACACAGATGTCCATAGAATAACTACCGCGTATAGGGTCAGATTGCGCTATAAACGGACCTTCGGGACGGTCGGCTACGGCAACGCCAATACGAAAAATGTCATTTTTATCTTTCAATGGGAAATAAAGATAATATTTTCCGTCCTTCTCTGCACAGTCACAGTCCCAAAGCTGACGACCAGCCCAGGGTATATCGGCAATATCAAGAGCTTTCCCGCAATCGGTCACCTTACCTGTCATGGGATCGCCGTCGATCGACAACACGTGCATATCCTTCATGACATACTGGTCTCCGTTGTCATTCTCCACATTCTCACATTCCCAATCATGGGACGGATAGATGTATATCTTGCCGTTGAACACATGAACACTCGGATCAGCCATGTAATCGTCAGGGAACAGATATCTCTTTAAAGGGGTAAGCGGTTTCATTTTTATGGTGTTTAATTGTTATTAATCAGATTTTTTCAGAAGCAAGCCTGTCAGACATGAATGATTTCATGTTGCAGTCGCGGTCAAACATAAGGGGATAATCGGTGCGACCGAACATAGGGAAGTCGTTGCGCCACGACATGCCGTCGTGAGTACCCCACCACGTAACACGCGAAATAACATCGGAGTGCTTTTTATACAGGTTCATCACGCTGTCCATACGTGCGTTCCATTGACGGTCGATCTCTTCAGGAAGTCCGTCGGCATAGGGATTGCTCTGCTCCCTGAAGGCAACCATGTCACTTATATTAGCACCGAAGTGTATCGTCGGGAGAGCCGACATGTCTAGCTCTGTGATCATGACATCCAGACCGGTCTCGCCAAAAGCGACAATCGACTTCTCATATTCCTCCATGTCAGGATAGTCCATGCCGATGTGACTCTGCATACCTATACCGTCAATACGTAGACCTCGCTCCTTAAGCTGCCCTACAAGTTTAATGTAAGCCTCGCGTTTAGCAGGAACAGCCATTGAGAAATCATTGATATACAGCTCGGCATCAGGATCAGCTTCATGGGCATACTCAAATGCGAGAGGTATAAATTCCTCGCCGAGTATCTCATAGAACGGGGTCACACGATAGGTTCCGTCGTCCTCTATCGCTTCGTTGACAACATCCCAGCCTTTGATACGTCCCTTGTAACGACCTACTACTGTGGAGATATGAGTCTTCATACGCTCTTTCAGAACTTCGGGGGTCACATAATTCCCTTCATCATCAACGACAAACCAGGGTGCCAACTGAGAGTGCCACACAAGCGCATGCCCGATGATAGCCATCCCCCGTTTCTCTCCATACTCAACAAAACGGTCAGCGTCGTTCCAGTAAAATTCACCTTCACGGGGCTGGATTTTCTCATTTTTCATGCAATTTTCCGCAACAATGGAGTTGAAGTGAAGAGTCACCACTGAATCAGCTTTAGGGTCCAATCCGTTGACGTGACGTACCGGAATTGCCGCACCTACGAGAAAATCGTTTTTATATAAATCCTTAACAGTTGCCGTTTGAGGCATGGATGATGTACACGCCGTGTATATTATCGTTGTAACAGCACCGACCGTAAGCAGTTTTTTCATGAGTTCAGTATAATTATTATGATTTATGATGACGCTCCTCGATCACGCGATTTATCTCATCGATACGATTGTCATCAAGTTCATATTTGGAGATTATAAACATGGCAAGGAAGAGAAGGATGACAGGGATGACGGCGATGAGCCACAGGATGCCCTGCTGCACAAACGGAGTCTGATTGACAGCCTCACTGTCAAACCCTACAAACGCCAGAACCAATCCGGGAACCACTCCACCGAGAGCCATACCAGCCTTATAGAATATTCCGGTAAGGGCGTTGACAATGCCGGAGATACGGCGACCGTGGGTGTACTCTCCGTAAGAGATAACCTCAGGGACAAGCGCCCACATGTAACCGGTAGCGACAACCACGCCGGTAGACTTTATAAACTGAGCCACATAAATAAGCCAAATATGACTTTTAAGTGAGTCAACGATAGAAACGACATAGAGCATCGCCATTCCGACGATTGCCGTAATAAGAAACACATTGAACATACCGCGCTTACCCACCCACTTCTTTATCGCAGGAATCAACGGCATAAATATAAACGCGGGCAGAGAACCAAGTCCCATGAATACCGATAGTTCGGTCGCCGTTCCATGAATATTGTAATTCATATAATAGGCACCAGCCGAGTTGGAAATTGCCATCATACCAAATGCGGTGATGAAGAAGAACGCCAGGATGCGCAACGGACGGTTATGTACAAACTCCATCCAGAGGTCCGACACCTTCACGTTCTCGGTAGCTGACTTGTCCATGACGACACGCTCGCGGCACTGGAAGAAACAGAAGAAAAGGAGCGCAAGACCTATGAGTCCGTAAATAGTCATTGTAGCGAGCCACGCACCGTCATGCATAGACATGTCGGAAGTTTCAGCAGGGTCAAAAATCTTAAGAATGATAGGAATACCCATACCGACAGCAAGTCCGCCAAGATTAGCCATAAACATACGCACGGAGGTAAGTTTGGTTATCTGCGAAGTGTCTCGCGTGAGCGATGCGTTAAGAGCTCCGTAAGGCACATTGACCAAAGTGTAGCACATCGACAACCCGACATAGGTGATATAAGCATAGAGCAGAGAGCCTGAAAATCCATTCCAGAAACATAGGATTGCAAATCCGGTCAACGGGATACCGCCCAGGATGAGATAAGAACGATACTTGCCAAGTTTAGGGTCATGCTTGTCAACAAACGTACCGACAATGGGGTCCCATATAACATCAATTATTCTCACTATCAGGAACATGACTGCCGCAACGGAAGGGTCAAGACCATAGACATTGGTATAGAAAAACAGCAGATACATGCTGATTGTCTGATAGATCAGGTTTTGGGCGAGATCGCCTGACCCAAATCCTATACACTTGAGCATCGAAACCTTATAGAATCCTTTAGCTTCAGCCTTACTTAAATCGTTATTCATGGATCGGATATTGTAATGATTAATTTATTATTAGTTATTGATGACAACGCCACCGTTACATGGAATCTTAATTCTGATATTTCCCTTTTTATCGGGTTTTATCTCACGGACCGAACCGTTCAGGTCGGCATCATCAGAATAAAGTTTCAGTGTCTGACCAAGCATCCCGTCGGGCAGTTTGACAGTCGTGTCAAGGAGTTCACTCTGCGCGTTTATTCCTGCGATAAACCACTTATCACCACTACGGCGCGCTAATACGACATATTTACCGGGATAACCGGCAATAAAGCGTACCTCATCCCACACAGTCGGGACGTCCTTCATGAACTGCACAGCCCAGGCGGGAGCGTCATCAAGATTGTTAGGTGCCATGGCGAAATGCTGCACGGGGCTCTGAAACAGGATTGCCGTCGCAAGAGCAAACACATCGGAGGTACGACGCTGGGAGCCGCCGGGACAGTTTCCGCCATTATAATACTTGTTAAGTGTACTTCCACCGAAGTCCATGCTTCCGACTGTGTTGCGTATAAACGGGTGGGTACAAGCGTTAACAGCTTCAGCATCACACATGCCTTGCGAGAAGTGCAGGTTCTCGCTCGCCAGGACAGCCTCGCTTGCCGCATAGTTGGGATACATGCGTTCCCAACCGCGGGGAAGAGTACATCCATGGAAAATCACGAGAATACCGTAGTCATTGGCATCGGCGAGAATGTCATGATACAGACGCATTGTCTCCTGCTTGTCACCGGCAAAGAAATCAACCTTGATGCCGCGTATACCATTTTTCTGCATCCACGCCATAGCCTTACGACGCTTCACAATATCATTCATGATGCCGCGCGGTCCCTGCGGAGCGTCATTCCACGTTCCGTTGGAATTGTACCACAGATAGAGCGCAACGCCTTTAGACTTGGCGTAACGCGCCAACTCCTCGATGCCTTCATATCCTATCTGAGTGTCCCAGAGAGCATCGACGAGGACTGTGCTCCAACCCATCGCGGCAGAGAAATCGATGTATCGTTTCTGCTCCTCGAAGTTACAGCTGGGATCCATCTTTATAATCCAGCTCCAACTCCCCTTACCGTACTGATAATCAACCGATGCATCATAAAGCGGTTCAACGACGTCAAACGGTATGGTAGTCTCGACTACGGGTGCAAGCGTCTCGCCGACAGTGACTGTACGCCAGGGGGTATATCCCGGTAACGCAACGGCAGCACCTGTCGAACCGAATCCATTCTGCTCGCCGGGTTGAGTATAGGCTATCGTGTAGCATCCGCTCTCATCACCGGTCAGATGGGCACCACAATAGTCGCCCGCTATACCGGTTTCGGAAACAAGCAACCAACCGTTGTCGCCATTACGGAAGAGACAAGGGAATGTATATCCGTTACCCCACCCGTTCTTGCCTGTTGTATCGTCAAGCGAATAGTTTGTCTCGTAGCTCGGAGATGTGCGAGCAAAGCCGCCCATCGGAGCGCTCTGCGGACAGAGAAAAGTGGTAGTGCCATCGGGCATACGGAATCCGGTAACCTCACTGTCAACAACACAGCACAGCGTCTCACCCTGCGGTAGAAGGCGGTAGCGGAATGCCACATTATTGTTGCTCACCTGCATTATCAGGTCAAACACAGGTTTACCGTCCTGCGAAAATGTCATCTCGCCACGATTGGCAAGATAATTGACATTGCTTTTCTTGATATTGGGGAGCGAATAGGTATCGGAAATCTGTTCCGGTGTTTTAGTCGCGCTCATCACCAGATTGCGTGTATAGTCGCCTATATTGGTCCTAAGACCAAGTGGTGACGGGAGCAAAAACGGAGTCCCGTCATACTCCAGCGAGTAAACCGGGCTGCCATTGTCATCGGTGACAGTGACCGCGGTCTTGCCGTCGGGCGATTTTATCTCATATCGCGCCGCAGATGCTGTCACAGCTGCAACCGTGGCGGCGAATAATGTAGTGCAGAGGATTATACCAGTTTTCATCAATCAAACAGTTTGTATCGGGAGGTATTGAATACGTAAGAAAATCAACGGGTGAGCATTACTTTCTGTCCATCGCACAGATAGATACCGCGCGCAAGGCATGAATCCTGAAGATTTTCGGCGACTTTACGTCCCGAGAGGTCATAGACCGCATGATCAAAGCTGTCAGCGTCATTATCGGCAATAATGTCGATAACCCCGCCAAACGGATCGTTATTGGTAGCAAAGACCTGTTTGATACTTATAGGCTTGCTGCCGAGTCCCCAAAAACCGACACGATAGACTTCAGAGGTGTTAAGCGGCACGATACCGGTATTGAGATTTTTCATCATGCCGTTGAGCTCGGCAACAATAAGCTTACCGCCGTTAAACTTCGCCTCATAAGGAGTCTCCCAGTAACTTGCCGTGTCGAAAACCTTGAATGCAGTCCAGTCATCGGTGTTTTCGTTAAGTTCGGCAACAATATAGCGATAGCCCGACAGGTCGATAGGAGTCTCATACTCCCAGCCGCCAAAACCGTACTGTCCCGGAGTGAAGAGACCTGTTGCACGATCAAATGATCCGTTCTCCCAGATAGTGGGGTTGAAATATTCAAAACCAAACACGAAGTCACCTTCAGAAGGCTCAGGAGTCGGAACAAATGGAATTTCCTCAGAATATGCGACATCCGGATCAGTAATACCCATTGTCTCAAGCATTGCGGTAGCGTAACGACATCCGAGGACACGGTAGCCGTGAGCAGTAAAATGCAGTCCATCGCCTTTCTGAGGCAGATTTGCAGCCGAAATCACGTGAGCGACCGGCATTGTCTTGGGCAACGTATTTATTATCGCGTTCATGCCGCCACACACGCCACCCTGCTCCGAGGTAACGACCTGACCGGCAAGTAACGGTATCGAATTAGCTTCGAGACCGAGGTCTGTGAGCAGATCGTCATAGATTTTCTTTACCTTGGCACACCACTGCTGGTCTCCGTTATTAGACTCGCCCTGATGAAGAAGGATACCTTTTATGACACCGTCCTTCTGAGCTTTCCGCGCACACTGGAGAAGGCGCGCATAGGGGGCATTGTCATAGGCTTTCATGTAGGATTTAAACCAGTCTGCTTCATTGGCGACTGAAGCCGGATCAAAATTCTTATCAAGATGTTCGATGCGGCATCCACCGATAGCTACGGCAATAACACCTACTTTGATGTTTTCATCAAGATTGTCGACCATCGTACGACCGAAATAATCCATGGGGGTAAGTCCGGTACCCTCGCGCACCAATGGTGGAACAGCAGTGTACCATTCACCCTGCTGACGTGAAGGATTGCCGAAATTCACCGCCGCCATCATCTTAAAACGTTCAGGGACATTGGTACGATCCATGGGTTCGATAGCTGCATTACCTTCCATGTTGGACTGACCGATACAGAGATATATATGGAAATTGGGGTCGGGAGCCGCGCTCGCAGATAATGTACCGATGCCCAAAGCAACGGTCATTGCAATTTTTGTCAAAATTTTCATACTATATTACGGGGTTATTACCTTAATTAATTTCTTACAATAACTTTTTTATTACCTACGATGTAGAGTCCGGCAGGGAGTCCCTGTGTCGCTGTAGCGGCAGGAACATCCTTACGCACTACCACACCCTGGAGATTCACAACGTTGACAAGCGCATTATCATCAGTGGTTATCTCGGCAACGCTGCCGGTTGCATTGGGATCATTGGTCGGGAATATATTTTTAACCTTGAACTGTTTGCCGCCGGTTGACCAAAATCCTACAATATAAAGGTGCGAAGGGTCTACGTGGCGATTCTCGTTTGAAACGAGGTTTTTAAGATTCATGACCACTCTTGTGCCCCCATTGAAATCAACCATTGCGGGATCAGTCCAATAATTATCCTTGTCAAACACACGTAGCGACAGATTGCAATTATCGGGCGACTCGAGCTCGCATACCAGATAATTGTATTCCGACAGGTCAAGACCCTTGGGATACTTCCATCCGGCAAATCCGTAGGTACCGGTCGAAATAGCTCCGGTAGAGGGGTTAAACGACCCGGTCTCCCAAATCGATGGGTTGAAATATCCCGATTCAAAGGGGAACGGTGTTGAGACAAATGTGACTGTCTGACTCTCTCGCCTGCCATTGACCTGATATGACACGACTGCCTTTGCCTCGCCGGGACGGACAGCTGCAAACTGACCGTTTTCCCATGACATGATACCGTCATGATCAAATTCCACATCAATATCGTCCAGAATGTCAAAATCGATACCGAGACCGCGGTCGGCAATCAGTGCGGCACCAACAGTGCCACCGGTAAGAATGGTCTTACGGTCGACCGGAGTAGCTGAACGCGGAGAGAAGCACAACGACACGCTCTGAATATCGGGCAGCTCAGCACCGGCATACTCCTGATACCAGTGATATCCTGACCAGATACAACCGTCGGGGTCGTTATACATCGTATATTTACCATTGGTGGACGCCTTTCCGTCAAAATTTTTCAGCAACTCCGGACCGGTAAACAGCATCCAGCTGACATTACCGGTGCGGTCGGCAAGCAGCTTGAAATTGGCGCCAAAACCGGCTCCGAGCATCTTGCCGGTAATACTTTTACCCCACGATGCTTCGTAAACCGAGGGAAGCCAGTCCATCTCGGTAACAAGAATGGGAGCAATAGCAGCACACGGCTCTATCTGATTTCTCCAGCCTTGAGCAAACGAGTCGTAACCGCCACCGTAAGAACCGCCAAGTTCATGACTCGGCTCGATGGCGTCGCTACCATACCATCCGGGATAAACATGCACAGCATAACCGATATTGTCACCTACAATAGGATATTTAGCAAATCCGGCATACTGAGACTGATAACCGGTTCCGGGAACCCAAAGAATATTCTGACAGCCGTTGTTGCGCATAAGGTCAACAATCTCCTGGAAAAACTGCGTGAGTGCCTTATGGGCGCCGTCGCTTGATGACGAGTAGACACCATCAGTGCCCAGAATGTCAACAGGCTCATTGGCGAGTTCAAACATGATGTGGGGATTATTGGTAAGCTGACGTACTCGGGAAACGTAACCCCATACCTGTTTGAGATACCTGTGATAAGCGTCACCGTTGGCTATCTGATGAGGGCATACACCCGGCGGGCGCATAACTACATAGAGACCCTTGGAGATAGCGTATTCAGCCATAGGGATAAACACATCGGCGAGATATTGACGGAAACGATTGAAATCAAATGCAGAAATGTCGTTCTCACCGGTTGTGTGTACGCCAGGAGTGTTAGACCAGTACGGGTCCATGTGCATACGCACGTAATTGACTTTCCAACCGGCATTTACCACACCGTCAATAATCCCTTTATTATATTTAAGACACGCATTTACATCATAGTTAGACCACTTTTTACCCTGCTCGTTGAACCAAGGGCTATAAGTCTGTCCGAAACCGTGGAGCAAGACTTCGTTGCCGCTCTCGTCAAGCAGATAGCGCCCCTCGATGTGAAGTTTCGGCATCGGCATTCCGGGCCATGCCTTGACCTCCAACCCAATTGTCGCAATGATAATGAATGCGAGTATATAGCCAAACACTTTTTTCATAATAAATCAGATTTTAAAGTTCCAATAGTCGAAATTGAATAGTTTAGGACCTTTGCGTCCCTTAAATATAAAGTAGATATCGTGCTGTCCTGCCTCTTCAATCGTAGCGGGCACCTCAAGATATTGCCATTTTTCCCATCCACCGGTGCCGGGAACGTCCATTTCAGCGACAACGGGACCGCCGATGCTGTCAAGACGCACCTCAATGTGTCCGCCGCGCAATGCGCTTGCGACCGAGGCTCCGAAACGCTGCCGGTCCCCACTTTTGAGAGTGACATTGGCAACCTTGATGTAATCTCCATCATGAATGTCGCTCACATAAACGCCGGTATCGGCATTAGGCTCACTCTTGACACCGCTCGACCATGCCATTGTCTCAGCTTCGACCCGGCGATAGGGATTCAGTGAGCCGACTGCGTCGGGACCTTTGTCGGTGGGAGTGATGAGCGGGAAAGTACCATCGGTGTTATACTCAAACGGCTCCACACAGATGCTACGTGCAAATCCGCCCCCGCCGGGGAGCCGACCGGTATGATAAAAAAAGTATGATTTACCTTTATAATCAGTTACACCACAATGATTGGTGAACGAGCGTGTCTCGTCGCTCTGAGGCATTATCACGCCTTTGTATTCCCACGGACCGGTAGGTGTCTTGCTCATGGAGTAAGCAATATGCTCCGGAATACCGCCGGCGGCATAAAGCATATAGTAATTACCGTCACGTTTATAGAACCAGGGTCCCTCAGTATAGGTCGAATGATATTTCTTGTCAGCCTCCATCGGCACGAACTTAGGTTTTCCAAACGACTCGGGAGTCTGCTCCGCTTTCATGATTTCGCCTTCGAAAGAAATCATGTCATCGTTGAGCTTTACATAAAACAACTCGGGATTGCCCCAGTAAAGATAAGCCTGCCCGTCATCATCGATAAACACGGTGGGATCTATGTATGCCCAGTCGCCATCGGCAAGCGGCTTTCCAAGAGCATCCTTAAACGGACCGACGGGTGAATCACCAACGGCGACACCGATAGCCATTGTTCCGGTGAGCTTGGAGTGGAGCGGTACGTAGAAGTAAAATTTGCCGTTGCGTTCCACACACTGCGGAGCCCAGGCGCGATCATCGCCCCACTCAAAGTCCTCGATGGCGAGGGGCGAACCGTGATCGGTCCAGTTGACCATATCAGTCGTAGAATATACTCGCCACTCCTGCATCCAGAAGAAGTCGGCGCCATCCTCGTCATGTCCGGTGTAGACATAGAGGGTATCGTTGTAAACCATAGGAGCCGGGTCAGTCGAATAACATGTCTGCACAAAAGGATTGTCGCAAAAAGCGCCAAACGCAGTCATAACCGCAGCTACAGATATCAGCAATTTTTTCATCAGTTCTTAAAGATGAGAGGTACAAATTCATTCAGACAGCGGCGCCATGTCAGCCACTCATGATGAGTTCCGGGAGAGGTATAATAAACATGATTGATACCTGCGCCGGTAAGAGCCTCGCTTATCTTGTCGCTGCCGAAGTGTTCTTCCGACCCCATGCCGAAGAATAGTGTCTTAACACGTGAATTAAATGAGTCGGCATCGGTAAATATCCCGTCATAGGCATTTTCCAATCCGTTTGCAAGGAAAAACAGCGCACCACTGAATGAACCGATGTGTCCAAACTTATCAAGATTACGCATCGTTATCTCGAGCGTCTCGTGACCGCCCCATGACAACCCTGCCATCGCACGGCTGTCACGATCAGTCTTGACGCGGAATGTTTTCTCAATATAAGGGATCAGGTCGTCGAGCATCACACGGGTGAACGAGGCGCCGAACTGGTCGCGCGATTCGCCCTGGCGAGCTCCGAAGATATATCCGCAGTCACCGTAGTCCATCACCACTATCATGGGGACGGCTGATCCGTCGGCAATGCGGTTGTCAAGGATTTCAGCCATCTTGCCCTGAGTATGCCAGCCCGTCTCATCCTCGCCCATGCCATGCTGAAGATAAAGCACGGGATAAGTAGCATCGGGATTGGTCTCATACTCGGCAGGAGTGTAGACGTAGCAACGACGCACACTGTCGTGAGTGCCTGAATAGTAACGGCACTCTCTCACCTGACCGTGGGGAATATCCTTGTTAAAGGTATAATAGGCTGCCGCCGTCTCATCCTCGGGTATTTCGATACCCGAGGCGAGACGACCACAACCATAGAATGTCTGAGACGAGGGGTCATTGACAGCCACCCCGTCAATGAGCAGAAAATAATAATGGAATCCCTCGACGAGCGGAGCGGTCGTAACACTCCAAACGCCGTTGTCATCGCGGTTCATGTCATAACGTGTACCACAGATGTCGACCTTCACGTCACGAGCACCGGGGGCTGCAATCCTGAATGTCGCACGCGAAAGACTATCGACGCACGGATATACTGCTTCGGGGACATTGGTCGAAGCGGGAGTTCCCTCAACCGGAAGTCCGAGAGCCGGCGATGAGAGAAAGACCGCAAGGGCGGCAAGGGATGTAAGCATTATTTTTTTCATGCCCGGAATTATACGTTTTTTAAATTAAAGAATTACTTTCTTTCCGTTAACGATATAAAATCCGGCGGGGAGAGTAGACAGGAGCGAAGCATCGTCGGTGTCAAGCACTTTCACACCCATGAGGTTATATACAACGGTGCGAACGTTCTCATCAGAAGTTACAGTCGATACATGATCGTTACCGCCTTCAGTGTAGAACTTAACATTGGTTATATAGAAAGTACCGACATACTGACCGAGGTCGGCAAGCCAGCGGGAAGGAGGATTAGACTCTTCACCTTCGGCAGCTGCGTCATAGGGCTCACCGTAGATAATCACGTGTTCCCAGTTTTCAGTAATGTTGAATTTAGACATGCTGCCGCAGCTCTTGTAGTCATTCTTAGCCTGGAAGCCGGAGCTGATAGCCTTGGCGGGAGTTCCCTTTATGTCAAATCCGAGGTAATATTTTGTGCCGGGAGTGAAGTCGTAGAAAATCGCCATCTGCACAGCCCATGAGTCCTTAGACTCTTCATTGGTGAACTTAAGGCAGGGCTTACCGTCCTCATCCACATTTTCAAATGTAGCAGAGCCCCAGCCGCCGAAAGTGCCGCCGTTGCCATCATAGAAAGAAGCGACTACGTTACCGGTTGTGGGAAGCTGAACTGCATCGGCGTGGCTTACTTCCACCCATGCGATTTCAATTGTACCGGCGAGATTACCTGACTGGAAAAGGACGAAGCTATCGTCTGACGCGGGAGAATTTACTTTTGTGGAAACTTCGTGCCATGCACCGTCGCCTGTGATGTTAAGAGCATTGCTCTCAGTCACACCCCACGTACCGAGAACTGCTGTGATGTTACCGGAAACGTTGCTCTTGATTTTTGCAGACACGGTGTACTCAACATTAGGAGTAACAGCAAATGTACCGCTGACCATGTACTGTATCTTCCAGAAATCTACCGCTTCGGGATTGGTAAGCACCAGGGCGCCGTCCTTGATTTCGATCATTTCCTTAACTTCGTCGGGAGCCCAGTTCTGATATGCTGAAACGTTGGAATAATCGGTAAACGAATCGATTACCGTCTCGGCATTGGCTGCCATGGTCATGCCGGCAATGGCAAAAACAGAAAGTAACAATTTTTTCATAAACTAAAAGATTTGTGGTTATAATAGGTTGGTTATTAAAGCAATAAGATTGTAGAAAATCAAGGTTTACAAGTTAAATGACTCCCGCCATTTAACTTGTAAACTATTGATTTATATTTCATCACTCGCCCTGGAGACCTTCGCAGAAACCTGCGTAGGTGGGCTTGCGCTGATAGTTGAGGTTCCACAGTCCGATGGGGCTGTCGGCACGCCATCCTGAACCGGAAGGACTGTCGGTCTGCGCCCACTGTGTGATACCATGCTGCTGAGCCACGGGGATGATTTCAAAATATTTCCGGATGATGAACTTGTAATATTCACCCATGAGCTTGTGCTGCTCAAGAGTAACATCCTCCGTCTTGACATCATTACCGTTCTCATCAACAAGACCCATGTCGAGTTCAGTGATACGGATGAGCTTGCCGGTCTGTGCCATGAGTTCAAACATCTTGACAACGTGAGCTTCCTTGCTTGCCTGAGTCTGAGGATTCATGTAATAGCTTACGTGCATCTGGCTACCGATACCGTCGATCTTGGTGACACCATCACTCTCCCACTGCTCGATCCAGCTTATAAGGCTCTTGAGTTTCTGGTTGTCGTCCCAGTCTGACTCGAGATTGTAGTCGTTGACGAAAAGTTTGAGATCTGCGGGATCACCGCCTACTTCCTCAAAGTACTGACGGGCATACTTGACAGGAATACGAACGAAGTTATCGCCCAGATAATCCTGCCAGAAGAACTTATTGGCGGGATTGTCAGAATCCTTGGCATGCTGAAGATCATAACGCTGACCCCAAGGACCACCTGAGATAGCCTCGTTGACAACATCCCAGCACTTGACATAACCCTCGGTTGCTTCCATCATACCCTTAATCCAGCGAGCCATCTCGGCTTCAAGTATTTCAGCTTTCTCCTCGGGAGTCAAAGCGATAGAGTTGGCGCTGCGCTCGATTTCAAATACCACATCGTCGATATAGAAGCTACCGGCGACATCCGCTGAAGCGATATTGAAAGCTATTGACTGACATCCTTCGCTACCTGCCTGGTCGGCTGTAATTGTACCGGTGTATTTGTGTTCCTGCCACTCGGTGGTCGCATTGAGAGTACCGATGAACGCCCAGTGATGATAAGAACCGGGAGCACCGTGAGCCTGAGTGTCGATGTTACGGTTATCGGTTGTGCGATAACGGAACGAAACACGTATCTTGTCACCCTCTTCAAGCACGATATCAGACTTGATGAAGAACTGCGAGTCCCATGCATTGGTAGGATTGGCATTATAGGGTGCTTCAAAGACCTTACCGGTGCCAAGAGGATCTTCAACAACCTTAGCGGGAACATCGGCAGCACCGGGCACACGCGAGATAAGGTTGGCACATTCGCCGCTCTCACCGTCACCGCCTGAGAGAAGGGGAGTGTAGATCTTGATAGAGGGAGCCTCGGAGTGAGACAGTCTAACCCATTCGATCTCAAGTTTTCCTTCATAAGTTCCGGGCTGGAATACGGAGAAACCACCGGTAACTTCGATAGGAGCAAAAGTGACTGAAGCTTCAGACCACTCGTCGGTAAACTTCAGGGTAGCTTCTTTAAGACCACCCCAATCGCCAAGCTGCACATTGAGCTGACCGGGCTGAGATCCCTTGATTTTGGCGGTAATGGTGTATTCACGACCTTCGGTGAATGACAGACCGTCCATTACGAAGAACTGATACCATGAACCGGGATATTCGGGAACAGTAAGAATACCGTCGATAATCTCAGGCTCGTAATCCATTACATAGAAGGGAAATTTAGCATCATTCTTGTAGTTTCTTACCGCATCTTCAACTTCAAGGCGCTCATTGGGATCAATATCGAGTTCCTTGTCGGCAATAAGTCCGTTGAGATACTTCGTATTCTGCTGCTCATGCCAGCAAAGGGTGTGACCGTAGATATCGATTCCAGCCGCGCGTGCGGTAGATACGAATTCAGACACGGTGCTGAAGTCCATAGCGCCCTTGTCACCCACAACCGAAGCATACTTCATGGCATTGCCAGCCGTCATGATGTCGAAGTTGTGATTAGTGAGTCGATAGATCATGCCTTTCTTGACATAATCATAAGCCGACACACCTGTACCGAGCTTGAAATTCGGATGAGCAGTGCGGTCTATATAGTCTTTAAGCGAGCCGTAAGCATCGAGATACTCAAAGTCGGCAATGTGCTGCGGCTTCTCTACCACGTAGGTATCAATGTCGGTGTCGGCACAGCCTGCCAGCATGAATGCTGACAGACCTATCGCCGCTGATATATATAATTTTCTCATTGTTCAGATTTATTTCAGATTGAAAGAGAATTCCTCAAGTTTATTCTGTCGGTCACGCATACACATCACCTCGTCGATATCAGCCTTGTAGACTGCTTTCTCGCCGGTCATGTCGTTGATGACATATTCGATGGCGTAAGTGTATTTGAGTTCGAGACGGTCACGATCTTCGTCGGCAAAAGCTTTCTTCTCACCTTTGGAAGTCCACTGACCCGAACCGGTAGCAGTACAGCCGGGAGTCTCGGTCGAAACAGTCACCGCGCCATTGGCGTCAATGGTGAGGATAACGTCACAGGCGATGTTCTTCTCTGATTTCTCGCCTCTCTCGTTGAGGGTAGGCACAGCGTGAGAGAATGAATAAACCGACTTGTTCAGGCTCTTTGTAGTGAGATAACGCAGGGTTGCCTTTTCCCAATACTGAGTCTGACGGTCATTAGTTGAAGCCTCTCCGTTATTGACAATTTTGTCGATACCCTTGCTTAACCAGCAACCATCGTACTGATTGATATATTTCACGGCATAGAGTACATAATCCTTGGGGAGGGTCATCCAGTGATCGGAGTTGAAGCGGTCGGCATTATCGGCAAACTCGGGCTTGGGCTGACCTTCGAGGATAGAATCCTTTGACTCGACAAGACGCACAGGAAGAACGTAAGTGACGTTCACTGCATCAGGGTCAGCAAAGAAAGCATCCTTCAGATCCACACGGAACCCGCCGAGTACCTGTCCCTTGGGTATCACGATATAGTCAGTGTTCACGCTGTAATAGTCAGCAGGAAGAGCTTTTACGTCTCTGCCGTCGCTGAAAGCAATGCGATCACACAGCGAGTTGTCGATAACAAATTTTACCATGTGGTCTTTACGGTTCTCGTTCACACCACCGAGCACAGCCTTCACTTCAAAGGCGTGTTCGTTGTCGAGAGTATTATCGGCATACATTTCATCGCCAAGAGTGATGGTACGTATAGGCGACTGATGAGCGAATGAGATTGTCTGATATTCAAAATCAGGGAAATCCACATCACTGTTATGACAGCCCGTCACGATAGCACCTAAAACGATTATGGGGAATATTAATTTTTTCATTGTGATATTATGATTAGTATGGTTTAAGAGAGATTACCATCCGGCGTTCTGAAGCAGATTGCTGAATTTCAAGGTTTCAGAATAGGGAATCGGACCGTAATACATGTAATCCTGGAAGTTACGGGTCTCAACCTGGAAAGTGGTGTACTTACCGTCGGCTATAGTGATACCCATAGCAGGAGCATTCAGCTCATCAATGTTTACTTTCCAGCGACGGAGGTCGTAGAAACGGAAACCTTCAAAGCAGAGCTCGAGACGACGCTCATTGCGGATGAGCTCACGCATCGCGTCCTTGCTGGCGGCACACTCGTTGAGATAGCTGTCGCCATTTTCCATACCTATACCTGCGCGGAAACGGATTTCGCTGATCACGTCATAAGCTGAGAAATTATACTTGCCTTTGCCCTTGGGTCCGTAAGCCTCGTTGGCTGCTTCGGCATAGTTGAGAAGCATCTCGGTGTAACGCATACGTGCAGTATAATGAGGCTGGGTCTGCTGATTGCTGGGGTTACAGTTAACATCCATGCGCAGATGCTTTTTCATATAGTAGCCTGTGCGTGTTGAGGTAGAAATCATGTTGATACCGTCGTTGGTTTCACGACCGATAGTCTGAATCTCCTTATTTTCGTTACCGGCTTTCGCACCATTATATATAATGTACTGTGCGAGACGCGGGTCGCGGTTGGCATAGGGATTCTGAGCATCGTAGTTGGCATTGCCTGCCACAGGATAACCATCGATCATGGGGAATGCATCTACAAGGTTCTGTGTAGGATTGATGCGACCCGAGCCATAGAGTGTGGGCGGGAAATGCTCTGACTCCATGCTGTTGTTATTGCCGCGTCCGGTGCGCCACAGAATTTCATCGGGGCACTCGCCGTCACCGAGATTAGACATGCTTGCGTCACAATACCATGCGCCGCCGGTCATGGGCACTGTCATGAGGACACCGCCACGGTCGATAAGCTCGCCGGCTGCATCGGCAGCCTCTGCCCAGGTAACACCTGACTTTTCAAAGGCGGGGCTTGCAGCAAGGAGGGTGAGACGAGAAAGGAAACCCTTTATGATACGACCGCTCACACGACCCTGATAAGTAGCGCCAAACACGCGGTTGAGCTGACCTTCAGTGATGCCGGGATACTTCTCCATCAACTCGGGATAGTACTTTTCTCCATATTCCGTGGGAAGATAGCGAAGAGCGATCTCGAAGTCACTCCTTATAGAGTTCATACACTCTACGAAGGTGTTACGGGGCACGTTAAACTCGCTTGAGGCATCCTCTACAACGGTCACGATCGGGAAGCCGAGCAGCTCGCCGTTTGTAGCGATACCGCCGTGAGCCTGCAACAGATAGAACGAGAAGATACCACGTAATGCATGAGCCTCACCGTAGAAACGGTCATGGAAGATGGGGTTGAGTTTATCATTCTTGCTCCATGTCACGTTGTCGAGCTTTTCGAGCAGAATGTTACAGTACTGAATAGCGCTGCGGCATGTTTCCCAACGGTTCATGGGGTTGTTGACCGAGGTCCAGCGACCCGAAGCCATCACACGCCACGAGTTGTTAGCGTCATTGGTGACAGCATCATCGGTAGCGGGTTCGTTGAACGGGAATCCCGGGATGGAGTTGTAGACACCACCCAGTACACGCTCAGCATAGGATGCGTTTTCCTCCAGATAATCAAGAGGGAGGTTGTTCTCGGGTGCCGGTTCAAAAACGTCTTCACACGATGCCAGCATGCATGCCATCATGGTAAAGAGACCGGTTTTCAATATTTTATTCATGTTTTTTAATTGCATTAGAAGTTAACTTTTACACCGAAGTTATATGAGCGGCACTGGGGAGCGTAACCGATGCTGGTTTCCCGATACTCTTTTTCGTGACACGCATTAACCAGACTATAAGCGCTTACATAGAGCTGAAGACCGGTGACAAATTTGTTGGCAAACCACTTGGCAGGCATGTCATAGGTGAGCTGTACCTGATCAAGGCTGAAGCAGTCGCTGCTACGTACCCAGAAATCGGATGTAACGAAGTTAAGATCGCCGTTGTTTTCCGCACTCAGACGGGGGTAGGTTGCAGTAGCGGCAGTCTCGGGAGTCCAGCGTCCGCGTACGATCGGAGTGTACTTGCGGTCACCGTAAACCCACACGTTGGTGTTATTCATCACAAAGTTACCACCTGTTGCTGCTGATGCTGCAACAAAGAGCGTGAAGCCTTTGTACTTTGCCGTGAGATTGAGACCGTAGCTCCAGGGATTTCCCCAGCGACCGAGTTCAACCTGGTCACGGTAGTCGATGATATTATCACCGTTCATATCCTGATACTTGAGGTCACCGGGCTTGGTATTGTTGTTGACAACAGCGCTTGAGGCAATCTCCTCTTCGCTCTGGAAGAAACCGAGGCATCGGTAGCCGCGGAGGGCATCGGTCTTAGCGCCCTCGCTCTTGAGCCAGTCGTACTCTACGTTCTCGCTGATGCGAAGGTTCTTGGAATCAACATACATCATGTTTACACCCAAGCCGAGTTCTACATCGCCGAATTTCTTGTTGTACTGTAACCCGAGGTCGAAACCTGTATGGCGACGCTTGTTATAGTTGATCCAGGGAATAAACGAGCTATTGGGATAATAGGTCGACATATAGTTGGGATAGAAGTCGGAAGCCTTTACAGGAAGTCCATCGGTAACGATATTGAAGAAGTTACCGTTGATCATGAGCTCGTCGTTAAAGAATCCGGCTGTGATACCTGCATTGAACTCTTTACGTTTCACGAAGGTAAGATCAGGATTGGCACCCTGGCGAGACTGGAAAGCCTGGAGACCGTTATGAGCGTCGTTCCATCCCCACCAGTCACCGTCGGCGGTGTATTTGTCATCCCACATGTAGAAGCTTGAATCCTCGTCGCTCTCGGAAGAGCCGACCACCATGTCGATGTCCTGAAGCACCTTACCGTAAGTTGCGTTGACACGCAGAGTGCTCACAATATCATTGCCCTTGAGGAAGTCCTCGTTGCTGATATTCCAGCCGATGCTTCCCACGGGAGAGAAACCGTCGCGGTGACCGGGAGCGAATTTTGCCGAGTGAGTCACAGAACCGTTGAACTCGGCATAGTAGCGACCGTCATAGTTGTAAGCGGCGCGCAGACCGATGTTGGCATTTGCGTTATTGTGATAACGACCGGTGTAGCTGCGCTTGTAGAGGTGACCGATAAGATTTGCCTCTACGTTGTGAACGCTGTTGAACTTACGCTTGTAGTCAAACTGAGCCGAGAACATAAGAGTCTGACGCTCTGAAGAGCTTGACACGTTCTGAGTTCCCGAGTTAAGGTCATCGCTGTACTTGGTAAGATAGTCGATCACATCCTTGCCACCGTAATTCACCCAGTGAGCCTCATAGACAGCATAACGGGGTTCGATAGAGGTAGCATAGTAGGTGTTATAATCGACGGCACCGCGTGCAGTGAACGAAAGACCCTCGACAACGCGGCTGATGTCGATACGGATACCGGCATCAAACTGAAGCTGGCGGGTAGTTGCCTTGGTATAACCACCGGCATACATCGATGCAAACGGGTTGGTCTGCTGTGCCTGTGTACCACCTATGAGGTACTGACCATTGATCAGATAACGGGAGTTGTTGGCAAGAATCCAGCTGTTCTCGTCATCAGCTTCGATAGCCGAGATAGGAATAAGAGGCACAAGAGGAGAAGTACCGGGGTTGGTAGGACGCATTGTAGCGGCAGCGTTCCAGTAACCTGCACGGTCATAACGGTTGTCATAGAAAGTGGCGCTTGTGTTAACCCAACCGGTCACCCAGTCATTAAGGGTGAGGTCGATGTTACCACGCACGTTCAGACGTGTCGTACCGTTTTTCTTTCCTTCACCGAAGTTGATGAGGTCATCGGTGTGATAGAGACCTACCATAGCGTAGAACTTGGCAAACTTGCCGCCACCGATAAACTCAGCCTGACCCTGGTATTTCATCCAGTTCTTCTTAAGATAATCGCTTGAGAAGAAGTTGAGATCGGGGTAACGGTAAGGATTTCTGCCTGAAGCGTAGTTATAGATGTCGTCAGCGGTAAATGCCGGTTCGAGATCGGGATAATCGTTGTGACGAGCCTCGTTGTAGAGAGTCATATACTCGGCAGCACCGAGATACTTCTGATAACGACGGGGAACATTGAGCGAAACATCGCCGCGCACATTAACACGGAGACCTTCGACATTGCCGCGCTTGGTGGTAATGAGTATCACACCTTTCGCAGCCTTGCTACCGTAGAGCACGATAGCCTGCGCGCCTTTCATGAATGATATTGACTCAATCTCCTGAGGCAACACGTTGTTGGCGTCACGGGGAACACCGTCAACGAGTACAAGGGCTTCGCCCTGACCCCACAGTTCTCCGTTATAACCGTTCACGAGGCTCTGCATGTTTTCAAGACTGTAGTCGGTATAGCTTTTCTTCTCAAGCTCGATCATGTTAACTGTCGAGACAGCACCGAGAACGTCGGCGCTATTGTCAACGGAACGGAATGCGAGCTGCACCTTCCCCTTGAGCGAGTCACCGTTTGCGATTGTCTCGGCGTCCTGTGCCGATGCCATCGGGGCGAAGCACACAGCCGCCGCCAATGCCACAGGATATAATTTGTGATATGATTTTTTCATTATTGAAATTATGTTTAGGGGTTAGGGATTACCAACCGGGGTTTTGCCCGAACTCAACATACATTTTAGTGTCATTGACCTTAAGAGGCAACCAGTAATGTTTCTCCGAGAAATTACGGGTGAGGATAACCTCTTCGTGGAAACCGATAACTTCTGTAAGAGTTACATCCTCGGTGTTCACACCTACCGACGAGTCATTCTCGATACCGGTGAGGTCGCCCACACGCGAGAACTCCTGAGAGGTCTTGATGGTATAGGGATACTTGTCGATAAGCAGCCAGCGACGCAGGTCGTTGAAACGATGAGCCTCAAATGCCAGCTCAACGGCACGCTCACGGCGCACCTCGCTCATGAACGATTCGAGATTACCGGTAAACTTGGCATTGACATGCTCGACACCGGCACGCTCTCGGATGGTGTTGACAGCATCAACAGCAGTCAGACTGCAGTTGGATGATTTGCCCATGGGAACGCCTGAAGCGTTGCATGCAGCCTCGGCATACATCAGGTAGATATCAGCAAGACGCATGTAGGGAATCAGCATGTGGTTGTTGGCACCCCAGTTTCCGGGTCCCTGCTTGTCCCACTTGTTGAAGTCATTGCGGATAAACTTATAGTTGAGATAACCGGTGCGGCACTCCTCGTCACCACGGAACTTACCGCCGGTGTAGAGCGGAGCCCAACGCACGGGCAGAGCCTCCTCGTTATTACCTACCTCAACAAGACTTCCGTCAAAGCGGATGTCATGATAGAAGCGGGGATCACGATCCTTCCAGGGATGCTGCTTGTCAAAGCCCGATTCGGGGTCATCGAGAGGCAGACCGTTTGCCATACCGTAGTAGTTAACGTAGTTGGCTGTGGGTGAGAAGGTGATGTTACCTGAGTTTTCTTTAATCATAGAGGGGCTATAGTCGTTGGTCTGTCCCCAGTTGGAACGGTTCCAGTCGGGAGCGGGACAACGGAATATAGCCTCGGTAGAACCGGGCATGAGACCTGACTTTGCATGAGTGAGGAAAAGTTCCTTATAATCAGCGAAATCAACGAGTGAATATTGTGTCTGACCTGCTTCAACGAGTGAAAGCAGTTCACCGAAAGCCTCGGCTGCACGACGGCAGTACTCAGTGTTATAGGTACGTGACCCGGTTGACTCGTAGTTCATCAGGGGACTACCTGCCCAGAGCAGGTTCTTTCCGAGATAACCGAGAGCCATGATCTTATTGATGCGAAGGTCGTTATTACCGCGTGTTGCGGCACCGGTGTCGGTATTGTCCCAGTTGATAGGGAGAAGCTCGGCTGCCTCTAATAAATCCTGAGCGGCAAGGTCGGCTGTCTCATGATAAGAGAGACGGGGAAGTGTCAGTTTACCGCCGGCAAGCACTTCGTTGATGTAGGGAAGACCGCCGAAATACTGCATGAGCTGGAAGTGGAAGAAACCACGGAAGAACAGCAGCTGACCTTTGATTATATTACGCTGCTCGGGAGTAGCTTCGGTGAGACGGTCAAGATTAGCAAGACCAAGGTTAGCCTTACGGATGCCGTACCAGCTACCTTGCCACAGTGTGGGATGGTCACCGGGATCAGTAGAACCTGTGTCAAATCTGCTGATATCCATGAAGCCGCAAGCCCAACCGTCATGTTCAGCCTGCCAGCCCCAGAAGTCACCATTATCGACCTTGTAGCCCATCATGTAATTGACATTGGATGTGATGATCTCATCATCGCCCCAGTTGAACGAGTTGTTCCAATAACCCGTTGTGAAGTTGGGGACGCAAAAATACATCTCCTCAACAAACCCCTGGAAGTTCTTGAAGTTCTTGAATGCTTCCTCCGACGAGAGCTCGCTCTCGGGCGCTTTATCGAGATAGTCGGTACAGCCGGTCAGAGAGCCGCATGCCATCGAAGCTGCAACAAGAACATATATATATTTCTTTAGTTTTTTCATGTTTTTGAGAAATTAGATGTCAAACCTGATTCCGATATTGAAACGACGCACGGTAGGATAAGCACCCAGTGATGCGTTGCCGCCGCTTCCCGCGAAGTTGGACTCACGGTCATCGGGCATGTGCGACCACTGCAGGAGGTTGTTACCGTTGAAATAGAGTTTGAAATTGCTCAGACCTACTTTCTTAACCCAGCCATCAGTCCAGGTGTAAGCGATCTCGGCATTCTTCAAGCGGATGAACGAACCGTCATAGTGGTTATAGCTGTTATCCCAGCCGTTATAGTAGTTGGGAGTAGAGTTCCACACGGGAAGGGGACGGTCAACATCGTTACGACCTACGCTCCAGAAGTCAACACCGGCATAGAGAGTATTTCTGTTGCCGCGGAATGATTCGAAAACGACAGTACGCTGAACGTTGGTAACGCCATAAACCTGGAAATAGAAGCTCCATCCCTTGTAGTCAAAACCGATTGTAGCATTATAGGTGTTCTGGGGAGTGCTGCTGAAACCGTAAGGAGTCCTGTCGGAACTGTCGATCACACCGTCACCGTTATAGTCGACCATGATGGGCTGTCCGGGAAGTTTCATGTGATCCATGGTGTCATGCTTAGTCATTGCAATGACATCATCCCAGCTCTGAGCATATCCGGCATCATAAATAATGTGGTCCTGACCGATCTGGAAACCGACTGACTTACGATAAGCCTCCAGGAGTTCGGGCTCGTCTTTTTCAAGAATCTTGTTTTCGGCGTGAGTCATGTTGAGGTTTGCCCACAGGTGGAAGTCACGACCGAAAGTGTGGTTGAACCGGAGTTCAAGTTCATAACCCTTACTTGCCACGCGACCGAGGTTAGCCGTAGGTGCCTGACCGCCGAAGTAAGAAGGAATAGCTCGGTTGCTACCTACGACAAGGATATCATTACGACGTTCCTTAAACAACTCGATCGAGCCAGCGAGCATACCGTGAAGGAAAGAGTAGTCGATACCGAGATTCTGCTTGATGGCTTTTTCCCAATGGATATCGGGGTTACCGATTTTTGATTCTTTATACCAGGTGTAGGGTGATGTCTGGCCTGAAACAGTAGAAAGGTTCTTGCTTTCGGCGATAGCCCACTGAGTTGCATAGAGCCAACGGTCTTTAATATTGTCGTCACCGACTTCACCGATAGAATAACGAACCTTTAAATTATCAAGCCAAGGACGGCTCCAGTTCATGAATTTTTCCTCGCTGATGCGCCAGCCGGCAGCTGCCGAATTGAAGAAATCGAAACGGAAATGACGATCAAATTTCTCAGAACCGTTGTAAGCACCGTTGTATTCAAAGAAATAACGGCTGGCAAAATTATAAGTCACACGGAAAGCCCAGTCCTCACGGTAGTGGGGGAACTCTGAACCTGTAGCACGCTGGTCGCGGTTGAACACGCCCATTGCTGTAACGTCATGCTCGCCGAAGGTGCGCGCCCAGAAAAGCTGTACCTGATAGAACAGATTACGCTGGGTTGCCCAGTTTCTTACTTCACCCGAACGGGTAGACCATTTCATTTCCTCGCTGAAGTCAAGACCGTTGGTATCCATCTCAGGATAGTAATATGTTTCACCGGTCTCGGGATCAATCCATTTATAACGGGGAGAATAATAGTTTTCACAGATACCGCGGTTAGCTTCAACCATGACGTTATCCCATGAAACCATGGCGCTGGCACGCAGACCCTTGGTAATGAACGAGAGGTCCTGTTCGAGGGTAAAGTCAGTATTGATACGTGTGGTTGTAGTGTATTCCACACCGCCGGTAGCAACACCCTGCATTGAGTTGGGGGCACCCTGTGAATCGGGACGATAGTAACCCCAGGTACCATCAGAATAGATGGGACGGAAGGCATCGGCAGGCGAGCTGTAAGCTGCTGCCCAGAGCTGGGTGGTCGCCCAGGCGTCGTCAGCCATGTTCCACGGGCTCTTCTTTTGACCGTGTGAACCAGAGAGGTTTACTTTAAAGTTAGTACTGCGGGTAATGGCAAAGTCAAGGTTAGAACGGATGTTGATACGGTTGTATCCGAAACCGCCGTCGTAACCACGACCTGTTTCATACGTGCGGTACAAGTCACCTTCATAGAGGTAGTCGAGAGCAGCATAGTATTTAACGAACTTTGTACCACCACGCACGTTGATATTGGGGTTATAAGCCATAGCGTGGCTCTTGAAAAGCTCGTTAGCCCAGTCTACATTAGGATAGCGCTCATATTCCTCGAGATTAGCGGGATGAGCATACTTGTCGATGATATCCAGAGGAGTCATTTTACCCCAGGACTCGGGAACGATACCGAGCTCACGCTCAATAACTTTGTTACGCATATAAAGAGCCTCGGGCGAACCCTCGGTTCCGGGGATGTGAGAGATCACCTTGGCGGTGGCGTTCATTGAAACACCGATCACGGCACGACCGTCCTGACCTCGCTTGGTGGTGATAAGGATAACACCATTGGCACCTTTCACACCATATACGGCAGTTGCCGATGCGTCTTTAAGCACAGAAATGCTCTCAACCGAACTGATGTCGACCGAACTCATAGGACGTTCGATACCGTCGACAAGCACGAGAGGAGAAGAACCGTTCCATGATGTCTGACCGCGAATCACGATTTCAGGGTCTTCGGCACCCGGCATACCGGTTGATGACATGGTAACAACACCGGGAAGATTACCGGTAAGAGCAGCACCGATACTCGATACACCACCGGCACGCGCCAGGGTTGCACCTGAAGTCTGGGTGATAGCACCTACCACTGATGTTTTCTTTTGCTGACCGTAACCTACGACAACGACTTCGTCAAGAGCCGCGCCTGAGTTGGTCATTACGACATTGATAACCTGGCGTGAGTCAACTTTCACAGAAAGAGGCTCCATACCTACGTAGGTAAACCGCAAAACGTCGGTCTGCGGTTTTGGAACATTAAGCCGGAAGTTACCGTCAATGTCGGTGGCTGTACCACCGGGGACTCCGACTACCACAACAGATACACCGATCAGGGGCTCACCCGTATCATCGGTGACATTTCCGCTTACCATTTCTGCGGCAGCCGAGAATGACCCCGTCAGAAACAATGCAAGCAGCAACCAAATGCAATGTAGCGTATTCTTTACATTTTTCATTGCTATTAAATATTAAAGTAAATTGGATAATGAATCATTAGTTTTTAACATTTGAGTGTATTTTGAGTGTATATATAATGGTGTATTTTATTCAGCTCCGGAAGCATACATTCCAACCACCGTACCGGTGAATCCGCCGGCTACGGCTGTAGAAGTGAATCCTGCATCGACATTCTCGGCAAGTACATTCCATTTTTTACCGCCATCGGTAGAATATGCGAAATCAAATGTTTTCCCCTTGCCCTCAACACGCAGATCGACGTTGGACAGATCATCGTCGACAACGTTCTCGGCAATTGTCTCAACACCGTTCTCGGCAATCTTACGGACTTCCATCTTGTGGGTATCACCATCGAGTGTGCGACACAGCATATACTGATGGGTCTCATCCTTGAAGAGGAGCATGCCGGCAACCTGCGAATCGTTTTCGGGAAGGAATGACATGTGTATATCGGCTGTAAAATTGTGATGTCTCAGCGGAGTGGCGACAAACGGGAGCTCAGCTTTATCGCTTGACTTGACGTCAGCACATTTGATTGTCAGGCAGCCGGGGTTGGCTGACAACGAGTAGTAACCGACAGCAGGTCCGCGGAGCGTGAGCCATTTCAAGTCAAGTATCGAGTCGTTAAACTCGTCAGTCTCGGCGAAGTTGCCGAATGTGACATCACTGCCGCGCTCAACTCCATCCTTATCCACGATGAGAGCCACCGCCTCGTCATGACCGATGAATACGGGCCAGCCGTCCTCAGTCCAGGTCACGGGAAGCATGAATGTCTCACGACCGAGATTTTCCTTGTTGGCTTCAACCGGACGACAAGCGAGGAATACACCCCACCAATTTCCGTTTTCATCTTTAATAATATCGGCATGTCCGGCACATGTCACAGGGTTTTCACGGTCAGGTGACAATGTGCGCTGTGTAAGGATAGGATTTCCGCTCCAGGGGGTATAGGGTCCGAAGGGAGAGTCGGCACGATAGATCACCTCGCTGTGCCAGTCACTTGTACCGCCTTCAGCTGTCATAAGATAATACTTGCCGTCAATATTATATATATGGGGACCTTCACACCATATCGGTTTCTCCTCGGGACGGCATCCCTTATTGACAATAATCTTACGCTCGCCCACACACTTATCGGTAGCGGGGTCAAACTCGACAATACGCACCGTACGGTGTCCGGGATATTCGGGCTTGCCGTCAGGAGCGTCGTCATTATTTACGATATATCCCTTGCCGTTCTCGTCAAAGAAGAATGAGGGATCAATACCCTGCACCTCGGGAAGCATTATAGGATCGCTCCACTCACCAAACGGATCCTGAGTCTTGACAAAGAAATTGCCGTCACCTACATTGGTGGTGATCATGTAATAAGTTTCGTTTGCAGGATTGTATGAAATCGCAGGAGCGAAAATACCGCCACTTACGTGCTGTTTCTCTATATTGCGCAACTGAGAGGGTCGACTGAGTACGTAGCCCGCATGTTTCCAGTTTACCAGATCGCGGCTGTGATACAACGGCACACCGGGAAAATAGGAAAACGTAGAAGTCACAAGGAAATAATCGCCTTTCCCGTTGGTACAGATTGAGGGATCGGAATTCCATCCGGCAAGAACAGGATTGTAGAACGAACTCGGTCCGGGAAGGGGATTGACCTTGTAGTAATCATCATCACCCTGATAATTGAACGAATCAAAAATAGCAACAGAACTTTGCGGCTCAATCCCCTTTGGATTAGAAGCACACCCGCCGTTAAACAGCAGGACAGGACTGAGCAACACAAATAAGGAAAAGTTTGTTTTCATGTGAATAATTTGGTTTTGCACTACAAAATTATATTTAACATCAATTAACCCCGTTTTTACTTATGCGGTTTGTGTAATTATTCGTATCATACGACATTTGAGATGTATCATTTTTATATATTTTTGTAAAATACCCCATCGAGACATTCTAATTATCAATCGATTAAACAACGAGCCCCGTTGTTCACACAACAGGGCTCGTTAATTTAAACCTATATTCAAACAAAGTGTTAACCTTTCTTACCAGTAAATCTATACCGTTAACGTATTCATATAATTTGTAACCTAAATCTCATATTTTTAATACTTCTCGTTGCTTACTTCAAAGAAGTCAACATCAATATAACCGCCCGTGGCAAGTGTAGCATAGTTGAATATCGCATACCGAGTGCCCATAAAGAACCGGCGGTAATCAAATATCATTTTAAACGGTTGCCCCGCTTCAGTCCAATTTTGCCCGTCGAAACTATACGAGAACACAGCCATATCTTGCCCCGGAGTAAAATCGACCGATATTTTCAGATAGACTGAATCAGTCAAGAGAGGCTGACGCTCAAGGACATTCTCAACAACCTGCTCAACTTCATGACGCTTGCCGAGAGATACCGACGCCGAGGCACACACAAGATACCTACCGAGACTGTCACACTCGACACCGATCAGCCCTGTATCGCCATTGAAAGCGGCAAATCCCGCCATGTCTCCCGGCAACATTCCCGAGACATCCAGACGGACAACAGCACTGCCGCGCGGACCTTCCATGCGCTGACTTATCGTATTGGGAGCCTCAAACAAGTTGGGGACAACTCTCGAAGTCTTGAGCCGCAGAAAACCGGGGCGTTCAGTAAGCGACCACGCCGAGTCGACAGGATTATGATTCCACTGCCACAATATCGACTTGGACCCGTCAGAGAAATCATCTGACTCCGACACTCGGCACTTACCATCTTTATCTATCGTCTTATAAACCGTAGCCGGGACTTTACCGTCGGAATCACCCAGGACAGGCACTCCGTCAACAAAACGACACGGATTGAGCGTAAGCACGCGCCCCACACCGCCACGATCCTGGAATATCATTCCCCAGAAATTACCTTCAGCATCATCCACAAGGCAACCTTGACCGACATACGGGAATCCGCCGAATTCTGATTCGAGTACCACATGTTTCTCATACGGACCGGTCAGATTGTCTGCCACATAACACAATTGACGGCGGGGCTTGCCTGCCCGCCATGAAATCACGAAAGCATAATATTTACCGTTATATTTCACCACGCGGCTTCCTTCGTGCAGTCCTGTCTCGGTGCTGTCGGGCATGATTGCGTCCATGTCGAGACCGCCCTCTTTCACACCGGATAGATCATCGTTAAGCTGACGCAGGCGTATCTGACCGCCATTATAGAACACATAAGCTTTCCCGTCATCGTCAAGCAACAACGACGCGTCATGAAAATGATCGGTACGTGTTACAAGAGTCCACGGACCGGCTGGATTCTCAGCCGTGTATATATATGAGCGGTACGGCTGGTCGTTTGGCGAAAACAGCACGTAGAATCGTCCGTCTCTCCACCTCAGCGATGTTGCCCACTGACCTTTGCCGTAGACAGTACCGTCAATAAGATCATAACGCGGGGTATCTTCAAGACGGTCGAACACATAGCCTATCGTCTGCCAGTTTACAAGATCTTTGGAGTGCATGACAGGGCAGCCAGGCATAAGGTGCATCGTAGTGCTGACCATATAGAAATCATCGCCGACCCTTATTACATCAGGATCTGGGACATCAGCCCATATCACCGGATTGTTGAAAGCGTCAGGCTCTGCTCCGACACATTCCGGAGCCGACACCAGGCTCAGTCCCACCGCAGCAAGACCTACAATCGCCAATATGTTTTTTCTGATTTCCATCGCTTGATTTTACAATGCAAAATTAACATTATAAAATCAAGTGTGGATTCTCAAAGGTTACAACAATATTTATATCGGGCAACAGCATGTACAGATATGTAAGCTATACGTGCCAATCGGTAATATTCAGCGACCGGAGTCAGAAATAATCCTATCGGCGACACGCCTACCGGGCGTTTTTTTATCACGAGGATGGATGTCATTCCACTCGCCTATATCCCCGTTCTTAATCCACCACGCACCGGGAGTTTCCTCGGCGGCACGGCGCTGCGCATCGCGCATTTCCTGCCAACTGCGACGCCCGTTGACATCTGAAGGATGGAGAAAATCAGCCAGTTCAACTATATAAAACGGCATTGTATCATCGTCGAACGACTCACGCCAATCGGCGATAAGCGACTTCAGCAAGCGTGAATACTCATTGCGTATATCGACATCCGACTCACCCTGATACCACACCACGCCGCGGAACGGCAACCTTATCATCGGCTTTATCATCGCATTGTAAAGCACAGAAGGAGTCTGAAAAAAATCGGTGACCGAAGGGGTTTGAGACATCGGAGAGCCTACTCGGTGTTTCCACTCCCCCTCAAGCTCCACTTCCGTTCCATCATCGAAAATGAATTTATGAGGCTTTTCCGGTACAAAATGCGGCACACCGGCATTGCTGACAACACGTATGCACACCGTGTTGTCGCCATCACGCAGCACACCCGCAGGTACCTTATATATACGGGGAGGATACTGATAGGCAGTAAAGCCGACAAACACACCGTTAACCCACACCGAGTCGGCATCAACTATACAGCCCAGCCGCAGCTCGGCTTCCCGACCGGCAAGCCCTGACGGAATCTCGACCGAACGTCTGAGCCAGTGGGAACCGTTGACCGGTTTACCATTGGAGGCACCCCACTCTCTTGACATCAGATCGGTAGCAATCCAGCCACTGTCATCAAGCTCGGGGCTGCTCCAATGAACCGCATCGCCGTAACCGGCATCATCACGATTCATTATCGAGTACCACAGGTCCTGAGCACGTCGTTCGGCGACAGACAGATTTAACCGATACGTATCATCGGCAGCCATTTCAAGACGATGAACACGCTCGGGATAATCCGACAGAGCTTCACGACTTATCCAAGCCTCAATACGTGTACCTCCCCAGCTTGAATTGACAATGCCCACAGGCACATGTCCGTTTCTTTCATAAAGTTCACGTGCCATGAAATACACCAGCGCGCCAAATTTCTCACTCTCTCCCGGCACTGCCTTTTTCCATACCGACGGTGACACATCATCCCGACCGGTATCAAATGTATATTCTTTAGGAGTCTTGAACTCACGTATCTGTGGGTTGGAATAAGCCTTGACCTCATCACGGTAGAAATCAAGCACACGACTCACAGGCAATTCCATATTACTCTGACCCGAGCAAAGATACAGATCTCCAAGTAACACATCATCAACAATCAGGTCATTAACTTTCAGTCGATAAGGACCGCCGGCAGCCATTGCTGGCAAAACAGCCGTCCAGCAACTGTCGGCTCCTGCCGAGACCGAAACTTTGTTGTCTCCGAGAGTGACCTCTACCCTCTCGCCGGGCAACGCCTTACCCCACACGTTCACAGGTTGATCGCGCTGAAAAATAATTCCGTCAGAAATCACTGACGGCAGCTTCACTTCAGCAAAGGCAGGCTGACTCAACGGCAACACAGCTGAAACCGCCATAACACCGGCAAGAAATTTTTTATTTATCATATATAATTGCTTAAAATCCTTATTCTTCTTTAACATCATTCTCTTCTTTAGCAACATCGTCATCGTTTGGAAAAAACGATTGAGGCATTGCAGGAGCCTTGCCGGCTTCCCATTTGGCACGATATTCCGACGGACTGACGCCGACAAACTTCTTAAACACCGACGAGAAGTGAGGCTGAGAGGTAAATCCAAGAGTATATGCGACCTGAGTGACCTCAATGTCCCCTTTCCGTAGCAACTCACATGCACGACGTAAACGTATCGTGCGGATGAAGTCACTCGGGGTCATGCCTATCATATCCTTCATCTTGCGGTGCAGATGGGCTCGGCTTACACCGACCTCCTGCGAGAGTTTCTCAACATTCAACGACTTGTCGTCAATATGTTTGTTTATGATTTTCATCATTCGCTCCATCAGAGCCTCGTCGTTACCCTTAAATTCAGGCGCAGCGATGACACTTCCGGTATTCTGCACTCCTGAGAATTTCCCTTTCATGCGCAGACGGTTGTCGATAAGATTAGTGGCGAGCCGTTCGAGCTCATTGATACTGAACGGTTTGCCAAGATAGGCGTCAGCCCCCTTCTCCCAGCCCGCAACTCGGTCGGAGACTGCATTCTTAGAACTGAGCAGTATCACCGGGATATGATGAGTGTCGGCGTTGGACTTCAGCCTGTGAAGCAGTGTTATACCGTCGACTTCGGGCATCATCACGTCACTTATCACAAGATCGGGCAATGACTCGCCGATAACCTTCATTGCCTCAGCGCCGTTCTCGACACCGGTCACATTGAAGCGCGTACTGAGATATTCACACACATAATTGCGCAAATCGGCATCATCCTCAACAACAAGCAATCGGCGCATAAGCGATGTCTTGGATGCCGCCTTACCGGGTCGGTCGTCTTCAGGCACCGTTGCCCCGATAATACGAGTTGACACCTCATCGGCATCAAGCAACGGCTTGTCATCGGTCTTTATCAGCTCATCTTTACCATAATAGGAGCTGTCAACCGGAAGTCTTACCGAGAATATGCTGCCTTTTACACCGCCATCTCGGTTGCGTGCCGTAATTGTACCATGGTGAAACTCAACAAGACGGCGACACAGGTCAAGACCGATACCGAATCCCTCTTTGTCTGATGAATACTTGTCCGCTCTATAGAACCGGTCGAATATACGGGCTATCATCTTCGTGTCAAGACCGACACCGGTGTCAGTCACACTAACCTCTACCGCAGGTCCGATAACCTGGTCATCAACGCGCTCAGTCATGACTGAAATCGATCCTCCTTTAGGAGTGTACTTTATAGCGTTGGAAATGAGATTCACCAATATTTTATCAAAATTGTCCCGGTCAACCCATATCTCGGGGACATCATGCCCTGCCGCAAACTTAATATCAAGTCCTTTGTCAACAGCCTGAGGAGTGAACATCTCCACAAGCTCGCTTATAAATCGGTTGACATCGGTAAGACGGCAAGACAGTCTCACTTTACCCTTTTCCAGTTTCCTGATTTCAAGCAGTTGGTTCACAAGACTCAGAATACGCTGACAATTTCGCTGCATCAGTTTAAGTTTCTTTTTTACATCATCATCGAACGGCTGCTTGAGCAACGACTCGAGTGGGCTCATTATCAGCGTTATCGGAGATCTGATATCATGTGATATATCCATGAAAAATCTTATGCGCGCATCGTTTTCCTGTTCGTCACGTTTCTTCTTGTAGAGAATACACACGAGAGCTATAAGCGACAATAATACCAGCGCATAAAAAAACTTAGCGATGTCAGTCAGATACCACGGCGATGAAATACGTATCGACAGTTCAAGTAATTCTGATGAAACGTTGTTTTCAACACCCTTGATCTGCAATTTGTAACGACCCGGATCAAGATGAGGCAGATAAATAAGATTCTCTCCTCGGCGGGTAGTGTTCCACCCCTCGTCATCAATACGCCACACATACTGCACATTCGATGCATCACGGAAATCACGGGTTGCAAGACGTAGTGTAAGAGAGTTTTCCTGATACGGAAGATACAATGATGTCGGATTGACAGCACTCCCTTCTATAATCGCGCGGTTGTCAAACCGCGTCGTCGGCGTCACTTTCTTGCCGTTAAGATACATACCCGACACTTTGATACATGTATCAAGATTAGTCTGTAATAGTGAATCAGGGTTAAACGACGTTATTCCTTTATTACTACCGAGGTAGACGAGATTATTGTCCTTAGAAAACGCCAGCTGTCCGAATGATGTCTCCACAAGTCCATAACCTCCTCTGTACGAAGAAATGTCACCGCTGACAGGTGACTGATATGACAGTCCGCGCTGCGATCCTATCCATCGACCGCCGTTGGCGTCGATAGCGATTTTGCGCACATCGCTGTCGATAAGCCCGTCATCGGCAGTGTATTTACGCAATATGCCCTTGTTTATGTCAAGATGTATCAACCCGTGGCTCGTTGCGACAAGTATGCTGTTATCCTCTGCGGGTGCTATGTCAAACGACGCTCCCGGCAAAAACGGCTCCTGATCTATGGTTATGAACGAGTCGGTAGTCAGGTCGTAGCATGCGAGACCGCCATAAAGACCGATCCACACCTTGTCATCATCAGTCCGGCACATGCTCTCTACAAACGTGTTAAACAGCGGTCCTTTCTCGTTATCACAGTCAAACCATTGCTCTTGTCCCGTAAGGGTGTCATAGAGCATCACACCTTTACCGAAAACACTTACTACCAGCTTGCCGTCGTTGGCAGGAACAGCCAGGATCTTGGGATATTTGCCCGATATGTCATGCAGTTTTCTCAGATGACCGTCGGGCAGGGACAACTCCCACAACCCGTCGTTTGCCATTCCTATTATTGCTTTATTACCCCACGCAACTGTGAGCGAACATATTGCTCCGCCACCGGGCACCGCAGCCTGCATCAGCAATTTTCCCTCGGGAGAGAAAAGGGCAACGCGTCCGTAACCGAGAGCCGCCAGGACATTTCCGTCCCAGGTAGCCATAGCCTTGATTCCTCCTTCAAAATCAGGAAAGACGTCGGAAATTTTACGGTAGACAAACGGCTGCTTATGTACCGGCACCATTACTATACCATAATAATTACACCCGAGCCACAGATAGCCGTCAGGAGAAAAATAAGCTGCACCGATAATAGCATTCCGGAGATTCAGAAATGACGAATAAATATCAGAACAGGGAAAAACTTCGTCGGATAAAGGATCCACAGCCCAGAGTCCCTCGCCGGAGGTGGCGACATAAACGCCTTCACGGGCATTTCCTCCCAACAGACGGTTTATCTGAAACGGTTGTGACTGAGACAGTTTTGTCACGCTGTAATCCTTGATATTTACCCGATAAATATCATTAAAATCGCTGACAATAACATTACCCGTATTTTCTATCGCAACACCGGTAATATAGTTATCGGCTACCTTAATTTCATTATACTGACCGTTACGGGATATGACGACCAATTGTCCGTCGTGGGTTCCGGCAAAGAGTTGTCCGCTCTCGGAGCTCGCCAGCGAATTAAAGTCTTTAGCATCTACTATATAAGACAGGTAGTTGAACGCTACAGGCTCGCCGTTTTCTTCCGTAATGCCATACATGCCCACACCCGACACGACAAACGTAACAATACCGTCGCTTTGCTCGGTTATCGCTATTATGTACCCGTCAAAATTAAGTGACGGCAATTTGATTACCTTAAATGAATCGGTCTGCTGGTCATACAGGTTCAATCCGTTGGCTGTTGCAACCCACAGACGACCTGCCGAGTCACACAACAGACCAAGCACGCGATTATCACTTAAAGAACCCTCGGAATTGGGGTCCGACAGATACACGTCGTAACTCGTTCCGTCAAACCGTATCAGTCCGCAGTCGGTACCAATCCACAGATAGCCATCTCTGTCCTGACAGAAAGATGTGTAACCGCCCGATACCGATTCAGGAGATGCGAAAAGCCAACCGGTGCGGGTATTCCCATCCCCACTCTCCAGACATTGTGCATAAAACGGATAAAATAACAGAAAAGCAAAAATAAATAATAAACGTATTTTGTTCCTCATGGTATATAAATTTCGCTACAAACATACTAAAAAAGTTTGTATGACATTCATTTTTGACACATCAAATCGATGCGAGCTACAAATTTATATGTAAATGAGACGTATTCGTATTACATATTTACATATAATTATTCAAGCTATACGCTTATAATTATTCTGTAATGTAAATTATCAGTATCTTTGTGATTAAGAAATCATTAAATCACATGAAAACCTATACCTCACGATTTCACTATTTACGAATTGTTGCCATAGTATCACTGTTGCTGTCATCACAGGGCGCCCACCCGATCGACCATCCGGAAATAACCGACACTATTCCGGGCTCAGGTAAGATGCCGTTGCTGATCAAACAAAACGCTTCACAGCGCCCTACTCCCCTGCCCATTTTTATAGACCCTGACGACGCAAAAGGCGTAAGTATCGCAGCCGACAATCTCGGCAAAGATTTCGGCAAAGTATGTGGCACCGATGCGACCGTTGTCAAGAGCAAAAAGATTACAGACAGCAGTGATATCATCATTGCCGGCACACTGAATTCCGACCTAATAAAACCGCTTCTCGAGACAGGAAAAATTGACAGGAACTGTCTTGAAGGGAAAAACGAGAAATACATAATGGCGACAGTCTATAACCCGTATCCCGGTGTTGACCGCGCTTTGGTAATAGCAGGAAGCGACCGACGTGGCGCCATATACGGTATCTATGAACTCTCGGAACTCATCGGCGTTTCGCCATGGTATGACTGGGCTGACGTTCCGGTACAGCAGAAAAATCAGCTCTACATTAAAGAAGGAGCCTACACTGCCGGCGAACCGGCAGTGACCTATCGCGGAATTTTCCTCAACGACGAGGGTCCGTGTCTCATGAACTGGGTCAAGAATATCTACGGAACATCCTACGGAGATCACCGCTTTTATGAGCGTGTATTCGAACTTATCCTGCGACTGCGCGGAAATTTCCTTTGGCCGGCAATGTGGGACTGGGCATTCTACGCTGATGACCCCGAGAATAGTCGTCTCGCCGACGAGATGGGCGTAATAATCGGTACATCTCACCACGAACCAATGGCACGCAACCATCAGGAATGGGCGCGCAACCGACAGAACAACGGTCCGTGGAACTACGCCACCAACCGTAAAGTCATTGATGATTTCTTTATTCAGGGCATCAAGCGTATGAAGAATACCGAGGATGTTGTCACGATAGGTATGCGCGGTGACGGCGACGAAGCCATGAGTGCCGACGCCGATGTCGCGCTACTCAAGAAAGTAATAGCCAACCAACGTAAAATCATTGCGCGCGAAACCGGCAAGAAAGCCGACAAAACACCTCAGGTATGGGCTCTATACAAAGAAGTGCTTGACTATTATGACGCCGGTCTTAGAGTGCCTGATGATGTCATTCTGCTATTATGTGACGACAACTGGGGCAACGTGCGCCGCCTGCCCGACGAGAAGGAACGTATGCACCCGGGGGGATGGGGCATGTACTACCATGTCGACTACGTCGGAGCACCGCGTAACAGCAAATTGCTCAACTGTACACCCATACAGAACATGTGGGAACAGCTTCAACTCACTTATGCCTATGGAGTCGACAAACTCTGGATACTGAATGTAGGAGACCTGAAGCCGATGGAATATCCGATCACCCTCTTCCTCGACATAGCCTGGAATCCGGAAGCATTTACCGTCGACAATCTTCTGGGACACACGTTGCGTTTCTTTGAGCAGCAGCTCGGTCCCGATCAGGCTCCCGAAGCCGCACGCATCTTCAATCTGCTGTGCAAATATAACGGTCGTGTCACTCCAGAACTTCTTGACCGGAATACCTATAATCTCAAAACCGGCGAATGGAAAAGCGTATCCGACGACTTTACGCGTCTTGAAGCCGAAGCATTGAGACAATATATCGCCATTTCTCCCGAGTACCGAGACACCTATAAGGAATTACTGCTTTTCCCGATACAGGTAATGTCTAATCTATATGAGATGTACTACTCCCAGGCAATGAATCATGACCTCTACGCCAAGGGGATGCCTGAGGCAAACGTATGGGCTGACAATGTGGAGAAATGTTTCAGACGCGATGCGGAACTCATGAACGAATACAACCACGTGATCGCCGGCGGCAAATGGAACGGCATGATGACTCAGAATCATATCGGTTACACCGAATGGCACGACTGGTTTGACGGAGACACTATGCCGGAGATTTATCGCATTGCTAATGACGCTCCGATGCAGGGAGGGTTCTCATTTGAGTCCTCAGAAGGATATGTCGCTATCGAAGCCGGACACTTCAACAGCATCACGCAACCCGACTCACAGGCTCGCTGGACCTATCTGCCGTATATGGGGCGCACTCAGGGCGCCATAGCGGTAATGCCATATACCGCCCCCGTCAACGGAGCCTCGGTAACATACGAGTTTGCATTACCCGCAGACGTTGACAGCGTAACGGTTCATGTAATCACAAAGTCCACTCTCGCGTTCTCCCGGATCGACGGTCACCGTTATGATGTATCGATCGACGGACAGCAGCCGGTGACAGTCAACTTCAACGGCAACATGAACGAACGCCCCGAAAACATCCATACCAATTATTATCCTGTCGTGGCACGTCGTGTAGTAGAAAAAACCGTAAATGGCGCGGTCGCCGGTTCGCAGCCGCACACTATCACTATCCGTCCCCTCGACCCGGGAATCGTGTTTGAAAAGATAGTCATCGACTTCGGGGGCTACGAGAAATCCTATCTGTTTGGCAAAGAATCAGAATGTGCAAAAAAACAACTATAATTACAATTAAACTATTGGACAAATGGAAAAGAAAGAGTACTTCCCTTCAATAGGGAAAATCAAATTTGAAGGAACCG